>NZ_CAMHZD010000004.1 GCF_946190065.1 Streptococcus mitis
GGTGTAATCCTCTGGAGTTAATGGTGTATTCGTAACTGGGGTTTCGATACCTTTAACTGGTGTTACATTAACCGGAATATCAACAGTAATTGTTTTGCCATTTGGTAATTCTACCGTTACTTTAACAGGATCTTTCTTACCTGGGGTTGTTAAGTCTGGAATGTTCTCAACATTCGTAACTTTTCCACCTTCTGGAATGGTAATTCCCTTAGTGTAATCATCTGGGATTAGTGGAGTCTTCGTAACTGGTGTTTCAATGCCTTTAACTGGAGTTACATTAACTGGAACCTCTACTGTCGTTGTTTTACCATTTGGTAAGGTAACAGTTACTTTAACAGGAGTTTTCTTACCTGGGGTTATTAAGTCTGGAACGTTTTCTACATTCGTAACTTTTCCACCTTCTGGGACTTTGACATATTTAGCAATATCATCCTTTGTTAAAGGTGTATTTGTCACTGGTGTTTCAATTGGTGTTGGTTTAGCTTCTACCACCTTAATCGTTGCCGGAACTTCTACTAATACATTTCCATTTTTATCTTTTACAACAACCGTTACTGGTTTATCTCCAACAGTTGTTGCATCAAATGGTTCTGTTTGTCCTTCTGGAACTTTGTATTCAAATGTTGAACCTTCTGGATAATCACTTGGAGTAATACTATCTCTGGCTTGTGGTTTTTCAGTTGGATTTACAGGAATTAATTGTTCTTTACCTTCCACTACTTTAACCTTAGCTGGAACTTCTACAAGTTTATCTTCTCCGTCTTTTGCTTCTACAATAACATCTTTTTCGCCTGGTGTTGTTGTATCTACTGGAGTCTTATATTTGAATGTTACTCCATCTGGATATTGTTCAGGGTCAATACTCTTAGATGCATCTGGTTGTTTATTATCTTTATCGACTGGCACATATTGTGTCTTAGGTTCTACAACCATTACTTTTGCAGGGACTTTTGCAATGACCTTATCTCCAATTTTTGCTACTACAATAACGTCTTTTTCTCCTGGTGTTGTTGTATCTACTGGGCTTTCATAAGTAAACTCTGTATCTTTAGGGAATGCTTTAGGGTCAATACTTCCTTCAACACTTGGTTGTTTTTTCTCCTTAGCGACTGGCACAAATTGTGGGTAGCTTTCTACAACACGTACAGTTGCAGGTACTTCTGAAATCGGATTTCCCTCTTTATCTTTTACAATGACATTGACAGTGTAATCACCAGGAGTTGTAGTATCTACAGGAGATTTTGGATCATATTCAAAAGTTGAACCTTCTGGATATTCTGTTTTATCAATACTGTTTTCTGGATTTGGTTGTTTATTATTTTCATCCACTGGAACAATTTGTGGAACTCCCTCTACTACAGTTACAGGCACTTTAACAACCGTTGTTTTTTCTTTCCCATCAACAGTGTACTTCACAGTTACATTCACATCTGTATCATCTGATAAATCTGGACTTGCCACATTTTCATCAATACTTACATTTGTAACATTTTCTGGAAGTTTTCCTTTAAATGTGCCATCCGCAATAGCTTCTTTGGCTTTAGCAAGAGCTTTTTCTTTTGCTTTTTCCTTATCGCTATCTTTTGCAACGAAAATTCCTTTTGGTGTTGGTTTTGGTAAAACTGTTACTTTAACTTTTACTGATTCTGTTAAAGTTTCTCCATTTTGATTTGTATAAGTCACCGGCACAGTAACTTCTTTCACACCTGGCTTAGCAGTAATATCTTTTGCTAAATCTTTAGGTTCACCTTTCATTCCATTTTTCCCTGGAGTAACCGCATCAGTGATATCCTTAGCAGTCAATTCATCTCCTTCAAAGACAACTTTAGAGGTTGGGGTTGAACCAACTACATTTACCGGAACGTCCACATTCACAGAAATATCATCAATGACTTTTCCAGTAGCGTTATCTCTATATTTAACTGTAACAGTAACTGGAGTTTGTTGACCATTTTGATCCGTTTTTGGAGTAACAATCGCATCATCTGTTACAAAAGGAGTTACACCTTCAGGAACATTTGTTAATCCATCAATTGCTTTTTTAACATTTGCTCGAATAGCATCGATTAATTGCTCGTTTGGTGTACCGTTTAAGACTGTAACACCTTTTGCTGTTGGTTTTGGAAGAACTTTAACAGTCACTTCAACCGGTTCATCACGTTTAAATTTATCTGCTCCATAAGTTACAGTTACTGGAACTTTAATCTCTTGACCTGCTTTTCCATCAGTAGAAATATTGCTTACATCAGGATTTGTAACTTTACCGTCTTTACCAGGTGTAACAGCTCCTCCAACTTTTTCTGCAGATGGCTTATCCCCTTCCACTACATATACAGTTTTTGCAGTTGATACACGTGGTTGAACTTTAATGGTAAATTCTTGAGTGATAGTTTCATTTGTATCTTTCTTCGTATCAAATACTGGGTCTTTATCAAATGGATTATCAACAATATCATATCCCATTGATTTCAACACATCGATATGAGCCTGTACATTGCTTTCAGGAATTATTTCGCCTGATTTACCAGTTAGCGTCAACGCATGGTCAGTTAACTCTGTTTCTGTTTGAGTTTTTGGATCTACTGAAACAAATTTAACTTTTGCTTTTTGATCATCTTTTTCATAAGTAATTTTAATATTAGCTTTTGGATCTGTGATTTTTGGCGGATGATATCCTTTATCTAAATGTTCTGGATCGATTGGTGTTAATGAATTTCCACTTCCATCTTTTGGAGTATAGCCATCTTTATGAGGAATAATTTCTGTAATTTCCCCAGTTTTTGTTGGGTCTGTTGGATCATTAGGGAATGGAATTGGAGTTTCTTCTAATCCTGTTGTCGGATTAATTGGAGTCCAACTTCCAATCTTCGTATAAGTAACCTTATCCGTTTCATCAGGGATTACTTTTGTATCTTTTTCAGGGGTTACTGCTTCTTTGGCTGGAATTTCTTTTTTATCAGCAATATATCCTACTAATGTTTTAACTTCTACTTTTTCCCATGTTTGATTTGATGATTCCCAATCTGTATATTCGACAGTTTTATCAACTAGATTTACTTTTGCTTTTCTTGTGAATGACACAGTTTGAACAGTATCATCTAAAGCTTTTTCTTCAGCTGCTGTATTAGAATCTTTCTTCACATAAGAAATCACACGTTTAGCAGTCGTATTCAAATCAGACTCTTTTAATCCATCAGGCCATTTCAAATCTGGATTTTCTCCATTAGGATCTACTGGACTGTCTTTTTCATGTGGCGTTGACGAAGGAACTTCAACAATTCTTGGTTTTAAAGTAATTTCAAATGTTTGAGATGGTTTTGAAACACCAGCTTCTATATCTTCTTGCTCATCAAAATTAGGATGAACACCATTCATATTGTAAGTATCACTTTCAACTTCGTAGCCTTTACCTTTTAATTCTTTAACTTTATTAATAATTTCCTCACTATTTGGTAATGCTGTTCCAGCTTCACCTTCTAACTCTACTGTTGTAGAATGTTTATCATCAGTCGTTTTAATAACAACATTTGCTTTTTGATTTTTAGCTACGTATTTATAAACAACTTCTATAGGATTCTCTGATAATACTCCAGTAGCATTATTTGGTAAATCAGTTTGGACAAGTTTATAAACAACTCCATTTTCAGTAATCTCCTCATCTGGAGTAACTGAATAATTATTACCAACAATATTTTCTAATTTTGCTGTACCATCTTTTAAGACTGTTTCTCTAATCACAGAAGAGGTATTATTAGATTTCACATATTTTACGGTAACTTTTCCATATTTAGCTTCTTCATATGCAGCTACAATATTTGATACAGCATCATAAACTATTCCGCTAGTTGACGTTCTATTATAAGGACTATTTTTAGTCACATATTCTTTGAAAATATAATACTTATTATCTGTTCCTTTAATGATATACGGAGCTGTAGCAGTCGTTGTTTTGATATTTCCATTTTGAACTTCTTCTTTTTTTGTTGTGTTATTTGTTTCTGTGGCAACATTGGTTTCTGTAAAATCCTTTGTTGGAATTACTGTGGAAAATTTATCTACTTCTGCTTTACCATCTTTTACGATAGATTTCGCCTTTAATATCGGATGATTATTGGCTGCGTTAATATAACGAATTGCAACATTTCCTAATTCTAAATATTCTGTTAGCCACGTTCCAGATGTATCAAATTCATTTTTCTTAGGATATTTCCAGTCAAACGTCATTGTTGGTGTAAATTGTTCATTTAAATTTCCTTCTTTACCATCTTTAGTAACCGTCAATTTTTCTTCAGTAGGGCCAAATGTTTTATTATTCTTATTGTATAATTTTAAAGTATCTTTTACAGGTTCACGAGAAACTCCCAATGCTCCCCAATCCACTCTATATAAAATACCTTTACTGGCTGTTCCTTTTACAATCTTTAATGTTACTTCATCCTCAGATAGCTTAGTAACTTGAAAATAAACATCCCCTCTAGGTTCCTTTAAAATAACACCATTTTCATTTATCTTTGAATTTGCCGTTGTGATATCATTTTGTAAATTTGCTTTAACAACATTAAAATTACCAATTTTTGCAAATTTATTTAAGGTTTTATTATTTAACTTAATTTTTATTGTAGTTCCTGCTTCGTACTCATACTTGTTCGTTCTAAATTGTAATTCTTCATTATGAGATGATAATTCTCCATTTTCACTAATATCCATAGTACCTGTAGTAGAAATTCTTGAAGGAGCAGTTTGATTATCATCTTGTTTAATATCTGTTTTATTCATTATATATTTCTTTTCTACAATCGGTTGATCATCGACAAGAATCTTACTCGTTACTTCTTTCTCTTTACTAATTTGCGGATAACGTAAACTATAATTATTAATCGAACCTTTAAATGAAACATCCGTCAAGCTTTCAATTGCCGAAGTAAACTCATAAGTAAAGCGTGTTTTTGTACCTCTATTTTTAATATGTGCATCTTCTTTTTCTTTTAGTGATACACTATCATCCCTTTGTGCCCAGTAAGGAGTTTTATTTCGTGATCCATTAGCTCCATAAGTTTCAGAATATAATTCTTCTGTTTTTATCAAGTTAGCAAAAATTTTTCCATCTTTACTTAATGTTTTTGGTAAACTATCACCATTTCCTAACTCTTCAAATGTAATGCTAAATTGATCTCCTTTTTTATATGCATTATCTTTAAATTTCAAATGATAACTAATATTATTTACACCCGAAAAACTTCCCATCCTTGGTTCAGTAGAAATTGAACCATTTGCAGTGATTTTTCCACCATCAATTGATACATCATTATTTGCTTTTGTTTCAGGAGCTCTTAAACTACTTTCCCCTCTACCAGGAATCTCTTTTCCATTTCGTGGATCTTGATTTTTGTTTTCTTTTTCTAATTTCTTTTCAATTGATGCTTTTGGTATACTTTTAAGAATAAAATCTATATTATTAAGAGAACTTAATTCTTTGTCGATATCTCCCTGTATTACTTTATCATTAGATAATAAGTCTTTCGCTTTAGCTAATTCTTCATTCGCACTTTTGATTACTTCTTCTGTTTTTTCATTCACTTCAGTTTTTTCAAGTAATGCTTGAACACGAGCAACAGCTAATTCTAATTTACTTGTATCAGCTTTAATAAACTGTTTTTCCTCTTGTCTACTCTCATTATTAAAAGATTCAGTTGAAGAAATAACATCTTTAGATCCTGTATTTTCAGAAGTTGCTTCTGATACCTTAAGATTAGAAGTATTAACTCTATCCTCATTATCTGTTTTCTTATCATATTCCTTTGGTTGATGATTTGAAGATACTGAGGCAGCACTACTATCATTACTTTGAATAGCATCTGCCTGAACAGTACCTCCACCAATAAACATCATAAAAGCAGCAATCACGACTGAAGCTGCTCCAAAACTTACTTTGCGAATAGAAAAACGTAATTGTTTTTCACGATCATGTTTACCTTTATAAAACATCTGATTCCCTCCGTTATAAATATCTTATTATATTCTATGATACTCTTTTTATCTAATAAATCAATAGAGTTTTTCTCAAAGTTTTATATCACAAAACGAGCAATATCCGTATATATATATATATATATATACGGATATTGCTCGTTATTCTTTATAAATATTACATTCTACGGAACGTGATGTTTATTGTCTGAAAAATTACGTTTTTATAACATTTTAAATTACATAAATATTTAGCCTATTTATTTTCCAATCAACTACTAGTTTCTAGCGCTAATTATTTATCATCAAGTAGTACAACCAGTTTCGAATCAGGTTGATAAATGGCTTCCATTTACTTCCTTCTTTCCTAGTTAATCTATTTACACTTCAATCCTACCAAATATTCCTTGAAAGAAGTATCACAATCATTACAAAACATATCTACAATAAATAAGTAAAACATTTATATTAGTTAAAAACTTTATAAAAAGTAAGTACTAATAAATCTTCCCATAAAAAAACGCATAGTATCAGACTTTTTTAAGTTACTGATACTATACGTTCCTGTGATCCTGATATTTTTTCAGCATCAACAATCTTTATATTATTATCCAAATAATATTTCGTAAAGTTTTTATATAGGTCTGGATTTAATATTACACAAGATAAATAATCGACAAATCTTTAGTCTTCTTTTTTCTTACGAGCTACAAGTCCGAATGCACTCAACATTCCAAGAAGTCCAAGACTAGCTAGACCAGCCTTATCTTCTGTACCAGTATTTGGTAATTCCTTCTTGTCATTGGCTACGGTTGTTTCAACGGCTACTTGTTTAGAATCTGTAGAACTTGTCTGAACTGGAGTAGCTACTGGTTTTTCTGGACTTGTAGGAGTCTCTTGATTGATTGGTTTTTTCACTTTCTTATAGTGATGTAGGGTATTTCCTTTAGTATCCGTTGTTGAATGACTAAATTCATATCCTTCCAACTCTATTGGATTGTGTTTTCCTTCTTTATCTGAAGTAATTCGGTTACCATTTTCATCAAGATATTCCGTTACAATCTGAACAGTTGAATCGCCATTTTGAGAAATCACTCCTCCACCATTTTGTGATTTAGGTGTTACTGTTACAGGAACTTCCACTGTAATAATACGACCATCAGGTAATTTAACTTTTACCTTAACAACTGGTTTTGCTCCAGGTGTTTCAGTTGTTGGAATTTCTCCGACTTCAACAATTTCCCATCCTTCTGGTAAACCTACTTTCTTAATAACATCCTCTTTCGTAATTGGTGTTCCAACTTCCACTACAATAGGAGTTACTTTCGGTGTTACGATGATTGGTACTTCTACTTCAACAATTTCTCCAGTTGGAACTTTAATCTTCACTTTAACGCTTGGTTTCACTCCAGCAGGAATTGTTGTTGGGATTTCTCCTACTTCGACAATTTCCCATCCTGGTTCTTTTGGAAGATCGATATGTCCTTTCACATCGTCTGGTGTGATTGGTGTTCCTTGTGGTACAACAATTTGTCTTACGGTTGGCGTAACGATGACTGGTACATCGACAGTAATTTTACGTCCATCTGGTAATTCGATTTCCACTTTAACAACTGGTTTTGTTCCTGGTGTTGATGTTGTTGGGATTTCTCCTACTTTTGTTACCTTCCATCCATTTGGTAATTCAATATGTTTCTTAACATCTTCTGGCGTAACTGGTGTTCCAACTTTAACTACCACAGGCGTAACTTTTGGTGTTACGATAACTGGTACATTTACAGTTACTCGAATTCCATTTGGTAACTCAATCACAACTGGAATACTTGGTCTTTCCCCTGGAACATCTGTTGTAGGTTTGTCACCAATTGAGATAACTTTTGCTCCTTTTGGAATGTGTTTTTCAACATCCTCAGTAGTAATTGGATCACCTTGTTTTTTAACAATATCTTCAATAGGTGTTACAGTTACTGGAATTTCTACAGTCACAACTTTACCATTTGGTAATGTGATTGTTACTTTAACTGGATCTTTCTTACCTGGTGTTGTTAAGTCTGGAAGATCTCCTACCTGAACTGTTGCCCCGTCTGGTACTTTGATTTGTTTTAAGATATCCTCTGGAGTCAATTTGTCTTTTGTGACTGGGGTTTCAATTGGTGTAATTGGCGTTACATTCACTGGTACTTCTACCGTAACTACTTTGCCATTTGGTAATGTGATTGTTACTTTAACTGGATCCTTCTTACCTGGCGTTGTCAAGTCTGGAATGTTTTCAACATTTGTGACCATGCCACCTTCTGGAATCTTGATGACTTTAGTGTAATCCTCTGGAGTTAATTTATCTTTTGTGACTGGGGTTTCGATTTCCTTAACTGGCGTTACAGTTACAGGAACGTCCACTGTAATCACTTTACCATTTGGCAATTCAATTGTTACCTTAACTGGATCTTTCTTACCTGGAGTTGTCAAGTCTGGAATATTTTCAACCTTAGTAACCTTACCACCCTCTGGAATCGTAATTCCTTTAGTATAATCGTCCGGTGTTAATGGTGTGGTTGTGACTGGAGTCTCGATCTCCTTAACTGGCGTTACAGTTACTGGAACGTCTACTGTAACTACTTTGCCATTTGGTAATGTTACAGTAACCTTAACCGGATCTTTCTTACCTGGTGTTGTTAAGTCTGGAATATTTTCAACCTTAGTAGTTGCTCCTTCTGGTACTTTAATTTGTTTTAAAATATCTTCTGGAGTCAATTTACCTGTTGTAACTGGGGTTTCAATTTCCTTAACTGGCGTTACAGTTACAGGAACGTCCACTGTGATAACTTTACCATTTGGCAATTCAATCGTTACCTTAACTGGATCTTTCTTACCTGGTGTTGTCAAATCTGGAATATTTTCTACATTAGTAATCTTACCACCTTCTGGAATCGTAATTCCTTTAGTGTAATCATCCGGTGTTAATGGTGTGGTTGTTACTGGGGTTTCGATTTCCTTAACTGGCGTTACGTTTACCGGAACGTCCACTGTAACTACTTTGCCATTTGGTAATGTTACCGTTACTTTAACTGGATCTTTCTTACCTGGTGTTGTTAAGTCTGGAATATTTTCAACCTTAGTAGTTGCTCCTTCTGGTACTTTAATTTGTTTTAAGATATCTTCTGGAGTCAATTTACCTGTTGTAACTGGGGTTTCAATTTCCTTAACTGGTGTCACTGTTACCGGAACATCCACAGTATAAGATTTACCGTTTGGCAATGTGATTGTTACTTTTACAGGAGTTTTTTCACCTGGTGTTGTTAAATCTGGAAGATCGCCGACCTTAACAGTTGCTCCTTCTGGAATCTTCATTCCTTTTGTATAATCGTCTTTAGTTAAAGGAGTGTTTGTTACTGGTGTTTCAATCGGTGTTGGTTTTGTTTCAACTACTTTAATAGTAGCTGGAACTTCTACTAACACTTTTCCATCTTTATCTTTTACAACTACTGTAACTGGTTTATCCCCTGGTGTTGTTCCATCATATGGAGTTGTTTGTCCTTCTGGAACTTTGTATTCGAATGTTGAACCTTCTGGATAATCACCTGGTGTGATACTATCTTCAGCTTTTGGTTTATCCTTATCTTCAGCATTCACTGGAGTTAATTGTTCTTTTCCTTGAACAACTTTGATTTTCGCAGGTACTTCTACAATTGGATCACCATCTGAATCTTTCACAACTACAGTTACATCTTTTTCTCCCGGTGTTGAACCATCATATGGAGTTGTTTGTCCTTCTGGCGTCTTGTACTCAAATGTTGAACCTTCTGGATAATCATCTGGTGTAATGCTATCTTGTGGTTTTGGTTTCTTATCACCTTCAGCATTCACTGGAACATACTGTGTCTTAGGTTCTACAACAACAATCTTAGCTGGAATTTCTGTAATTGGTTGTCCATTTAACTTCGCTACAACTGTTACATCTTTTTCTCCCGGAGTTGTTGTATCTACTGGTGTATTGTCTTTGTATTCAAATGTTGTTCCAGTTGGGAAGTCATTCGGATTAATGTTATCTTTCGGATCTGGTTGTTTCTTAGCTGGATCTACTGGTACATATTTAGGATAACTTTCCACTACACGTACTGTAGACGGTACTTCAACTAATACCTTATCCCCTTGTTTCACAACCACAGTAACTTTCTTATCTCCTGGTTTAGATGTATCTACTTCTTCTTTATACTCAAATGTTGCATCATCTGGGTAATCATTCGGATCAATACTATCTTCAGGAGATGGTTGTTTCTTACCTTCATCCACTGGAACGATTTGTGGATTTCCTTGAACAACCTTCACTTTTGTTGGTACTTCAACAAGTTTATCTTCTCCATTTTTGGCAACAACAACCACATCTTTTTCACCTGGAGTAGTTGTGTCTACTGGAGTCTTGTACTCAAATGTTGTTCCATCTGGATATTGTTCTGGATCAATGCTCTTAGATGCATCTGGTTGTGGTTTGCTTGGATCTGCTACTACGTATTGTGTCTTAGGATCTACAACTACTACTTTTGCAGGAACTTCTGCAATTGGTTGACCATTTAGCTTAGCTACAACTGTCACATCTTTTTCACCTGCAGTTGTTGTATCTACTGGTGTTTTGTACTCAAACGTTGTACCGTCTGGATATTCTCCTGGTGTAACACTGTCTTTCGCTTCTGGTTGTTTCTTAGCTGGATCAGCTACTACAAATTGTGGTGTGCTACCTACAACACGTACAGTTGCTGGAACTTCAACAATTGTGTTTCCTTGTGGATCAAGTACTTCAACAACCACATTCTTATCTCCAGTTGTTGTTACATCGATTGGAGATGTTTGTCCATCTGGAGTCTTATATCTAAATGTAGATCCTTCTGGATAATCTGTTTTATCGATGCTCTTCTCTGGATCTGGTTGTTTGTTGTTTTCATCCACTGGGACAATTTGTGGTACACCTTCAACTACTGTAACTGGTACTTTAACAGTTGTTGTTTTCACTTCACCATCTACAGTGTATTTAACAGTCACATCCACTTCAGTATCATCTGTTAAGTCAGGAACTGTTACTGTAGCTGTTTTATCAATCTCAACTTTAGCACCTTGTGGTAGTTTACCTGTAAATGTTCCATCAGCAATCGCTTTTTCAGCTTGAGCAAGTACTTTTTCTTTTGCTTTTTCTTTGTCGCCATTTTTAGGAACAAGAATTTCATCTGCTTCTGGTTTTGGTAAAACTGTTACTGGAACTTTCACTGTTTCAGTTAACTTACCATTATCATATGTTACTGGCACATCAACTTTTACATCTTTTGCTCCTGCTTTACCTGTTGTTTCTGGCAACGTTGTTGGTTCACCTTTTGTTCCGTCTGTACCTTCAGTTACAGCACCTTTCACATCGTCTTTTGTTACTGTATCACCTTCAAATACAACTAATTTCTTAGCTGTTGAACCTACTACTGTTACTGGGACTCTTACTTCTCTAGATGCAACTACTTTACCATCTTTTACATACTCTACAACTGCTGTTGCTGGAGTTTGTACTCCAGTTGCTGTTGTTGCCGGTACTGTTCCTGCTTTAACTTCTTTAACTCTTACAGTTACGCCATCTGGTAATTTGTTAGTTGGAACTGCGTTAGCTGCTTCAACCGCTTTAGCTTTAACAGCTTCATCTAAACCAGTACTGTCTTTAAGAACTGTTACTCCTTTCGGTTCTACTTTTGGTAAAACAACTACATCTACTTTAGTTTCTACAGGGATTGTTTCAGTTCCTTTTGTATAAGTTACTGTTGCTGGCACTTCTAATGTTTGACCTGCTTTTTTAGCTGTTGTTGGAATATCTGCAATATCATTTTTAGTTGCAGTGAATCCATCTACTTCAGTAGGAACAACTTTTTCTTTTAACTGATTATTTGTTACTGTATCACCTTCAACTGTATACAATTTATTCGCTTCTTGATCTTTTACAGTAATTGTATAAGTTGTTGAATTCACAGCAGTTTCAGCACCTTTATTTGTTCCAGTATCCGTTTCAGTATCCGCAATAACGATATTTCCATTACTATCTTTTACTTCAACTTTAACTGTATAAGTACCTACTTCTGATAATTTAACAGTTGCTGCTTCTGCTGCACTACTATATTCTGTTACTGTTCCTGAAGGAGATGTTAATGTTACTTTTGTAACTGTTGTTTCCTTTTTATTTGGAGCAGTTGTCGCATCATCTTCTATATCTGTAATTGTTACTGCAGCTGATTTTTGTTTTACTAAATCTACTGTAGCACCTTTTACAGTAGTATAAGAAGTGGAGCTAATAGATGGAGCATCATTTAAAACAGATGCTTTATCTGAAGAACTTGCTGTTTCCACTGCATCGATGGTTCCACTAAACCCTGATGTCGTAGAAATCGTCCATTTATCTCCAGTTTTTGTTGCTGTTACAGTAGAGTTATCATCAGCAGTCCATTTGTTTAGTCCTTTATCGTATCTAACCGTTACAACCATTCCTTTATTAGTATCAGTTGCTGAATCTGCTGAACTATTCGCTGCATTTTCTTTATTATAAGTTGTTAGTGTACGAGATACATTATTAACTGCTGTAACTTTTCCTGCTGCATTTAATGTACGAGTATATTCGTAAACATTAAAAATCGTTTCGCCATCTTTATTCACATCAACATATAGGTCACGTTTTAACCAAGTTGTTGTTCCATCGCTGTTAAGAGTTTTCTTCTCAGCAGTCTCACCAGATAATTCCCATCGTCCAGTAACTTTATTGAATGTTGCTGCTACATTCTCTCCAAGTCTAGTTTTTAAGGCTACTTCTGCTCTTGTAAATGTTGCTGTTATATTTTCACTATTTGCAGTTACGTTAATCGTATCTGTTGCGGCATTTGCTGTTGCTGTTGGAAGAACTTTTAAATTGAAAGTTTCACCAACTGTACCGATTTCATCATTGACATTTACAGCAGTATTAGTCGTTTCCGATACAACCCACTTACCATCTTTAGCAACAACTTTTGTATTTGTTCCATCTGGTAATGTAATCGTCGCTTCTGAAGCCCCTCTAGAAATCGTAATAGGAACTTCTGTATCATAAGCATGTACATTTTTTACAGATACTTCAGGTGCAATTTTAAATGTTGCATGTGCATATGCTTCATTGGCATTTGTCTCTTTATAATCTCTTGCATAGATTGAAACTCTGTAAATCCCAGCTTCTGTTGGTGTTCCTTTAAATCCATTTGGATTATTCTCAGTCATATCAGCTGATGCAATTGTAAATCCTACTCCTGGAATTTTTGTCTCATTTCCTGTCAATTCTGTAGGAGTATCAGCACCGGTACCTGTCGTTCCTGTAATCTTCGCTCCAGAAACCCCAAGAATTGCACGTCCTACAGTTTCTGTAATTGTAGTTGTACGTCCGATTGGGTCTCCATTTTCATTCGTTAAAGTATAAGAAACTCTTCTATCATTTGGTACTCCAGCATGTGAAGCTCCAGCATCTCTATATTCTACTGGAACAGTTAGTGCTTCTCCTACTTTACCTTCTTTAACAGCATTATTGATTTCTAGGGTAGGTGGTGTTCCATCTTTCCATGCTGTTCCACCAAATCTATGATCATCTAATGGAATTGTAACACTTTTACCAGTAATAGTATTTTTAAATGTTACTCGAGCTTTTACTTGTTGATAGTTAAACGGGCTTCTATGTGTTACAACCCCTTGCACGCTGTCAGTTGCTTTATCATAGAATAATCCATTTGGAAAATTGAAGACATTGAAATCTGAAACAGTCCAACCAGCCTTTTTAGCAGCTTCTGTTACTTCAATACGTTTACTTACATCTTTAATGTATACTTTATCAATCCCTTGTTCATATCCAAGTTTATAAATACTAGAAAGTAAATATTCATAAGGCCCATTTCCATAGTAGGTCGCTGGGACTTGGCTTGAAATCGTTGTACCATTATATCTTTGTTTTCCGCGCCATAGAGGAGCTTCTTCGATAATCTTCTGAACTTCCTCAGCTGGTAACTTTAACCCATAGTCAATACGAGCCTTTACATCACTCTCTTTACCATCATAAGTATAGTTAGATGGTCCAGGACTAGGTCTTGTACCAGCTCTTTGATCAGAGAACACTCTAAACTCTAAGTCAGCAGCATCTGCTTTTTTCTCAGGCGTATTCACACCTAAATCACCTTGACCTGGATGGTAACTTCCGAACGGCATTGTATAGGTATCCCAACCAGTAAAGTTTTCTCGTGATACTGTACTTGTACTTCCGATAATATCTTTCGCAGTTGGTTGCGCTGGATTTGTTGGTGTGATTGTATCACTTGTTCCTGTGGTTGTTGTAGCAGTAGTTGCAGCGTCGTTAGTTCTAAACCCACTTTCTCCTTTACCTGGGATAGCTTGTCCATTTCTTGGATCTTGGTTTTTATTTACTTTTTCTTCTTCTGTTGCATCAGATTTGATACTGTTTAGAACGCTAAGGCTACTTGAAAGTTGTTTAGCAAGTGCATCAACTTTTGCCTGTGTTTTTGTATCATCATTTAAAAGCTCTTTTGCTTTATTAACCAAAATTTTAGTATCATCGATGAATGATTTTGTTCTCTTACTTTCAGTTAATTGACTCAATCGACTTTCAGCTTTAGCAACTAAATCTTCTAACGATGCTGTATTAATAGCAACTTTTTCCGTCACTACATTTGGAGTTTCAACTGCACTTGCTTGTGTGTCAGTAACAGAGTCTTTAACAGAATTAGTTTTTTGTCCATCGGTTGCTTTATCGGTAGCAGATGCTTGTCCAGTAACTTCCTTAGAGGGCTCCGAGGACTTATCATTTAGATTTTGAATTTCTGTAGATTCTGGATTAATTACTGGTTCGGCCGCTTGGACGCTTCCTCCACCAAGGAAAAACAATCCAGTAGCTACAGCCACACTAGCCGCACCAAAACTAACCTTACGAATACTGTAACGAGTGAATTTCTCCACTTGCGATTGGCGAACATGACGCCCTTTAGGTTTAAACATTTACTTACTCCTTTTCTGATAATTATCAGTTAATATATTTAAGAAAGCTAACCAAAAAGCCCCCCCCCCCTAAAATATCTTTGTATATTTTAAGGGGGTTACACATCATTATACTATTTTTTTTATTATAATTCAAGCATTTTGAGGTTTAATCGCCAAAGTAATTTCACAAACTCCATCTTCTAGTAAGCCCTTACAAAAATATAATTTATATTAATTCACATGTTTTCTATATTATTTGATTACTCATATGATTTGATTACAAAAACGAATTTTCTGATATTTTTATCACGCATTCATTAAGTTTTAGCAATAGATAAGGGATTACAGAATTAAGCTAGATGCACAAGATCTGTCCAAAATGGCTGAAATATCTAGAAGTTGCTCCAGCTTTATAAAATAAAGTCTATAAAAAACAAAGCCCAGTTTTAAAGACAAAACTAGGCTTCTTATCTATTTTCCTTCTCTCACTTCTTTTGTTGCCACATCTTCTCCAAACCATTTATGGCTAATCTCTTGGAACTTCCCTTCTTGGTAAAGTTGAACAAAAGCTTGGTTTAAAGCTTGTAGTAATCTTTTATCAGCTGGTCTAACTCCGACCGCAAAGGATTCACTTTCAAATCCTGCTGAAAAGACATTATAGTCATTTAATATTCCTTCAGACTGGAGGTAGTAATTAGCATACACTCGGTCAATCAACAAGGCATCGATTCGATCATTTTTCAAATCAATCAAGGCCTCATTAAAACTCTGGTATTGATTGGCCTTCTGGTCCTTAACACGATTTTTTAGTAAGTCTGGCTGGGCTTCAAAGTCTAGATAACCAGAGGACCCGGCTTGGGCTCCCAAGGTCTTATCCTTCATATCCTCTACTGAACGAATTTGCTGGCTTTTCTTAGCAACCAGAACCTGCTGATTTTCCATATATGGAATGCTAAAAGCAACCTTTTCTCGGCGTTCATCAGTCGCAGAATAGCCATTCCAAATGGCATCTATGGTTCCATTTTGCAGTTCCGTCTCCTTCATATCCCAGTCGATTGGCTGAAATTGAACTTTAAAGCCTAATTTTTCAGAGACAGCTTGTGCCAAATCAATATCAAAGCCTGTATATTGACCATTCTTTTCTTCAAAACCCATGGGAACAAAGGTATTGTCAAAACCAATAGTAATGGTTCCCTGCTCTTGATACTTATCCCAGTTATCCTGCTTTGGATCACTAGCCTTCTGAGTACAGGCTGTTAAAAAGAGAGTCAGGAGCGCAACCAATACCAAAGCAATTTTCTTATTAGTCATCGGCACCTCCTACTTGGGCTCAACCTTGAGAATCTGATCTGCAATATTTTCAGCGAATTGTAAATCGTGGGTAACCACAATCTGCGTCATCCCTAATTCCCTATTTTGCAAGATCAGTTTTTCCACTTCCAAGCGCAATTCTGGATCCAGAGCAGAAGTTGGTTCATCGTAGCCAATGATTTCTGGGTCAATCATCATAGCACGCGCCAAGGCCACCCGTTGCTTTTGCCCACCAGATAGTGAGAAAGGATAGGCTTCTGCATGGCCAGCCAGTCCTAACTGTTCCAGGAGCCCACGCGCTTTCTTCTCAGCCTCTTCCTGCTTCATTCCCATGGTTTTTACGGGCGATAAGGTCAAATTATCTAGAACTGATAAATGAGGGAACAGTTGAAAATCTTGGAATACAAATCCCAGTAGATTCCTCTTCTCCAGTTCATCCAGTTCTAAAGGTTCTTCATTATAAAAGATTTGCCCTGAATCAATGGTTTCAAGACCTGCAAGCATACGTAAGAGGGTTGTCTTACCTCCACCAGAAGGCCCAACGATTGCCAGGATTTGCTTTTCAGGAATTTTTAGACTGAAATTAGATAAAATTTGCTTTTCACCAAAGCCCTTATTGATATTTCGTAATTCTAACATGGCAGCCTCCTATCTATAGTAACTGTACTTCTTCTCAACTTTTTTGGCAAGGATGGTCACAATCCCAATCAAAATCAAGTAAATGGCTCCTGCCAAGAACATAGGAACTAGGCTAGCATCACGGTTGGCAGCTGTTCGACTAGCCAAGATAAGATCTGAAATTCCAAGTGCATAGACCAAAGAAGTATCCTTGACCAAACTCATAACTTCGTTAAATACACTAGGAAGAACAATCTTGGTCACTTGTGGCAAGATAATATAGCGAACTGTGTCAAAAGGACTGAACTTCAAAACCTTAGCAGCTTCATATTGACCTTTAGGAATGGTATCAATCCCCCCACGGAAGATTTCAGCAAAGTAAGCCGCATAATTTAACACAAAGGCAATGATAGCCGCAGGAAGACGGTCCAAACGAATCCCAATACTTGGCAGCACATAATAGATAAAAATCAATTGCAAGAGCAAGGGTGTGCCCCGCATAATCCAGATATAAATATTAATCAGATGATGGAGGAGCTTCCAATGGACTTGCAAGGCAAAGGCAATCAAAACGCCCAAGGGAATAGAAAAAATCAAGACCAGTGCAAAAACCTGCAAAGTCATGCTTGCACCGCTCAATAAACTCGGTAATATCTCAAACAAATAAGACATACTGCACCTCCTAAAAATAATTGTTCCTATTATAGCATAAATAAACAAAATAACCAAGAAATTTTGTAAAAAAATTCTCTTTAAAAAAGAAAAACTATATCTATCAAAAATGATTAGATACAGTTTTTAAAAATATATTCTTACAATCTCTCAATCAGTTCTTGCATTTGCACATCATCTGGAACCAGTTTTAAGTAAGCTTGAGCATTGACTTTTGCTTCCTCAAAGTAGCCCAATTCACGCAAGAGATAGATATAGTGTTCCAGAAATTCGGGATTGTCCTTCAAATCTCCTGCCAACTCTTGGTAAAGGTCGTAGGCAGTATCCAAATCGTCCATTTCTTGATAAGAACGAGCAATTATCCACTTGGTCAAAAGATTTTCTGGCTCCTCACTTTGTAAATCTAGAATGTCTTCATAACGCTCCTGCTCTAGATAGATAGTGGCTAGACGGAGTAAGATTTCTTCCGTATCCTCAGCGTCATCTTTTGCAGTAAGGAGATAATTTTCTGCACCACTAGCATCATGCAATTCATAAGAAAATTGTGAAGCTGCTAACAAGAGTCTTGTTTCAAAAGGATTTTTCTCCAAGCCTTGCTTAGCGATACGCAGGGCTTCTTGAACTTGATGTTCCTTATGCAAGGCCTGACTATAGCCATACTCATAGCCTTCAAAGTCAGGAGAAATGGTATCAAGCTGCTTAAAGTAGAGGACGGCCTTTTGGTATTCTTCTCGGTCAAAGTAAAGACTAGCCAATTCAAAAGCTGTTAGGTCATCGTATTCTAACTCCAGGGCTTTTTCTAAAAACTCTGTAGCTGTTTCAAATTTCCCTAACTGGGCATAGGCAAAGCCAATCCGTTGATAGGTAGAAATACCCGTTTGCTCATAAATAGTACGATTATCTAACTGAGCATAGCCTTGAATAGCCTCTTGGTAATTTTCCAACTCACTATCCAACTCTGCCAAGCCCAATATCAAGAGAGGATCCTCTGAATAACTCAATGCCTCCAGCAATTTTTCACGCGCTACATCTGTCAAACCTTCCATCTGGTAAAGGTCTGCCTTAAGAGCCAAAGCTGAAACATACCAGTCACTGTCAGTTTGTATTTCCTCTAGATAGGCAAAGGCTTCTTCGATTTGACCATCTTCGCTAGCAATAGCTGCCAGATTAAGATTTACCTCTGGAAAGTCCTCTACGATTTTCAGGTAAATGTCCTTAGCCTGAGGATAAAAACCAATCCCTTCAAGATAAGTAGCTAACTCATACAGAAGGTCACTTGGATCATTTTCTAAAGCTTTAGCGAAATAATGCTCAGCCTTGGTTAAATCTTGCTCTTCCAAAGCCTGTAACATCTGTTGACTATTGTTCACTCTTTACTTCCTCTCCTTCTAGTTCATATAAACCACTAACTACCTTATACCATTCGAAAATAGCTGAAATGACAACCTTAGCAGAAGCATAAACAGGAATACCGAGCAAGACTCCCCAGATACCAAACATGGATCCTGAAGTTAACAAAACAAAGAGAACATTAATCGGATGGATGTTTAATTGACTTCCCAAAATCAATGGAGAGACAAAACGGCCTTCAATAGTTTGTTCTACGATAAAGACAATCACTACTTTCAAAAGCATGACTGGCCCAGCAATCAAGCCCAATACTAGGGCAGGAAGCATGGCTAGGAAACTACCAAGATAAGGAACCAGATTTAAGATACCAGCAGTAACACCCAGCGTAACCGCATAGCGTAAACCGATAATCTTGAAGAAGATGATAAACATTACTGCTACAATAATAGCTACTGTTACTTGCCCTCGAACATAGTTGGACAACTGCTGATTCACATCTGATAAAACTTGTCCTACAGGTTCCTTCAATTTCGTTGGCATAAATTGAGTCAAATAGTTACGCAATCCTTTTCCATCACGTAAGAGATAAAAGAGCATGAAAGGAACGATAATCAAGGCAACAATCACTTGAGAAGCACCGCTAATAAAGGCACTTACCCAGTTAACTGCCTGAGAAGAAACTTTACTTGCCCAAACTGTAGCCTGACTTGAAAAGTTTGTCAAAACTTGCTCTAACTGAGGTCTAAAATCATCTGGCAAACGCTTGGTGACCAAATCATCAATAACACGATCAGCATCTTCAAGGTAGATTGGTACATTTCTTGCAAATGTTAAAACTTGACGTTGTAGATTTGGAATAGCTACTGCCAAGCCCCAAATGATAAAAAGAGCGATGATGACAAAGACAATACTGATGGCTATGACCCGATTAATCTTATGCTTCTCCATCCAATCAACTATAGGATTTAATAAATAGTATAGTAAACCAGATAGAATGACTGGCAACATCACAACTGCCAAAAAGTCTAAAACAGGTGAAAATAGAAAACTAATCTTGCTTAAAATAAAAAGATTTAAGCCAAGTAACAAGGTTACCAAAAATACCGTAATGGCCTTGTTATCCAAAAACCACTTAAAAAACCAAGACAGGCTAAAATGTTTCTCTTTTTGCTCCATAAATACTTCCTTTCTGTTATTCTCTCATTATACCATTTTTAAATCAAAATAACTCTTTTTTAAAGTGCTTACATAGAGACAGCGACATAAAAAATCCCCTCAAAAGAGGAGATTCGATTAGTCTTGGATATGACGGTCTAAGTTCTTCTGATAATCAGCATTGGATTTGGCTTTTTCATCAGCAAATTTCTTGCGGAACTCATCCATTTCTTTAGTAGTGACAATCTTATCTTGGATTTTCAGATACTTGTAGCTATTTTCACTAGTCTTGTCACCTACCCAGCCACCGGCACCACTTCCAGGAACCATTTTCGTAACTAGCATTTGAGCACCATCAGAGTATACTGGAGTAACAAGTGCACTATCTGACAACCAAGCTTGGGCCTTAGCATATTTGGAATAACGTTTTTGAAGGTCTGTTTTCTCACTACTTGCATCATCAATCAGTTCTTTGTATTTATCCAATCCAACTGTTTTAATAACTGGATTGTCTGTTCCTGGTGCCACACCAAGAGCACTTAGGAGACTTGGACCTGAAGTTGGATCAAATACATCTAGATAAGTCGATGGATCTGCAAAGTCTGGAGTCCAACCACTGACTGCATTAATATCCCAGTCAGTATTTGCATTGGAAGTAGCTAGAGTAGTCATACTTCCCAATTCGTCATCAGAAACTTGTTGAATATCAACAACTACATTTTCAGAGCCTAAGGCTTCCTCAATGGATTGTTTATAAGACTGAACCTGACGAATAAAATCTGGATTTGATGAAGAAATTGGCAAATCTAAATGAATTGGGAACTGTACTCCATCAGCTTGAAGAGTTTTCTTAGCAGATTCAAACTTAGCCTTAGCCTTGTCTACATTATGAAGTGAATCTTGGGCATCATCAAGACTAACATCTTTCCAGACGTTATCCAATTTATCCAATTCTGTCTTAGTAACTTGACCAAATGTTTGATCTCCTACTTGAACAAATGTTGGAGGAGTGAAACTTGTCCGTAACTTACGAGGTCCTACTTCGTCCCCAAATACTTGAGAGATTCCTGCTTTACGATCTACCGCAAAAGCCAAGGCTTGACGGAAATCTTTGTTTAACAAGGCTTTCTTAGTAGATGATTTTTCTGCATCACTTGTTTTAGCAGTATGATTATATGACACACGATCAATATTAGTAGACATATAGAATACGCCACCTCTTTGTTGACCATATACAATATTATCCTTGTATTTTTCTTTTAGACGTTCATAGTTGGCAGAATTTTTAAAGAGTGGAGCAGCTGGATAATGTCCCTCATCAAAACCGCGTCCTAGAGAATCTGCATCTTGACCATCAAAGAATGATAACTTGATATCATCAATAAAGACATTTTGCTTATCCCAATAATTTTGATTTTTGGTCATTTCGATAGAAGACTTAGATGTAAGACCCTTGAGGAGATAAGGACCGTTGTAGAGAATGCTCGTAACATCAGTGGCCTTACCAAAATCATCTCCTTTAGAAGCTAAAAAGTCTTCGCTAATAGGAGCAAGAACTCCCATTGTTGTCTTCGAATTCCAGAAAGATTCTGGATGATTCAAGGTATAAACAAGAGTATAATCATCCGTTGCTTTGACACCAACAGTAGAAAAATCTGTTGTTTTCCCATTTACATAGTCATCCAATCCTTTGATAGAATCCTGTACCAAATAGAGGGCCTGTGATTTCTTATCAGCTGCATGCTTCAGACCTGCTACAAAGTCCTGAGCCTTAACTTCACCATACTCCTCTCCCTCATTGGTATACCACTTGACACCCTGACGGATTTTATAGGTATAGGTCAAGCCATCTTTAGAAACAGTCCAATCTTCTGCAACCGATGGAACTAAATTTCCATATTGATCATTTTCTAGTAATCCATCAATAACATTACCTGTAATCTGTTTAGTGCTGACATTACCAGAAACTGTATAATCCAAAGTAACAGGATCTGATGTAAACACATAAGCATAATTCACTGGTCTAGTAGCATCTTTATTATCATTACCAGATGAACACGCTGCTAGAACAGCTACTGATAAAACAGTAAATCCTGTTGCTAAGAAAACACGTTTTTTCATAGTTAAACTCCTTTAATAGTTTTCTAAGATTATTATAGCACTTTTAAAAAGTAAATCAACTAAATTTACTAGGTTATCATGTTTTGTTTTATCTATACCAAGTACTGCTTCAACTCCTTTTTTGTGATATAATAGTCATATCTTTATTATAGAGGTAAAGTTATGAAAGAAACTGTTTATTTTGGAACTTATACACGTCGGACTTCCCAAGGGATTTACAAGGCAGACTTTGATACAGAAACTGGTCAGCTTTCAAATCTAGAACTTTTTGCTACTGAGCCAAGTCCAACCTACCTTGCCTTTGACCAGCATCAACATTTATACACTGTTGGTAGTCAAGACGATAAGGGTGGAATTGCAGCCTATCAAACTAATGGTACCTTATTAAATCACGTCGTTGAAGAGGGAGCCCCCCACTGTTATGTTGCCGTTGATGAAGAGCGTGATTTGGTTTACGCGGCAAACTACCACAAGGGACAGGTCCTTGTTTATAAACGTCAGGAAGATGGTTGTCTTCTACTTAGTGATGTTGATCAACACAGTGGCCAAGGTCCACATGAAAATCAAGCTTCTCCACATGTTCACTATACAGATTTAACACCTGACCACTATCTAGTGACCTGCGACTTGGGTACTGACCAAGTAATTACTTACGATCTTGATTCAGAAGGAAAATTATCTAAGCTCTATACCTATCATAGCCAGCCAGGAGCAGGCTCACGCCATATTATTTTCCATAACCATTATAAAATCGCTTATCTCATTTGTGAACTCAATAGCACTATCGAAGTTCTAATCTACGATGGTGTTGGCGAATTTGAACGCATGCAAGTCATTTCAACTCTACCAGACGGTTATGAAGGCTTTAATGGTACTGCTGCTATTCGTCTCTCTAAAGATGGTAAATACCTCTACGCCTCTAACCGTGGTCATGATTCTATCGCAGTATATACAATTCTTGCGGACGGTAGCTTAGAGTTGTTAGAAATCGTTCCGACACATGGTCAGACTCCACGTGATTTTGATTTGACACCGGATCAAGAATTTGTCATTGCTGTCCATCAGGACTCTGACAATGCAACTGTCTTTAAACGCAATTCTGAAACTGGACGTCTAGCAGAACTTTCTAATGACTTCCATGTCCCAGAAGCAGTCTGCATCAGTTTTGCCCCTTAAGAAAACATAAAAAATGAACTTGGTAACTCAAGTTCATTTTTTTCTTATAGTCTATTTCCGACATTAATACGGTTAATGGCACGTTGCAGTGCAATCTTCGCACGACGTTCTTGGTCAATCAAGTGTTTGTCTTGTGCTTCTTCAATTTCACGCTCTGCTCGAAGTTTGGCACGTTCTGCACGACTAACGTCGATATCACGAGCCCGTTCTGCAGAGTCAGCAACGATTGTGATAACACCATTGGCAACTTCGATAACACCTCCGTTCACTGCAATCCAGTTCACGTGATTTTCATCATCTACACGTTTAACCTTAACCTCATCAACTGCTAAAACTGCAATCATATTTTCATGTCGTGGCAAGATTCCCATCTCACCATCCAGAGTTCGAACTGATACAAAGCTGGCATGGTGATCATAGACGAGACCATCTGGTGTCACGATCTGGACAGTTAACTGAGCCATAGATCACCTCTTAAAATCCCATTTTTTCAGCTTTTGCAATCACATCTTCGATAGAACCTACACCACGGAAGGCATCTTCTGGCAAGTGGTCGTGTTTACCATCAAGGATTTCCTTAAAGCCACGAACAGTTTCAGCAACTGGAACATAAGAACCTGGCTGACCAGTGAATTGTTCCGCAACGTTGAAGTTTTGTGACAAGAAGAACTGGATACGACGGGCACGAGCAACCAAGGTCTTTTCTTCATCAGAAAGCTCATCCATACCAAGGATAGCAATGATATCTTGCAATTCATGGTAACGTTGAAGAACGCGTTTTACTTCAGCAGCAACTGCATAGTGCTCTTCTCCAACGATTTCAGGTGCCAAGGCACGTGAGCTTGAAGCAAGTGGGTCAACGGCTGGGTAGATACCCAATTGTACCAACTTACGTTCCAAGTTAGTTGTTGAGTCCAAATGAGCGAAGGCTGTTGCTGGCGCTGGGTCAGTATAGTCATCCGCTGGCACATAGATAGCCTGGATAGAGGTTACAGAACCCTTCTTGGTTGATGTGATACGCTCTTGCAATTGACCCATTTCCGTAGCAAGTGTTGGTTGGTAACCAACGGCTGATGGCATACGACCCAAAAGGGCAGATACTTCAGAACCAGCCTGAGTGAAACGGAAGATATTATCGATAAAGAGAAGCACGTCTTGTCCTTCTACATCACGGAAGTATTCGGCGATTGTCAAACCAGTTAGGGCAACACGCATACGTGCTCCTGGCGGCTCATTCATCTGACCAAATACCATGGCTGTTTTCTCGATAACACCTGATTCTTTCATTTCCCAGTAAAGGTCATTACCCTCACGAGTACGTTCCCCAACACCGGTAAATACTGAAATACCACCGTGTTCTTGGGCAATGTTGTGAATCAATTCTTGGATTAAGACGGTTTTACCAACTCCGGCACCACCGAAAAGTCCAACCTTTCCACCTTTAAGGTAAGGGGCAAGAAGGTCGATAACCTTAATCCCTGTTTCAAGGATTTCAGAAGAGGTAGACAATTCATCAAAAGTTGGAGCTTTTTTATGAATTGGCTGACGCTCTGCATCTTCTGTAAAAGGAACTTCCAAGTCAATGGTATCTCCCAAAACATTGAAGACACGTCCCAAAGTTTCTTTACCTACTGGTACAGAGATTGGACGACCTGTGTCCAATACTTCCATTCCACGAGTCAAACCATCTGTTGATTCCATGGCGATAGTACGGACCATACCATCTCCCAACTCCAAGGCTACTTCAAGGACGATTTTTGTTTTTCTTTCGTCATTTTTGTAGACGACAAGTGCATTGTTAATCTCAGGAAGTTTTTCCCCTGCTGCAAACAAGACGTCTACAACGGGACCGATAACCTGAGCAATTTTACCTGAACTCATCTCCTTCTCCTATTCTATATAAGATACTGTCGGTCCTAGCTTAACTAGGTCCTAAGTTCATTTTCATACGAGCTGGACTAGTGCCTATTCTAAGGCACTAGCTCCTGCTACGATTTCTGTAATTTCTTGTGTAATCGCCGCCTGTCTGGCACGGTTATACTGAATTGTCAAATCATTAATGACTTTCTTAGCATTATCTGTCGCTGTTTGCATGGCTGTCATACCAGCAGCATTTTCAGCTGTCTTAGCATCGATAATAGCACCATAAATCATACTTTCTGCAAATTGAGGCAACAACTGCTCCAAAATTTCTTCTCGACTAGTTTCCAACTCAAAGGTCAAACTGTAACTGTCATCCGCTTCATTTGGATCCAAGTCAACAATCGGAAGCATTTGCTCCACACGCATTTGACTGGTTAGCGTATTGACATGGTGGTTATAGCAGACATAGAGTTCATCAAAAAGTTCATTTTGGTACATTTCAACAGTTTTTGAAATAATCTTACGAACTTCATCAAAGCTTGGTTGATCTGCCAAGCCACGTAGTTCATAAAGTGGTTGAATACCACGAGCTTTAAAGAAATCAGCTCCCATTCCACCAATACAGATCATTTCAAAACCTTTACCGTCTGGATGGTATTCTTCTTTCAGCTCCATAACGGCTTTCAAAATAGAAGAATTATAACCTCCAACCAAACCTCGGTCTGATGTAATGACGATATAGCCTGTCTTCTTAACTGGACGGCTAATCAACATCGGATTGGTTGAACTACCAGCTCCATTCCCATGAAGAATATCCGTCAAAAGTTTACGAACTTTCTGAGCATAAACTTGGAAGTTGCGAGCAGCTTCTTCAGAACGACCTAGCTTAGCAGCTGATACCATCTGCATGGCATTTGTGATTTGACTAGTATTTTTTGTTGAGGCGATTTTTGTTTTAATATCATTTAGAGATACTGCCATCTGACACCTCTATTCTTATTGGAAGCTGGTTTGATTGAGAAACTCTGTAATCGCAGCATCCAAGACTGCTTCTTCTGGCAAGTCTTTTGTATCACGAATGGTTTCCAAAATCTCTGGATGTTGAGCATCAAAGAAGGCATGGAACTCTTCCTCGAAACGAACAATATCATCTACTGGAACAGTATCCAAGAAACCATGTGTCAAAGCATAGAGAATGGTTACTTGTTTCTCAACAGGTAATGGTTTGTGAACAGGTTGTTTCAAGACTTCAACTGTACGACGTCCACGGTTCAACTTAGCCTGTGTTGCCGCATCCAAGTCAGAACCAAACTTAGTGAAGGCTTCCAACTCACGGTATGAAGCAAGGTCGATACGAAGTGTACCAGCAACCTTTTTCATGGCTTTGATTTGTGCAGAACCACCTACACGAGATACAGATGAACCCGCGTCAATGGCTGGACGAATACCCGCATTGAAGAGACCATCACCAAGGAAGATTTGTCCATCAGTGATTGAAATCACGTTGGTTGCGATATAGGCAGAGATATCTCCTGCTTGTGTCTCGATAAACGGTAGGGCTGTAATAGATCCACCACCAAGTTCATCAGAAACTTTAGCTGAGCGCTCAAGCAAACGGCTGTGAAGGTAGAAAACATCCCCTGGGAATGCTTCACGACCTGGAGGACGACGAAGCAAGAGAGACAGTTCACGATAAGCTACCGCTTGTTTTGAAAGATCATCATAAACGATCAAAACATGCTTACCTTGGTACATAAATTCTTCTGCCATGGCAACCCCAGCATAAGGAGCTAGGAAAAGCAATGGAGATGGTTGTGAAGCAGAGGCTGTCACAACGATTGTGTAGTCCAAGGCACCGTACTGACGTAGTGTTTCTACTTGCGTACGAACTGTTGATTCTTTTTGTCCAATCGCAACATAGATACAGATCATATCTTGACCTTTTTGGTTCAAGATTGTATCAATCGCAATGGTTGTTTTCCCTGTCTGACGGTCACCGATAATCAACTCACGTTGACCACGACCAATCGGTACAAGGGCGTCAATAGCTTTCAAACCAGTTTGCAATGGTTCTGATACAGACTTACGTTGCATAACACCAGGAGCTGGTGCTTCTACTGGACGAGTTTTATCAGTGTGGATTTCTCCAAGACCATCAACTGGACGACCAAGCGGATCCACAACACGACCAATCAGACTTTCACCTACTGGGACTTCCATGATTTTCCCTGTACGGCGGATTGTATCGCCTTCACGGATATCTGTAAAGTCACCTAGGATGATAATACCAACATCTGTTGACTCCAAGTTTTGAGCCATACCATAAGAGCCGTTTTCAAAAATCAACAACTCTCCACTCATGGCATTTTCAAGTCCGTGAGCACGCGCGATACCGTCCCCGATATAGGTTACAACACCTGTTTCAGTCACATCAAAATTGGGTTTGAAATTTTCAATTTGTTGCTTAATTAAAGCGCTGATTTCTTGTGCGTTAATTGCCAAAAGAACACCACTTTCTATTTCAAATTTTCTTTAACAACTTTAAGTTGTTGTTTAATACTCACATCAATTGTCTTGTGATTGGCAAAAATGACAAAACCACCAATAAGACTTTCATCGATTTGTTCTTTTACACTCCTTACTTTAAGAGACATTTTTTTCTCAATCAAAGGGAGCAAGCGACTCTTCTGTTCATCAGTTAAAGGATGAGCTGACGTAATCGTCACTTCAAATCGATTTGTTTCTTTTTCAAGTCGGTTCAAGCAATCTTCAAGAATATCATAAAAAAGATTTGCTCTGTGATTGTAGATAAGAACCTGGATAAAGTTTTGCAATAAAGGTGACACAGAGTCTTGGAAGAAAGCAATTGTTTTTTCCTTATCAGACTCGTCTACTGCCACTTTTTTTAAAAAAGAAGGTAAACCTGTTTCTTCAGCAACTTGCTTGATTTGAGCTAAGTCTGAAAAGATACGGTCTTCTTCTCCTTTTTCTAAAACCAATTGGACAAAAGGCATGCTGTATTTTTCAATTACCTTTACTGTTTTCTTGTCCATTAAGCTTCTCCTAACTGATCGATATACTGATCAATGAGTTCTTTATGGGCATGACCGTCAAGGTTTTGTGAGATGATTTTACCAGCCAGGCTGATTGTCAAATCTGCTACCTCACCCTTAACGCTTTGTAAAGCTTCAGCTTTATTTTGAGCAATTTCTTGGTTCGCTTTTTCTTTCAAGCGTCCTGCTTCTAGCTTAGCATCTGCTAAAATACTAGCTTTGCTTTTCTCAGCTGTTTCTTTCGCATTCTCAATGATTGTCTTAGCTTCTTTACGGCTACCAGCCAATTCATCTTCGCGTTTTTGAGCCAATACTTCTGCTTTTTGACGTGCTTGTTCAGCTCCGTCAATATCTGCTGCAATTTTTTCTGCTCTTTGTTCGAAAATACTAGTCAAATTTGACCAAGCATATTTCTTAACCAAGACTAGCAAGAGAATAAAGGAACCAGCGATTAGTATAAAATCACCAAGTAATTCACCTACTGTTACATTCATAAACTACTCCTTTCTATTCTTCATCATTAATTTTATTTCCTAGGTACATTGAAGATAACAATGTAAATACATATGCTTGTACACAAGAAATAAAAACAGAAAATGCAGTCCAGATTAGATTTGTTCCAAAAGCAATAGGATACCAATAGAAGGCCTGATGAGAAAGTAGGACTAACATACTTGCCATCACTTCCCCTGCAAAGATATTACCAAATACCCGCAATGCAAGTGAAAGGAGATTGGTAACTTCTTCCAAGAGATTCATTGGTGTCATAAAACCTGGTGTTACAAATGCTTTTAAATACTTTTTGATTCCACGACGACGAATTCCTTCTACGTGTGTCATTAAGATAATTGTAAAAGACAAGACCAAGTCAAATGACAAATTTGCTGTTGGTGAGGTCCAAAGATTTACACCATCTGTAGTCTGAATTCTAGCCATTAAGCCAATATTATTTGCAATGGCCATAAATAGGAATAAACAGAAATAAAAGAGAGAATAATCCTTTATCATTGGACCAAGGTTTGATTTTGTAAATCCAACAACAAAATCAAATAAATACTCTAATACATTTTGTTTTCCTGTGGGTCTCAAAGTCATATTTCGAGTTGCCCAATAAATAAAGCCAAAAATAAGTGCTACAGTCAACAAAGTCAAAACTACTATGGTTAAATTAAAGGTAACAGGACCAATATTGATGGTTGGATTAATACTTTCTTCCATCTAAAATCCTCCCTTTTTCAATTTATACTTCTTTTATTTGATGATAAATGAAAAGACAAGAGTAACGAAGAAAGTACCTTCAATAAAGGCAACCCCTAGGATCATCAAACTACGTAGTTCTGAGATGATATCTGGTTGGCGAGCAACTGATTTCAACAAACCGTTCATCAACATACCCTCACCAAGAGATACACCCATACAGGCAAGACATAGACCGAAAAATGTTAAATTCATGACGAATTCTCCTTTTAATTAAAATTTACTTACTTAGTTTAGTCCTAAAAATTGGATTTGTCAACTTTTTACCAACATTGAAAGCGCTTAACGGAAATTATTTACAATTTTACTATTTTTGAGTCTATTATATAGAAAACTTTGGAAAAAAATTGTAATAAATCCGTCCATTATCTAGACCTTTCTGAAAAATAATGAAAAAATCCGAGATGAAATCTCGGATGGAAATTAATATATTTTCTTTAACCTAAGGTTCTTTAGTAAGTAGGATTAAAGGGAAAGCAACTAGAAAGCTTTCGTCTCCTACATGTTTATTAAGCACGCACTGTGACGCTAGTTCCATCTTCCTTATAAAGATTGATGAGACCTTCTTTAAGAGCTCGAACCATGTCTCCAGCTTGAACAGGTTGTGGGACTTTGATTGTCAAGAGTTCCATTGGATTTGGAGCGCGGTCTATTTTATTGCCTTTGGCATCATGTAAATTTTCGATATACGTTTCAAAATGACGGAAACCTGGGCCATAAAACTCAACTTGGTCTCCTTCGTTAATAACGTTCCGTTGACGAATAGTTGCTGTTTGTGTCGCATCATCATAAGAAACCACTTCAGCAACAAACTTATACTCAGGAATTTTACGACGAGCACCAAACAACTGCTCATTTTCCGATGGTGTACCGTAGTAGAAACCTGTTGCTAATTCACGTTGGGCAACCTTCCACATCTCATCAATCAAGTCTTGCTTGATAGCTTCAAACTTCTCTGGACTCTCTAGATAAGCATCAACAGCCGCCTTGTAGCAGTTGGTTACAGTTGAAACATAGTGAATAGACTTCATACGTCCTTCGATTTTTAGACTGTCCACACCGTTTTCAATCATATCTGGGATATGGTCAATCATAGACATATCAACGGCAGACATCGAAAATTCTTCTGGAATTTCACCTTTAAGGCTCTTACGTTCTTGACCAAATGGCATGTCGTAAAGATCGTATTTCCAGCGACAAGACTGTGAACAACCACCACGGTTGGCATCACGCATACTCATATGGTTTGAAAGAGTACAACGACCAGAGTAAGAAATACACATGGCTCCGTGGACAAAGGCTTCAATCTCAACATCTGTACGTTTGCGAATTTCAGCTAATTCTTCCATCGAAACCTCACGCGCCAAAACGACACGAGTTAAGCCCAGTTCTTTCCAGAACTCAAGGGTTTCATAGTTAGTGGCACTTGCTTGGGTAGAGAGGTGGATTTCAAGACCTGGTGCTTCAGTCGCTGCAATCATAATCAAGGCTGGGTCAGATACGATAACTGCTGCAATCCCGATATCACGCAGTTTACGGAACCACTCACCAGCACCAGCTTCATTTCCTTCGTGCATAACCATGTTGGCAGCCACATAAACCTTAGCACCATACTTGGCCGCAAACTGGACACCTTCTTCCATCTGTTCAAAGGTAAAGTTTCCTGCACGGCTACGAAGACCATAGGCCTGACCACCGATAAAGACAGCATCTGCACCATACTGAACAGCCACTTTTAGCTTCTCTAAAGTCCCTGCCGGTGATAAAACCTCAGGACGTTTTAATGTTTTTGTCATGATTTCTCCTATTTGCAATATAAAAGTTTGACGTTTTTCCTTCTCATTTTATAGTAAATAAGCCATAAAATCAAGCCTAGACAGATTGTTTTGACAATTCTAATCTTTTAATACTCTTCGAAAATCTCTTCAAACCACATCAGCTTCCATCTGCAACCTCAAAACACTGTTTTGAGCAACCTGCGGCTAGCTTCCTAGTTTGCTTTTTGATTTTCATTGAGTATAAGATTTTCATAATGACTGATAAATTGTCGAAAATTAACCTAGTTTTAACAAGTGGTCAAAAATCCAGATAAAGTAAAAACCAGTATCCAATGATACTGGCTCATTAAACTACATAAATTAGTCCTTAGATGACTACTCCCACTCTACTGTTGCAGGTGGTTTACTTGTAATATCGTAGACGATACGGTTAACATGATCCACTTCGTTTACGATACGTACTGAGATTTTTTGAAGGACATCCCATGGAATTTTGGCAAAATCAGCAGTCATACCATCGATAGAGGTAATAGCACGGATTGCAATAGTGTAGTCGTACGTACGACCGTCACCCATAACCCCAACTGAACGAACACCTGTATTAACTGTGAAGTATTGCCAGATATCGCGGTCAAGACCAGCTTTAGCGATTTCTTCACGAAGGATAGCATCTGATTCACGAACGGTTTCAAGTTTCTCTTCAGTAATTTCTCCCATGACACGGATCGCAAGTCCTGGTCCTGGGAATGGTTGGCGCCATACGATATGGTCTGGCATACCAAGCTCTGTACCAAGGGCACGAACTTCGTCTTTATAAAGAGTGTTGAGCGGTTCGATCAATTCAAACTGCATGTCTTCTGGAAGACCACCAACGTTGTGGTGTGACTTGATCGTCTGAGCTGTGTCTGTGCCAGACTCGATAACGTCTGTATAAAGAGTTCCTTGAGCAAGGAATTTTACATCTTTGAGCTTGCTTGCTTCGTCATCAAAGACATATACAAACTCGTTACCGATGATTTTACGTTTTTGTTCAGGGTCAGAAACACCAGCAAGTTTGTCAAGGAAACGCTTAGCTGCGTCTGCTTTGACGATATTCAAACCAAACTTACCACCAAGCATGTCCATAACTTGATCCGCTTCTCCTTTACGAAGAAGACCGTGGTCCACGAAGATACAGATCAATTGATCGCCAATTGCTTTTTGGAGAAGAACACCAACAACTGAAGAGTCAACTCCACCTGAAAGGCCAAGAAGGACACGTTTATCACCGACGGTTTCACGGATTTTTTGGATCTGCATGTCAATGAAGTTATCCATTGACCAGTCGCCTTTAGCCTTACAAATGTTAAGGGAAAAGTTACGAAGGATATCATTTCCGTATACAGAATGACGAACTTCTGGGTGGAATTGGATACCGTAAATGTGTTTATCTGGGTTTTCGATGGCTGCGTATGGGCAGTCAGCTGATGTACCTGTACGAACAAAGTCAGAAGGAATCTCAGTAACCGCATCACCATGGCTCATCAAAACAGTCTGCTCATCTGGGGTTGATTCAAAAAGAGCTGATGGGGTGTGAGTAAGAGTTGATTGACCGTATTCACGATTTCCAGCATCGCCTGCAGGAACAACTTTTCCTCCAAGTTTATGGGTCAACAACTGCATACCGTAACAGATTCCCAAAATAGGAATTCCGAGTTCGAAGATTTCTGGGTCAATATCGAATGAACCATCTTCGTATACAGAGTTTGGACCACCTGAAAGGATGATTCCTACAGGGTTGATTTCACGAACTTCAGCAGCTGAAATTTTATGGCTCTTTAGTTCTGAAAAAACACCAATCTCACGGATACGGCGTGAAATCAGCTGGTTGTACTGGCTACCATAGTCCAAAACGATGATTTTTTCTACATCTTGCAAATCAGTTGAAATGTTGCTCATCTTTTTCCTTTCTCAAAAGAAATATCTTTTTCCAATATTCTATCACAAATAAGGGTGAATTACCAACTAAACAAGGCGAAGATTGACTTTTTCTAGTTTATTGGGGTACAATAGAGAAAAGATAGAAATGAAGTGAAAATATGCTACCAGCTTATATGAAAATCCATGATCAGATAAAAAAGGATATTGACGAGCACCGTTGGTCCATTGGTGAGAGGCTGCCGAGTGAAAGAGATTTGGCTGAACAATTCGAGGTCAGTCGGATGACCCTCCGCCAAGCCGTATCTCTATTAGTTGAAGAAGGCGTCTTAGAACGCCGTGTAGGAAGTGGCACCTTTGTTTCCAGTACTCGAGTACAAGAAAAGATGCGAGGGACAACCAGTTTTACTGAAATTGTTAAGTCCCAAGGTAAAGTACCCTCTAGCCAGCTCATTTCCTACAGAAAAACTATTCCCAATGAGCAGGAAGTTGCCAAGCTAAGAATTTCTCCTACCGAAAATATTATCCGAATGGAACGTGTTCGCTATGCCGACCAAGTCCCTCTGGTTTATGAAGTTGCTTCTATTCCTGAAAAATTCATTAAGGATTTTAAGAAAGAAGAAATCACCAGTCATTTCTTCCAAACCTTGCAAAAACATGGCTACCGTATCGGCAAATCACAGCAGACCATCTATGCTCGTCTCGCTAAGGAAAAAATTGCCCACTATTTGGAAGTTGAAAAAGGACATGCTATTCTTGGACTGACTCAGGTTTCTTACCTAGAAGATGGGACAGCTTTTGAATACGTAAAAAGCCAATATGTAGGCGAACGCTTTGAATTTTATCTTGAGAATAACTAGATTTCTAAGCAAAAACTCTCTGTCACGGACAAAGAGTTTTTTTATTTTTCTAAGAGTAAATCTTTCAGAGAAATCAGAGTTACAGCAAACAATATCATTGCCATGCCAAGAAAATCAATGGGATAAAATTGTTCATTCATGATCAGGAAGGCAAAGAAAACTGCCGAAATCGGCTCAATCGAAGCCAACAAACTTGACTTGACCGGTCCTATCAGACTGGCTCCTTTTAGAAAGGCTGTATAGGCAAAAACAGTCCCGATAAGAATAATGCCCGCAAAAGCGAGAAGAAAATCAAGACTAGTTGGGATAACAGTCTGTAGAACTCCTGTAAAAGGAAGGGCGACCAAACCAGCTATGACCATTCCCACACCAATGACCAAACTGCTCCCCCACTTCTTAATCAAGGATATGGGCAAAATGATATAAAGTGCGTAAGTCAGAGCAGAAAAGAGACCCCAGAACAGGCCTGCAGGTGTCATGGATAACTGGTCCAACTGCCCATGAGTTGCGATCAAGAAGGTCCCTCCAATGGCTAATATGATGGAAACAATCTCTCCCAGTGTCGGCGCCACCTTATCCTTGATACAGCTATAAATCAAAATCCCGACAGGACAAACATACTGAAGTACCGTCGCGGTTCCTGCATTGGTTTCCTGAATAGCAGTTAGATAGGCAAATTGATTGAGAAAAAGTCCAATCAAAGCAAAAATGAGAAGAGACAGCAAACTCTTTCTATCCTTTAAAAAGGTCAGCATTTTATCCTTTGCAGTAGCATAAGCCAAGAGCATGAGAATTCCACCAGCGATTAAAAGACGCAAGTTGGTCAAGACTAGAGCCGAAATTCCGTGTGCCATCAGGTATTGGCCACTCGTTCCAGACAAGCCCCAAGCAATACCAGCCACAACTGTTAATAGAGTCCCTTTTAAACTGTTTGACATGTCTCTCCTTACTCTTCTTTACGAATCAAGTCCATCACTTGATTGCGATCTAAAATCCATTGAGCCCGCTCATCCTTTTCATAGGTACGATTCGATAGGAAAATAGCCGCTTCTTGCTTCTGACGATTCCACATGATAAAGGTACCTGTATAGCCCGTATGGTCTAGCCAATCTCCTTCCAAATTCCATGCCAAAGAACGTTCCTTGTCATTCAAAGGAGAAAAATTTTGACTCAAATTTCTTGCAAAATCATCTGCTAAATAGTGTTCTAAAAAGATTTGTAAGTCCTTTACAGTCGAAAATAAACCAGCACTACCTGCATGTCTGCCCAAGAGGCGAGCCTTGGGATCATGTACCATACCGGCCTCTACACCTCTGACTGTTGGAATAGCAAGCTCAACAGGACCAAACTGAGTTTCCTTCATTTCCCAAGGTTTAAAAACTTGTTCTTGTAAAATCACATCCAGGTTTTGATTAAAGATTCTTTCCAAAATAAAACCTAACAGCAAAAAATGGACATCTGAATAAAGAAAGGCTGGCTGACTTCGTCTGTTGAGATGAAACATCGCTTTCTTTAATTCTGAGGCAGTTAAAAGATCACGATTGGGAATAAAAGGATCAAGGTCTGTAGCATGAGTTAAGAGCTGACGAATAGTAATATCTGGATAATCACTCTCAGCTAAAAAATCGGTTACTGGTCTGTCAATATCTAATTGACTTCTTTCCCACAAGAAGGTAAAAACAGTACCTACCCCAACAACCTTGCTGACACTGGCTAGGTCATAAAGCAGTCCTGTCTCAGTATCCAAGCCATGCTCTGGATCACTCTGGCCTAAATAGAACTCCGTCCATTGATTGTCCTTAAAATACGCAAAAGAGGCTCCGGGATAAATCCCTGCCTCGATTTGTTCTTCTATTTTTTTAATAATCTTGGTCCACTTCATACTTCTTCAAACCACAATTCAACATTATTTCTATCTTTACCAAGGAAGAATTTTTCAGACTTAGGAATAAAATACTCGGTAGACTCAAACCTCTCGCGAAGACTTGCTAGGTCTAATTCATTGACCAAGAACTTGAGCATAGATAAGTCCCAAGTAACCGTATTGTCCACAGTCAAATCCTGCCCCTGAGCTGGGATAAAATCAAGTGATGCCCCCATTTCAGATGATTCCAAGAAACTTTCAATATCAGTTGGAAGATGTAATTCCATAGAAATCTCAAATTTACTCAAAGAAATTGATTCCAAATCTGTTTGAAATTCAGGCTTTTCTTCTACTTCTACTAGACTTGCTCTATCATCTTCCGCGTGAATCAAAATCAAATCATCTTCTGGTGAGAAAATTTCAAAAGCATAGCCATTTTGACCTTTATATAATTGATGAATCGAATCTGTTTTAGATAAGAGTCCTTCTATTTCTAAGGGATTTTCCACCTTGACAATCAGTTTAGCCAGCTTTTTTCTTCCCTCTACCTTACGAGTACGCATACTTGGAGCTTCTTCTAAAACCAGCTTTTCAAGACCTGTTTGGTCGCCTAGTGACAGAAAGGCCGACTCTTCTAACAAGGCCTTCATACCAAGGGTTTCAATATAAAATGTTTCATTTAATTTTCTATTATTAACTTTTAAAGTAGGAATAATCCGTACAATTTGATTTACATTCATAAATTCCTCCAACTCTTTTATTTTAAAGGATTTTAGAATTTTTTACAAGATATTATGCTCAAATTTACCGATTTTTCGTAAAAATTTCATCTAAAAAACCGAGGATTTCCTCGGTTTCAATTTCTTATAGGTAAAGGAATTTGAAGATAGCTACTGCCGCAATTGCTGCTGCGATCGGTGCTACTACTGGTACCCAAGAGTACCACCATTTTGAATCACCTTTGTGCTCACCAAGAACTGATTTTGGAAGGAAAGCATGAAGGAGACGTGGTCCCAAGTCACGGGCTGGGTTCAAGGCAGGTCCTGTAGGTCCACCAAGTGAAGTTACCAAGGCCATAACAAGGAATCCAAGTGCCAAGTGAGCAATTCCAAGACCAGATGTCATAAATGGTGCCACTTGTTCTTTAGCTTGGTCAAGTGCTGCTGTTACTTGCTCTTGAGGAATTGTTTGACCTTGAGTAGTTGCTTGAGCAACTTGAGCATTGATAGCGGCTTGTGCTTTTGATACTAGTTCAGCACCAAAGAAGTTTTTAGTCATGCCAAGAGCTGCAAAGAAAAGAACAAATGAACCAACAAACTCGTTTACAAAACCGTTAACAGTTGCTGCGAAACGTGCTTCTTTTGTACCATTATCCAAACTTGAAATGGTTGAGAAAGTACCCAAGATATTGTTTGGATTTTCAGTTTTCAAGTAATATGGGCGGTGTGTTGCCACAACCAAAGCTTGACCAAAGATAGCACCCAAAACTTGTGCAAGGATATAAGGCGCTACTTGTGCCCAAGGGAAAAGACCGCTAATCGCAAGTCCAAGAGTGAAGGCTGGGTTGATGTGGTTACCTGATACGTTACCAAACATCAAGGCTGGAATCATAACCCCCATACCATAACCAACAGCGATAACGATCCAGCCACTTTGATGACCTTTCGTACCTTTAAGTTCAACGTTGGCAACTGCACCATTTCCAAGAATGATCAAAATAGCAGTGGCCAAAAATTCAGTGGCATATTTAATTGCCCATGTGAAATCCATTTGATAGATTCTCCTTAAAATTTTTTAGACAATCCTTATTCTATCAATTTTTATATCTTTTAGCAATATGTTTTCTAAAAGATTAACTGGGAAAACGCTTTTATTCAGGGAATTTAAAAAGACTTAACAAATAAAGCTTGTTAAGTCTTCATATCCTATTATTGACGTTGTCCGAAATCAGCAATCATTTGCTCCATTTCTTGTCGACTCGGAGTTGTCAGCATATAAAGGTAATCTCCTTGAAGTTCCGCAAAGGCCGCTGGCATGATTTTCTTAACCTTGAACTGCTGGCTGTATTTAGCAAGCAAGTCCTCCTCAGAATAGACATAATGAGCATTTGCACGGCGAGACGTAGCCAAACAATACTGAGGTTCAAAGTCTGTTACTGGGAACTCTTCTCCTGCGACTATAGATGCATAGCCACGATAAAGATCCAAGGAATGAGCAAAATTATAAACATCAATAGTGAAACCACCTGCAGGGCGGTTATTGTACTCAATGGCGATGTAATCATCCCCTTCACGGAAGAACTCAATATGGAAGAACCGTTCTTTCATACCAAATTCCTTGACAATCGCTTCACCATACTTGCGAAGTTTAGGATCCATGTCCTTAAGAACATAGTAGGAATTGTCCATCTTGTAAATCATAAGATCCAGAGGTGTATAGGCGTAATCAAAGGTTGTTGAGAAGACAATTTTACCATCCTTGTCCACAAGACCATCAAAGGTACAAATTTCGCTAGAGGTGACAAATTTCTCAAAGAAATAAACAGTTGAATGATCCCACTCAGTCTTGAAGTGATTGATATCGTCTTCTGTCTCAAGCTTAAATGTTGCGGCTGCTCCCACTCCATTATCAGGTTTGGCAATCATTGGCAGGCCGATTTCGTTCACTGCTTGATCAACATCTGCTTCCGTCTTGATAACAGCTCCAGGGACCACAGGAACACCTGCTTTTTTGAAAAGCTTCTTCATTTCAGACTTAAATTTCGTCTTTTTGAGATCCTCTGGTTTGGCACCAAAGACATTGAATTGTTCTCTGAGTGTTGCATCCAGCTCAAGCCAGTATTCATTATGAGACTCGATGCGGTCAATTGGGCCATGTTTATAAAAGAGAAAAGCAACTGCACGTTTGACTTCATCTACATTTTCAAGATTGTCAACACGGAAGTACTCGGTCAGGCTATTGCGTAAAGGTTCATCCAATTGCTCGTATGGTTCTTGACCGATTCCCAAGACTGTGATGCCTTTATTAGCTAGCTCAATTGTAAACTGTTGAAAATTTTGCGGATAGTAGGGAGAAATAACAAGGTAATTCATAGATAACTCCTTTTATAAATAGAGATTTCCAAGGAAATAAGGCATTTGTTTGCGCCACCATTCCCAGTCATGGGCGACATCGTGTCCCCATTCAGCAAACCAGGCTGGAATTTGTTTCTGGTCAAAGGCTTCTTTGAGCTTGTAGAAAGATGGTAGACCGTCTTGTTCCCAGGCTCCAAGCCCCGTACACAGCACAATCTCTGCCTGACGGTAACGGTCAATAAACCAGCCGTCGTTTTGGTTCCAAATATAATCTACTGGCGAGTTTTGGTAAATAGCATCGTCATTGTAGTAATCGCCGACAAAGAAACGTGCATCGTAAACACCACTAAGAGCAATCACCTTTGTAAAAACATCTGGATGTTGGAGAAAAAAGTTGACTGCATGGTAGGCGCCCATCGAGCAACCTGTCGTCATCATACCATCAAACCAACCTGTCTTGTGCTTGATAAAAGGAATAGCCTCCTCAATCACATAGCGTTCATAGGCACGATGCATTTCCGCTTGGTCGTGACCATTCTTCCAAGTGGCCAACCAGCTCTCACTGTCAACACTGGATAGGGTAAAGAACTGGACACGGCCTTCCTCGATAAAGGAAGCACAGGCCTCAATCATGCCAAAATCATAGTATTCGTTGTGACTACCACCTGATGAAGCAAAGACCACAACTGGAATCCCAGCATGTCCATAACGATTAAGGTACATTTCACGGTTGAGGTGACCACTCCAGTGGCTAAGATGTTCAATATGCATATTTTCTCCTTTCTTACTTTACCAGTTTTCTGCAAAAAATCTCAGACAGTCTGGTAAATTCTCCGACCATGGAATCTCACTATGGATGGCACCAGACTGAACTTTCAAGAAAAGATTATCTAAGTGTACCCCACCTGATATCAAATCATGGTAATAGCGTAGCGACGAATCGATATAGGCCTGTTTGATATTACCAGCCATCAAGGTCTTGTCTGTATCATCTGCTTCTTCTGTTCCTACATAGATGAAAATGCGCTGGTCAGGCGATAGTTTCTTGCGCTCAATATAGCGGTTAAAAGCTTCTTGATGAAGCCAGTTAGCAGATGAAAAAACCCCTAGACAGCCAATTTGGTCTTGGTATTCCAAACCGATAAATTGGGTAATATTTCCTCCTAGTGAGGAACCAATCATAGCCGTATGCTGGCGGTCAGCTTTGGTACGATAGTTCTCATCGATAAAAGGCTTGACCACATCCATGACAAACTCGGCATACTCCACTCCCTTACCACCAAACTGCTGCCCCGGAATAGGAGATTCTTGGAACTTCCAAGCCGCATACTCATTCATCCGACCCATACCATCATTGTCAATGGCAACAACAATCATGCGACTGATATCGGGATTTCGCTTAATAGCTGGAATGATTTTCCAAGAGTGACCGATAAAGGACTCCTTACTATAAAAGACATTTTGCCCGTCATGAAAGTAAACAACAGGATAGGAACGATCAGTATCTTTCTCATAATCTTTAGGTAGAAGAACACGTACACGACGTTCCTTACCTGTATAAGGAACCTTGAGTTTGTGTTCTTTCATTTTTAAATAAAAGTAGGATTGATTCATTGTCAGAAAACTCTCTATATTCAAAATTTTATTTTATTATATCACAGTTTAAGAAAAAAAGTCAGTTTTTCTTCCATTTTTGGATTAAAAACTAACTTTTTCATTTAATTTTCTAAATTCTTCTGGATTTTCTAATTAGAGCAAATTGTCAATCAAGTCATCAACTTCATCTTTTTCAGCTTGAGGTGTAATCTCAGTAATCATGATTCCAGCCACTGCTCGCTCTACTAATCCTTCAACATCCATACGAGCTTCGTACTGCTCCGCATTCTTAATCTTAGGATTGGTCTTTGGACGATCTGGCGCAAAAATAGTACAACAGTCTTCAAAAGGCTGGATAGAAATTTCAAAGGTATCAATTTCCTGAGCAATATCAATGATTTCCAACTTATCCATGGTCACAACTGGACGAATGATGGGAGTGTTGGTCACAGCGTTAATAGCCTGCATGCTTTCCAAGGTTTGGCTGGCTACTTGACCTAGGCTTTCCCCGTTGATGATAACTAAACCATTTCGTACCTCACGAATACGGTCAGTAATACGCATCATAAAACGACGAGTTAGAGTCATCAAATAAGCCTCTGGCGCTTTAGCCTTGATTTCCTCTTGAATCTCTGTGAAAGGCACCTCGATAAACTGGATATTTCCGCCAAACTTGGTCAATTTACGGGTCAAATCTTGGGCTTTTTTAAGAGCTCCAGGACTCGTGTAAGGTGGACTTGCAAAGTGAACGGCTTCGATATCCACTCCACGTTTCAAAGCAAGATAACCTGCTACAGGTGAATCAATCCCTCCTGACAACATAAGCATCCCTTTACCTGAAGTTCCAACTGGCAAACCACCAGCCCCACGAATGGTTTCATAAGAAAGATAGGCTGCCTCTTCACGGATTTCTACCTGAAGATTAATATCTGGATTTTTCATTTGAGCTTGCACATTTGGAATGGCTTCGAATACAGCCCCTCCAAGTGTTTGGTTGAGTTCACGACTATCCAACTCAAAGTTGTGGTCGCTACGCTTGCTAGAGATTTTGAAAGTCATCCCTTCTTTGTAAATATCTTTCATAATCTCTTGGACAGCAGACTTCAAAATTTCTACAGATTTTTCAACCTTATAAACAGGGGAAAAATTTTGAATTCCAAATACTTGTTTGAGTGATTCTGCTACTACTGTGTAATCAGCTCCATTGAGGTAAGCATGGGCACGGTCGCGATCTGCTGTTACCTTAACTTGGGGATAGATAGACAAAACGTCTGAAATATTATTGCGAAGTTTATTGATGAAACGCATACGGTTTTTACCCTTGGTTGACAGCTCACCGTAGCGAATCATAATTTCTGAATATTGCATGAATGCTCCTATCTTACTTTTCTAGTTTGATTGTAAATTAATTTTAGCTTGGTCAAGAACTGCTCGACCTGACTCATATCATTTTCAAGGTATAGGCTAAGACGCACAGCTGACTGGGCCTTATCCTTGTCCACTCCCATGGCAATCAAGGTGCCTGCAGGTTTCCCAGCCTTGGACGAACAAGCCGAGGTCGTTGAGATGAAAATATCATAGTCTTCAAAGGCGTGAACGATGACTTCACCACGAACACCCTTGATTCCAAAAGTCAGGATATGAGGGGCAAAGTCTTCCTCATCTGAAAAGACAAAAATATCCGGATAGTCCAGAAGGGCTTGGCGAATCACTGCCTTCATCTGCCCAGTCTTGCTCCTAAAGATATCCAGCTTCTCCATAGACAGACGGAGAGCCTTGGCTGTCGCTGCAATCCCTGCTACATTTTCAGTTGTCGAACGATAGTCGCGCTCCTGACCACCACCTGTTAAAAGAGGCGTAATCTTCTTGCCAGACTTGATATAGACAAATCCAACACCTCGAACTCCGTGAAACTTGTGACTAGAGAAAGTCGCAAAATCCACTCGTTCTGTCAAATATTTTTCAGTAGGAATCTTGGCAAGTGCCTGAACAGCATCAACATGGAAGGAAATAGTTGGCTTGTCTGCTAACAGTTCTGAAATAGCCTCAATGGGCTGAACAGAGCCAATTTCGTTGTTAACTGCCATGATGGAAACGAGGGTCGTATCAGGTCGTATCAAATCTGCTAGCGCCTCAACATCCACAAATCCTTTCTCATCAACTGGAGCAAAATCCACTTCAAATCCTTGACTTTTCAACCAGAGAGCTGACTCTTTGACTGCCGGATGTTCAATGGCTGATACGATGATGTGCTTGCCAAATTGAGCTTTTTCAAAGGCCACACCCTTGATGACCCAGTTATCTCCTTCTGTCCCACCAGAAGTAAAGAAGATTTCATCGCTTTTCTTACCAATTAAATCTGCAATCTGTTGGCGAGAAGAATCTAAGATTCGTGTTGCCTGGTCCCCTAAACGATGAAGACTAGATGGATTTCCTAAAATTTTTGAAGCCACCTGCATATAGGTTTCAAGGGCTTCAGGATAGGGCTTGGTCGTCGCCGAATTATCAAAGTAAATCATGTTTTCTCACGCTTTCTAAAATCACTCCTTCTATTGTATCATGAAACGGGGCTTGCGACAAGAAAGGGCAATTCCTCTTTTTTTAAGATTTTTTTAAAGAAATGAGGTATAATAAATTTTAATTAAAGGAGAGAATGCATGTCTAATTATCGTAGAACTTCAAAACCAAAAACAGAACACATCAAAAAAGGCTTTACGGTCTTTCAAAAAACCGTTGCTACTATCGGTAGTATCCTTGGCTTAATTACCGCAAGTATCACTATCATGAACGCCTTGGATAATAACAAAAATACTAAAAAAGAACCTACGACAACCCAGACCACAACAATTGTCAAAGAAATTCAAAAGGAATCCCCTCAGGAACACACTAGTCCTAATAAGGAAAATAACACTTCTCAAGAAAAAACACAACAAGAGGAAACACCAAAATCCAGCGTCAAAGAAGAGAAAAAAGAAGAGCAGAAAACAGCAACTCAGGACTCTACTACACCTGCTTCAAGTAAACCTGCTACTGAAAATGAAAAACAGTCCAATAGTCCAACTTCGGAAAATAAAACTAATCAATAATCACTAAAATAGCCTCCTTCCAAACTTGGAAAGAAGCTATTTTTTATTGTTGCAATACTTTTCGTGGTTTGGTTCCCTCAGCTGGACCGATGACACCTGCCATTTCAAGTTCTTCCATGAGACGGGTCGCACGATTAAATCCAACTGACAAACGACGCTGAATCATGGATGCGCTGGCTTTCTGAGTCTCAATGACCAAAGCCTTGGCTTCTTCAAAGAGCGGGTCACCACCAGATTCACCATCTGAAAATTCTCCTTCATTTTCAGAAACCTCACCTGGATCAAAACTCTCATCGTAGTCCGCATCTGCCTGAGCCTTGATAAAGTTTACGATGCGTTCAACATCATCATCCGAGATAAAGGATCCTTGGAGACGAACTGGATGATTTTCATCAATCGGTTTAAAGAGCATGTCCCCTCGGCCAAGTAGTTTCTCAGCTCCATTTTCATCCAAGATAGTACGGGAGTCTGTCCCTGATGAAACCGCAAAAGCCACTCGAGATGGGACATTGGCCTTGATCAGACCAGAAATGACATCAACCGATGGACGCTGGGTTGCAAGAATCATGTGGATACCTGCAGCCCGCGCCTTCTGCCCAAGACGAATGATGGCATCTTCCACTTCCTTGCTGGCCACCATCATAAGGTCAGCCAACTCATCCACAATCACGACAATAAGCGGTAGCGGAATTTGCTTGTACTCAGACTGGGCATTGAACTCTTCTACCTTGGCATTAAAGCCTGCAATATTCCGAACTCCTACCTTGGCAAAGAGTTCATAACGATTTTCCATTTCATCCACAACCTTTTGCAGAGCCTTACTGGCTTTGCGTGGATTGGTCACAACTGGAATCAAGAGGTGGGGAATGTCATTGTAAACAGACAACTCAACCATCTTAGGATCGACCATCATAAATTTAACTTGGTCAGGTCTCGCCTTCATGAGGATGCTAGCGATAATGCCGTTAACAGCTACTGACTTCCCTGAACCCGTTGAACCTGCAACTAGCAAGTGGGGCATCTTGGAAAGGTCAAAAGCTCTTGCGGTGCCATTAACTGCCTTTCCTAGAGGAATTTCTAAGAGATTTTCTGCTTTCGTTTGAGATTGTTCCCATAGTTCGCGGAAGGATACCGTCGCAATCTCAGAGTTAGGAACCTCAATCCCGACTAAGGATTTACCAGGTATTGGAGCCTCAATCCGGACATCCTTGGCTGCCAAGGCTAGAGCGAGGTCATCTGCTAGATTGGAAATGCGGTTAACCCGTACACCGACTGCTGGCTTGACTTCATACTTGGTCACTGACGGCCCAATTTCAGCCCGTTCAACCGTTACCTTAATACCAAAACTAGCAAAAGTTTCTTCTAGGATTTTGATGTTTTCACGAACGATTTTCTTCTCTTTCGACTGGTCTTTTGGTTTATCTGGGGCAAAGAGTTGTAAGCTTGGAAGTTTGTATTCAAGAGCCTCCTTAGCTGAAAAATCGACCTGAACATCTTCGTCATCAGAGCTATCTTCCTGCTCAGGGAATTCAAGTTCAGCTTGAGGCAAGATGATTTCTGGTTCCACCCACTCTTCTTCCGGAACAGGTGGAACGTCAAGCACAACATCTTCTGTCAGAATTTCACCCGTTTCCATATCAACAGGAGGCAAATCGAGCAAGGCTTTCTCAGCCGCTTCTTTTTCTAATCTAGCTTCTTCCTCAGCTTTTTGACGAGCTTTTTCTTCTTGTTTGACAAAGCGTTCCTCTTTTCGACGCTCATGTCCTTCCCTCCATTTGGCAAATCCTCTACTGAAAAATTCAGCAATATCGTAAACAGACCAAGGACTGACTATGAGGGCTCCAGCTAAAATCAAGATAGCTCCAATAAAGTAAGTGCCGATATTTGAGAAGAGAAAGGCTGTTGGCACATAGAGTCCAACACCAATCAAGCCTCCACCAGCAAAACTGGTCGTTCGAAAACCAGTTAAATCCGTCACAACCTGAGCCATGGTTCCTTTTAAGACCGACTTATCCAAACCATATTTCCAAACTAAGTAGGCCTCAAAAATCAAGAGTAAGCCAGCAAATATGGTGAAAAAACCTGATAAGAGTCCTTCCTGTTTTCGTATCCACTTGAAGAAGAAGAGATAGAGCAGGATGCCAAATATTGCCAGATAAGCTAGGCTACCTACCAGCAAGCGAATTAGATTGTAAAGGGTGATACCTGCAGCCCCTAATTTGAAGGCTGCGAAAATCAATAAAATCGCGATTCCCAACGAAATCAACATTCGTTGAATCGCTTCTTTTCTTTCGAGTTCTGCTTTAGACGGTCTCCGTCTTGTTTTACTTGTATTCTTGTTTGCCATTCTTCTATTATACCATATTTCACAGGCATTTCGGAAAGAGAAAAAGACTGCACCAAACGGTCCAATCTTTTCATTTTATATCTAAGTTTTATGCTTGTGGTTTGCGTAGGTAACCATAGACTACACCACTTACGATTGCTCCTACCAAAACAGAAACGAGGTAAAGAAGAGCATTTGAAGTAAGGGCAATAACGAAGATTCCTCCGTGTGGCGCCATGAGTTTGATACCAGTAAGACCAACGAGGCCACCTGCTACTGCTGAACCAAGGATGAAACTTGGGATAGCACGAGCTGGGTCAGCGGCACCAAATGGAATCGCTCCCTCAGTGATAAATGACAAGCCCATGATGATGTTTGTCAAACCAGAGTTACGTTCTTCCTTAGTAAATTTATCTTTGAAAAGAAGAGTTGCGACAAAGATTGCAAGTGGTGGTACCATTCCTCCAGCCATAACTGCTGCCATAGCCACAGAACCACCTGAAGAAACAGTTGCTGCAAGCGTACCTGTACCAAAGACATAGGCTGCTTTGTTGACTGGTCCACCCATGTCAACAGCCATCATTCCACCAAGGACGATACCAAGAAGGACAGCTGAACCTCCTCCAAGACCGCCTAGGAAGTCATTCATAGCAGTGTTGATTGCAGCCATTGGGATGTTAACAGCTAGCATAACAAATCCAGTCAAGATTGTTCCAAGAAGTGGTAAGAGAAGGATTGATTTAGCACCTTCAAGTGAACGAGGAACTTTAACGTATTTCTTGATAGCAAGCACCAAAGCACCTGCGATAAATCCACCCACAAGGGCACCTAGGAAACCAGATGAGACACCTGCAAGAGTTGAAGTTGCTTCACCACCTGCGGCATAAGGAATTTTACCAAAGGCAAAACCTTCTTTGGCAATAGCACCAGCCACGAAACCTGCTACCAAACCTGGTTTTTCAGCGATAGAGTAGGCAACATAACCTGCAAAGACTGGGAGCATCAAGCCAAAGGCTGCACCACCAATTTTCATGAACATAGAAGCTAACTCATGGTAAGAACCAAGATTGCCAAGGTTTTCATTTGGAACACCCAAAGCACCGTCAATCAAGAAGGCAAGGGCAATCATGATACCACCACCAATAACGAATGGCAACATTTGCGATACACCACTCATCAAATGTTTGTAGAAGGCACCACCAAGGCTTTGTTTTTCGTTAGAGGCTGTTGCAGCTTTGGCTCCATTAGAAGCACGGTAGACTTCAGCATCTCCTGATAGAGCCAAGTTAATCAATTCTTCCGTTTTACGGATACCGTCAGCCACTGGACGATTGATCAAAGGTTTGCCATCAAAACGATCCAGCTCAACAGCCTTGTCTGCTGCGATGATAACAGCTTTAGCCTTGCGGATGTCTTCAGCAGTTAGTTGGTTTCCAACGCCGCTAGCACCGTTGGTTTCAACCTTGATCCCAACACCCATTTCAGCAGCCACTTTTTGAAGGGCTTCTTGGGCCATGTAAGTGTGGGCAATACCTGTCGTACAAGCTGTAACAGCTACGATAAAGTCACCCGAGTTATTAGCAGGTACTTGAACAGGCTCTTCAGTTTTTTCTGAAGCTTGGTTAAAAAGTTCGATAACTTGGTCAGCTGATATTGCTTGACGAAGTTTATCAGCAAAACCGTCTTTCATCAAGTATTGGGACAATTCTGCCAAGGCTGCCAAGTGAGTATCATTGGCACCTTCTGGAGCCGCAATCATGAAGAAGAGGTCTGTTGGTTGCCCATCCAAGCTCTCGTAGTCAACACCCTTGTTTGACTTAGCAAAGAGAACAGTCGCCTCTTTGACAGCAGCGTTTTTGCTGTGAGGCATAGCGATTCCGTCACCCAAGCCTGTAGAAGTCAAAGCTTCACGCGCCAAGATTCCTTCTTTAAAGGTTTCAAAATCTGTCACATAACCGTGGTCTGTCAAACTTTTAATCATCTCGTCGATGACAGCTGTTTTTTCAGTCTCCTGCAAATCCAGCAACATAACATCTTTTCTCAATAGGTCTTGAATTTTCATCTTTTTTCTACCTCAACTTTTTCATATGTTTCTTTAATAAATTCTGCCGTTGCCAAATCATCTGAGAAGGTAGTTGCTGTTCCACAAGCAACTCCCCATTTGAAGGCTTCTACTGCGTCTTTTGATTTGACAAATTCACCTGTGAATCCGGCAACCATAGAATCACCAGCACCAACTGAATTTTTGACTGTCCCTTTGATTGGTTGAGCAAAGTATGCTCCCTCAGATGTGACAAGAAGGGCACCATCACCAGCCATAGAGATAATGACGTTTTGAGCACCTTTAGCCAATAACTCACGAGCGTATTTCTCGATTTGATCCAAACTTTCGAGTTTCACTCCAAAGATAGCTCCAAGCTCGTGATTATTTGGTTTGACCAAAAGTGGTTGATAGTCCAAACTATCAATCAAGGTCTGTCCTTCAAAGTCACAAACGACTTGCGCACCAGTCTGGCGTGTCAAGGCAATTAGATCCTTGTAGATGGCATTGCCTAGATTTTTAGTACTTGAACCTGCAAAGACAACTATATCTTCTGCTGTCAGACTAAATAAAATAGCTTTCAATTCTTCTAGCTGATCCGGCTCAACAGTTGGACCAGTCCCATTGATTTCTGTCTCTTGGTCTGCTTTGATTTTAACATTGATACGAGTATCTTCTGATACTTGGACAAAACGTGTCTCGATTTCTTCCTCTGCTAAAGTATCTGTGATAAATTTACCAGTAAAGCCTCCGATAAATCCCGTCGCAGTATTGGGTATATCCAAACGTTTCAAAACACGACTGACATTGATTCCTTTCCCTCCAGCAAACTTATCATCACTGTCCATACGATTGACACTACCGACTTGGACTTGGTCCAAACGAACGATATAATCAATAGATGGATTGAGTGTGACTGTATAAATCATACTTCTATTACCTCCGTTTTCTCCTTAATAGCCTGCAAGAGCTCATGCCCTTGACTTGTGATAACAATAGCTCGTTTGAGTGGTGCTACTTTGGCAAAGCAAGTTTGTCCAATTTTTGACGAATCCACCAAGACATAGGTCTGTTTGGCATTCTCTAAAATAGCACGCTTAACAGCTCCCTCCTCCATATCAGGAGTCGTATAATAGCCATCGTCCACACCATTCATTCCGATAAAGGCACGGTCAAAGTGCAATTGGTTAATCTGGTTAAGAGCAACGCCCCCTATGCTAGCATCTGTCGCCATCTTGACACTTCCTCCAACCATGACAGTTGGAATCTGCTTTTCAACCAACTGTGCGGCATGGTGAATCGAGTTGGTCACGACTGTAACATTCTTATTGCCCAATTCATGAATCAAAAAGGCAGTTGTTGTTCCAGCATCGATAAAGATGACATCTTGTTCCTTGATGAGAGAGGCCGCCTTCTGAGCTAACAACTTCTTCTCTTGAAGGTTTTTGACAGATTTTTCTTGAAGGGTTTCTTCTTCTTGCAAGGAATGGGGCAATTCTGCTCCACCATGTACGCGACGAAGCTTGTTTTCCGCTTCCAACTCATCCAAATCTCTTCGAACCGTTGATTCTGACGTTTCTAACAAACTAACTAATTTTTCTAGAGAAACTACATGATGTTGATTTAACTCCTCTAAAATCAGTTGCTTCCGCTCTGTTTTTAACACTGAATCACCTCCTGTTATCGTTTACACTATTCATTCTATCACACTTTCTTTCAAAGTCAAGCGCTTTTTGTCATTTTCTTTCAAAATCTATCATTTTTCTTATTTCCAAAATTTTTATTGCAAGATAAGAGCCTTTATGGTAGACTATTTGAGTAAGTATTGGAAGATTACTCAAGAGGCTTAAGAGGCCGTGTTGGAAACGCGGTAGGCGTGTAACAGCGTGCGTGGGTTCGAATCCCATGTCTTCCGTTTATTTTAAAAAAGATACCCAAGAAATCTTGGGTATCTTTTTTCTTATATGCTTGTTTTATAACTCGGGTGAATTTCTTAGAAAATATCAAATAACAATTTCACATTGAGAATTGTTAAGATAATGGAAACGATATAGCCAAGGATGGTATTCCATTTGGCATTGGTAAATTCTCCCATCAGTGATTTCTTAGAAGTTAGATAAATCAGTGGGAAGATTGAAAATGGAAGAGCAATCGAAAGAAAGACTTGTGAATAAACCAATAACTGATCCAATGTTTTTTCCTGATGACCAAACAGAACCGCTACAATCATGACAGGCAACAAGGCAAAGAGACGAGTTGCCAAACGAATGAACCATTGAGGTAATCTCATATGCAAGAAACCTTCCATAACGATTTGTCCAGTCAAGGTACCCGTAATTGTCGAATTTTGACCACTGGCTAATAAAGCCAAGGCAAACAAGGTTGATAAGGTCGAGCTAGCTATAGCTCCTGCAATAGTAGAATCCTGCAAGGCATTATACATTTGAGAGAAGGCAGAAATCTCAGATGCATGGCCGAAAAAGAGAGCCGCCCCGAGAATTAATAGAAGGGAGTTAACCACAAAGGCCAAGGATAATTGGAGATTTGAATCCCAGGTCATAAAGCGCACGGCTTTTCGAACATCATTCTTGTCCTTGTGATTGATTTTCCGAGTTTGAGACAAGGAAGAATGCAAATAGAGGTTATGGGGCATAACCGTTGCTCCCACGATCCCTAGTGCCAAGGTTAATTGACTTTCATGCCCTGGCAAGGGACTTTCAAATAAGGTTGCATTCGGTAGATAACCCTCAACGATTCCTTGGAAGCTTGGATGTGACAAAGCTACCAGATAGGTAAAAATTGCTAGAATGGTTAAAATCAGTGTTGTCACAATAGCTTCAATCTTCTTAAAGCCAAATTTCATCAGAAGCAATAAGAGAAAAACATCCAACACGGTCAAGAGAATTGCTATCATAATCGGAATCTTAAAGAGAAGATTGAGAGCAATCGCTGAACCTAGAACTTCTGCCAGATCTGTCGCCATCAAGGCTAATTCTAAAATCACCCATAGACTATAACGAAGCCATTTAGGTGAATGATGAGCCGTTGCTTGAGCCAGGTCCATCTGGGTTACAATACCAAGCTTTCCTGCCATCTGCTGAAGTTGCATGGCAATGAGAGATGAAATCAAGATAACAAACAAGAGACTATACTTATAGGAAGCACCACCGACTACACTGGTAATCCAGTTTCCTGGATCCATATAACCAACTGCGACAAGAGCACCCGGACCTAAAAAGGCATTTAAATTTTGCCAGAAATGATTGTTATTTGGAGTATCGATAGATTGATTAATCTCAGAGAGTGACACTTTTTTATGAGAAGACATAGATACTTACCTCTTTCTAAACCTACTTTTTCATTATTTTCTATTAGAGAAAAATAAGATTGACTTTAAACTATTAAAACAATGAAAACTATATGAAAAACATTTAGTTTTTTCATTATTTTTCTTAAGGCACCTTAATATTTTTCTTAAGGCACCTTAATATTTTTCTTAAGGCACCTTAATTATAACACAAAAAATGAAAACTATATGAAAAACATTTAGTTTTTTCATTATTTTTCTTAAGGCACCTTAATTATAACAGAAAATATGATAAAAACTTAAGAAAATTCAGGACTTGATTTAATATTTAGGATACAACAAAATGTTGTATTCTTTTTTTGCAAAAGAATACCAAAGAATAAAATAAAAAACGTTGTAAAAACAACGTTTTAGAAAGATTTACAAAACAATGTAAATTATCAATGGAGCCGGTGGGAGTCGAACCCACGTCCAAACATCTGCTAACATATTTGTCTACAACCATAGGTTATGTATTCGTTTAACAGTCCCTCGACACATAACTCAAGCCTAGAAACCGCGAGTCTATCAATCTCTTATCAAGCCGCTAGACAAGGCTTGATCGTATCTCGCTAATAATAAGACCTGTCATTGAACACGAGCAATCCAAATCGGGTCACGCCTGCTGGTTTTTAGGCAGCTAGAGCGTAAGAAGTGTTATTTTTTGCAGTTATATTTAACTGAGCGTTTACGTCGCCACACGAGTCGCAAAATATGCCTCATAATGCCTGTCGAATCCGTAACGACCCCAAAAGACAATAAAACCATTATACCTTATCTAAGTCAAAAATGCAAAAAGGAAAGCAATTAACTACAAAAGATAGTCTTTCAAAGATTTTGTCAAAACCTGATAACCAGCAACACTAAGGTGCAACCCATCAGTTGTATAATCTTTTTTGAGTTGGCCTGCCTGGTCTGTCAAACTATCAAAAACTGGCGCAAATTCTACCTGCATATAGGCAGAGGAAAGTTCTTTATAGGCTTGATTCCATTTCTGAATTTTTTCATTCGTGCGGATATAGACTGTCTGCTTGTACTCCTCGCCCTCATTGACTGGCAAAATGGAAAGCAATTTTATCTCTGTCAGTGGATAATCGCGAGCAATGGATTGTATGATAGATTCGAGATTATTGAGAGCCTCATTCACAGGCACATCTTTTCCGATATCGTTCGTCCCAATTAAAAGGACAATTTTATCTACCGCCCCACCGTACAGATGCGCATCCAGATTCTCTAATAACAGCCCTGTCTGATAACCTCGAATGCCTCGATTGACAATCGTCTTTGCAGTCCCAAATAGTTCCTGCAGAGGATAATATTCGACAATGGAATCCCCAATAAAAAGAATGTCTGGCTCTACAACAGAAACCTGATTTAAGTGACGATACTTGGTTTGGATTTTTTCTTGTTCCTTTAGGAGCCAATTTTCTAATAACTGTACTGCCACTTCATTCTCCTTTTTCTAACCAGTTCTCCAAGACTTGATAAACTCCTCCTTGGCTATTGGCTGGCGCTAGAGCAGTCGCCACAGCTTTGGCTTTATCATCAGCATTTTCCATCGCATAGGCAATTCCAGCCATTTCAAGCATTTCAACATCATTTTCACTGTCACCAAAAGCCATGATTTGTTGGGAGGTCAAGTCCCAGCGCTTGAGTAATTCTTCCAAGCCCCATGCTTTATGAATTCCAGCTTGAAGGATATCAATGCAACCATAGCCACTCGATACAGCACGAACACGGCCATCAAAGAGGTCATTGATTTCTTCCAAGACCGAACTCAAACGTTCCTCACCAACAACCATACTCATCTTGAGCACACCACCAAAGAGGTCAGAGGTTAATTCGTCCACAAATTGCATCCGTTGGTAGAATTTTTCAATCATTTCTGGAGTCATAAAACTTTCAAGGTCTGTAAAAATCGTACCTTCTTTGACGAAACCACCCTTCATAGACGTTACAACAAACTGATCCTGACACGCTCGACCCTTAAAATGAGCCAAAGCCTTATCGACAATGGCATCATCCCAAGTCTGAGCCTGAATCAGTTCATTGTTTTCAAAAATACGAGCACCGTTTGCAACAACCAGAACCACCCGATCGACCAAGTGCTCCAGTAGTTGCCTCATGCGGTGAATTTCATTCCCAGTCGCAATGACAAAACGAATACCCCTTTGATCCAACTGATCTAAAATCTTTTCCAAACGTGGGAGATCAAGCTGGCCTCTAGCATCCAGCAAGGTCCCATCCATATCTGTTGCAATTACCTTAATCGTCATTTAATTCCCTCTGAATTCAAGCTAATCCCACTTCAATCCTACATGTTCGTTCATTTCTTTATAAGCTGTATCAATTCGTTCCTTAGTCGCTTCATCCAACTGGTCACGATGACTACCACCCTCAATAAAATCTTCTAAGATATAAGTTTGGTATAGGAATAGTGGATAACCTTCTGGAGAATAGGTTCCTTTCGGTGTACGATTTACCCAAGAAGGATGCGCTTTAGCAGTTTCGATTGTCGTCTTGCCATCCTTTTTCTTAATGGTCACATCCATAAGAACACCACGCTCTGTCCACTTAGCATTCTCTTCATCTTGCATGGTTTCAATTCGTTGATTAGAAATAAAGTTCCCCATTGAATAGATAATGAGTTTCTTGTCTCCATCTTTTTCAACCGTTTCAGATGGTTCTACAACGTGAGGATGCCCTCCAAAGATAATATCCGCTCCCCAATCGATCATCTTTTGATAAAGAACCTTTTGTTCCTCAGTTGGTTCCAAGCGATACTCAACACCCATCTGAGGCATGATAATTGTGATATCCGCTTCCTTTTCTGCTCGTTCAATTTCAGCCTTCATCTTGTCTTCATTTAGGTCCGAAAGATAGCGGTTATAGTCTTCTTGGGAAATACTTTGCTCAATTCCATTAAATCCATAAGAATAGGCCAAAAGTGCAACCTTGATGCCGTTCACTTCCTTAATTACTAGAGGAGCTTGATCACGCGACTCATGCGTATACACTCCAATAGGTGTCATTCCTGCCTTCTCAATAGCATCTGCTGTTGAAACCACACCTTCTATTTGTGAATCTAGGATATGGTTATGCGCCAAGTCTAATACTTGATAACCGGCATCCTTGATGGCATCCATGACTTCACCAGGTGCATTAAATAGCGGATAACCAGCCAAATAGTGGTCCTTATTCACAGTACCTTCAAAATCACCTAAAATCAAGTCTGCTTGTTTGAGCCATGGTTTTACATATTCAAAATTTTCATGGAAATCATAGGTCCCATCTTCTTTTAAAGCAGAACGATAGATGGGAATGTGATAGAGGAGGTCCCCGTTGGCCATAATTCTAGCAGTTTTCTCCTCGTCCTGATCTTTAGCATTTTGGTTCGTCTTATTTGCTTCTTGAGAAATGGCATCCTTTTTTTGACTGGTTAAAGGGATTCCTTGGAAGCTTTCAAACAACAAGACCAAGCCCATTGATAAAGCAACTGCTAGCAAGAGTATGGCCACAAATCCTTTATTACTCCACTTGCGATAACTCCTAAAAAAGTTTACCAAACCCCTCATAAAACGAAAAGCTGAACCACGCTGATTTCGATCTTGTCTTCTTTGCATCTTCATTCTCCCTACTTTCTAATGCAAGCCTTTTCTTTTTATTATATCACAGATAAGTAATTCTTTCACAATTGAATCGAACCTACTAGGCATTTTCTATAAAAGCTCAATGCCGTAATGCTTTCAATCCTTGTCATTTTGTGATATCATGTAGAGGTAATGAAAGGAGAGAAAATGTCTGCAATAGAACGTATTACAAAAGCTGCTCATTTAATTGATATGAACGATATTATCCGCGAGGGAAACCCAACTCTACGCGCGGTTGCTGAGGAAGTTACTTTCCCCTTGTCTGACCAGGAAATCATTCTTGGCGAAAAGATGATGCAATTCCTGAAACATTCCCAAGATCCTGTCATGGCTGAGAAAATGGGGCTCCGAGGTGGGGTTGGACTTGCTGCTCCTCAATTAGATATCTCAAAACGTATTATCGCTGTTTTGGTGCCAAACATTGTCGAAGAAGGCGAAACCCCACAGGAAGCTTACGACTTGCAAGCTATTATGTACAATCCAAAAATCGTCTCTCACTCAGTTCAAGACGCTGCTCTTGGTGAAGGAGAAGGTTGTCTGTCTGTTGATCGCAACGTACCTGGCTATGTAGTCCGCCATGCTCGCGTTACGGTTGACTACTTTGACAAGGATGGAGAAAAACACCGTATCAAGCTCAAAGGCTACAACTCCATCGTTGTTCAGCATGAAATTGACCACATTAACGGTATCATGTTTTACGATCGTATCAATGAAAAAGACCCATTTGCAGTTAAAGATGGTTTACTAATTCTAGAATAAAGAAAATCCCGTTGCAAGACGGGGTTTTGTGTTATAATAGAGGCATGAAAACAAATGATATTGTCTATGGCATCCACGCCGTTACCGAAGCCCTCCTTGCAAATACTGGAAACAAACTCTACCTCCAAGAAGACCTACGAGGTAAGAATGTTGAAAAAGTCAAGGAACTAGCTACAGAAAAAAAGGTATCCATTTCTTGGACCTCAAAAAAATCCCTCTCTGAGATGACTGAAGGTGCTGTCCACCAAGGTTTTGTTCTACGAGTGTCCGAATTTGCCTATAGTGAGCTGGACCAAATCCTTGCCAAAACACGCCAAGAAGAAAATCCTTTGCTATTGATTCTGGACGGGTTAACTGATCCTCACAACTTAGGCTCCATCTTAAGAACCGCTGATGCGACCAATGTTTCAGGAGTCATCATTCCCAAGCACCGTGCTGTCGGAGTTACTCCTGTCGTTGCTAAAACAGCCACAGGTGCTATTGAGCATGTTCCAATTGCCCGAGTAACCAATCTAAGCCAAACTCTAGACAAACTCAAGGATGAAGGCTTCTGGACCTTTGGAACAGATATGAATGGGACTCCTTGCCACAAGTGGAATACAAAAGGGAAAATCGCCCTCATCATCGGAAATGAAGGAAAAGGCATCTCTAGCAACATCAAAAAACAAGTTGATGAGATGATTACCATTCCTATGAATGGACATGTTCAAAGTCTCAATGCCAGTGTTGCTGCAGCCATCCTCATGTACGAAGTTTTTCGAAATAGACTATAAAAAAGTTTCCAGACATCTGATTGGAAACTTTTTATGATTATACTCAATGAAAATCAAAGAGCAAACTAGGAAGCTAGCTGTAGACAGCTCAAAGCACTGCTTTGAGGTTGTAGATAAGACTGACGAAGTCAGCTCAAAACACTGTTTTGAAGTTGTGGATAGAACTGACGAAGTCAGTACCCATACCTACGGTAAAGCGAAGCTAACGTGGTTTGAAGAGATTTTAGAAGTGTATTAACTATGTTCTGTGATAAATTTATAAGCTTCTTGACCAGCGATAGCTCCATCTCCAACTGCTGTTGTCACTTGACGAAGGTCTTTCTGGCGAACATCTCCAACTGCAAAGATACCGTCAACTGCAGTTTTCATGTGGTTATCTGTCACAATCCAACCTGCCTGATCTTGGATATTCAATTCTTTAACAAAATCGCTAAGAGGATCCAATCCAACATAGATAAAGACACCACCGAAGGCTTGTTCTGTCACTTGACCTGTTTTCACATTTTCAAAAACGACAGATTCTACTCTGTTTTCACCCTTGATTTCCTTCACTACAGAATCCCAGATAAAGCTGATTTTCTCATTCGCAAAGGCGCGGTCTTGTAAAACCTTTTGGGCACGAAGTTGGTCACGACGGTGAACAATGGTAACAGTCTTAGCAAAACGAGTCAAGAAGAGGGCTTCTTCGACAGCTGAATCTCCGCCACCAACTACCAACAAATCTTGGTCACGGAAGAAAGCACCATCACACACGGCACAGTAAGAAACACCACGACTGTTCAGTTCTTCTTCTCCAGGTACTCCCAAAGGACGGTGTTTAGAGCCAGTCGCTACGATAACGGTACGAGTTTCATATGTTTGGTCATCAGTCATCACTTTCTTAAAATCACCATGGTCTTCGACATTTTCAACATAACCATAAATGTGCTCAACACCAAGATTTTCAAGCGGTTCAAACATCTTTTCTGCCAATTCTGGCCCACTAATATTAGCGTATCCAGGGTAATTTTCAATATCAGATGTATTATTCATCTGACCACCTGGCAGACCACCTTCAATCAAGGCTACTTTCAGATTGCTTCGAGCAGCATACAAGGCTGCAGTCATACCTGCAGGTCCAGCACCGATAATAATAGTATCGTACATATAGTTTCCTTCTTTCTTGTTGTAACTATCTTTATTCTAACTCTTTCTTGTCAATCACGCAAGGATTATGCCTTGAAAACAAGAATTAAACTCATAACCGCAAAGGATAATACTGGAACAACCAAAACACCAATCATAATCATATCATAGAGATGGGCTTGGCGAGCCTTGGCTGTCTTATCAACTCCCGACATGGCTCTCAGTCCAATCCAAATCCCTAAAAAAATCAGGACGAGGATGGTGGTCAAGATCAAACTCTCGAAATATAAAGAAAATAGTTGCAGTAGCATGATTTCTCTCATTTCTATCTTTTTTAAAGAGTAAACTCAGCTAGTCCAGCTAACTGAGTTTTTCTTTATCTATTATATCAAATATAAGTCCGTTTGTAACTAGCGAAGAATTCTTTTGTTCGCTCTTCTTTAGGATGGTGGATAATCTCATCCGGTGTTCCAGACTCAATGATTTTCCCCTTATCTAAGAAGAGAATCTTATCCGCAACTTGAGCTACAAAGGACATGTCATGACTAACCAAAATCATGGTCTGACCTGACTTAGCAGCATCTGCGATAGATTTTTCTACTTCTCCGACCAATTCTGGGTCAAGGGCTGAAGTTGGTTCGTCTAACAGCAATACATCTGGTTTCATGGCAAGGGCACGCGCTAAGGCAACCCGTTGCTTTTGTCCACCTGATAAATGTCGAGGGTAATGGTTTTCACGGTCAGAAAGCCCAACCTTAGCCAACTCTTCCTTGGCAATCTTAGTCGCTTCTTGATCAGATAATTTCTTGACAACAACTAAGCCTTCTTTCACATTATCAAGTGCTGTACGTCGTTCAAACAAATTAAACTGTTGGAAAACCATGGACAGCTTGCGGCGTAGGGCCAGGATTTCTTCCTGAGTGATTTTAGAAAAATCAACTGAGAAATCATCAATCTGAATTGATCCACTGTCAGGTGTTTCAAGATAATTGAGACTACGAAGGAAGGTTGATTTTCCAGCTCCTGAAGAACCAATCAAGGCTACTACTTCCCCTTTTTGAATATCCAAGTTCAGATGATCCAAGACAGTCTGTCCTGAAAAGGATTTGCTTAAATTCGAAATCTTAATCATTAACGAAGGTCTCCTTTCACATCTGTTTGCACTGTATCGGGTGCAGAAATAGCCATTTTTCTCTCGATGAAACGACCGAGGCTTTCAATTCCGATATTGACTACCCAATAAACAAGGGCAACGGAAATAAAGCGTTCAAAATAGCGGTAATCAGCTCCGCCTAGAATCTGAGCTTGGGCAAAGACTTCCACAACACCCGCACTGAAGGCTAGAGAAGTCCCTTTGGTCAAGCCGATTAGGGAATTGATTAAAGTTGGAGTCGCCACAACGGCTGCATTTGGAATAATCACGCGACGATAAACTTGTGCTCGGGTCATCCCCAGACTGCGTGCCGCCTCAATCTCACCAGGATTGACTGAGAGAATGGCTGCACGAATGGTTTCACTAGCATAAGCTGCTTCATTAAAGGCAAAGGCGACAATTGCAAAAGCAGCGGCTGGAATCGCATTGATATTGAAACCAGTTCCCCATTGCTGATTGAGAGCTTTCAAAGCCAAAGGAATTCCGTAGTAGGTCAACATGAGTTGCACCAAAATCGGTGTCCCTTTTAAGAAGCTAACAAAGAAGGCCTGCAAGGGGTATAAAATTTTGACACGATTGATCTTCACAATGGCAAAAAGAAGCGCCAAAACCAAGCCAAAAAGAGCACCACCAATGGTCAACATAATCGTTATTGGAAGTTGTTGGACAATTCTCGGGATTCCATCAAAGACCGAACGCAAGCTAAAAAGCTTGCCATCCGGAATCAATTGCATCAAGTTTTGGTACCAATCTGATGCTAAAATCGTTGTAACATTCATAAAAACATCCTCTCCTGATAATGATTCATTCTACCATACTTCTGCCGTCAATGAAATTATTTGCTACGGTCAGATACAGACTTTGTCTACCTACTAGTTTATCATACTTTGAAACAGGGAGGTTATATATTTTATCTATCAAAGAGATAGATAAAAACTATTTCAATCCCAATTCTTCATAAGGTTTTCGATAACCGATTTGCTTAACAGTTCCATTTTCTACTAAAATGGGCCGTTTTAACAACATACCGTCGCTTGCTAGCAACTCAGCTGCTTCTTGGTTTGACAGACTTCCTACCTTATCTTTCAGTCCTAATTCACGGTATTTGATTCCACTGGTGTTGAAAAATTGCTTCAACTCGAAACCTGAGGTCTCTAGCCAGTTTAAAATGACTTCTTGACCAGGTGTTTCTTCCACGATGTGAACAGCTTTATAGTCTACACCGAGTTGGTTTAATTCTTGTTTTGCTTTTTTACAAGTTGAACATTTTGGGTATTCGATAAATTCTAACATGTGTTTCACTTTCTATTGTTTATATCTTTAAAATCTGCGTCTTCATGCTCCAAGAGCCAAGCTTTCTTTTCCACTCCTGCAGCATAACCTGTCAGACGCTTGCATGCTCCCAGCACACGATGACAAGGTACTAGGATAGACCAAGGATTGCGTCCTACCGCTCCGCCAATTGCTTGAGCAGAAGCCACTTGCAGATCTTGGGCTATTTGTCCATAGGTCACTGTCTGACCATAAGGAATTCTCTGTAAATAGGACCAAACTCGCTTTTCAAAATCCGTTCCGATTGGAGCCAAGGGCAAGTTGGATAAATCCTGAGACTTACCTTTAAAGTAAGCATCTAAGCAAGTAATAACTGGGTCTAAAATGGGATGACTAACAACTGCTTCTATCGTCTCATCTCCTAGTCCCCTCTCAAAATGCTTCTGCTCCTGCACCCAAATGCCATACAGATATTGCTCGTCAGCAACCAAAGACAAGGTTCCTATTGGCGAAAAGTAGAGCATTTTTACGTACTTCTTTTGCATTATTTCTTCAATTTTTGATAGGCCAAGCGTTCGCCATCAACAGGCACTTTACCAACCTGTTTAAAACCAAGTTTTTCAAAAATATGCTGCATGACCTTGTTTGCAACATGCGTATCTGAGCGAAAATCTAGGTAATCAAATCCTTCAATCAAGCCTTCTAGGAAAGTCTGAGCAACGCCCTGTCCCTGCACATCTGCTGCCACAGCAATACGGTGAAAGACTAGGTACTCTGACTCTCCAGATTGCCATTTTCCTTCATAAATGGCTTCATAGGTTGCCTCTGGACTCTTGGTCACGGCTGCATAAGCTAGTAATTCTCCCTCTTCCAAGGCTACGTAGGCTTGACCTGAGATAATATCCTCAGTAATAATATCAGCATTTGGATAACCATTTTGCCACTGGTCACTACCAACATCTGCTAAACATTTTTTAGCATCTTCCATCACCTGCATGATGGCATCTACTTCATTTGGAAAAGCTAAACGAATCTCCATCTTTTCTCCTCATTTCTGACTAGTTTCTCCCATCATAGCATAATTTAAGTCTTTCTACAAGCAGTTAAAACTTGACTTTCTATTTCTATTATTTTATAATCTAGTTATTAAAACTAGATAAAAAGGAGTTGAAAATGAAAACTACCTTTTCCTACCCAAAATGGGCAGAAATCCCAAATATTGACCTCTATCTGGACCAGGTTTTGCTCTATGTCAATCAGGTCTGCTCCCCTATCTCTCCTGATAAAGACAAGGGCCTGACAGCATCCATGGTCAATAATTATGTGAAACATGGTTACCTGACAAAACCTGATAAGAAAAAATACCAACGCCAACAGATTGCCCGTTTGATTGCTATCACAACCCTCAAGTCTGTCTTTTCTATTCAAGAAATAGCTCAGACACTTAATACTCTACAAAGTCAAGCAAGTTCAGACCAACTCTACGATGCTTTTGTGGACTACATGAACCAAGGAATTGACCCAGCTAACCCCATTATCCAAAGTAGCTGCCAAACCGTTAAACTCTATCATCAAACCCTAGCCTTAATCCATCATACTCAAGAGGAGGTAATCCAATGAACACTAGTCTTAAACTCAGCAAACAACTCAGTTTCGGAGAAGAGATTGCTAATAGTGTGACCCATGCCGTAGGTGCAGTCATCATGCTCATCTTACTGCCTATTTCATCAACCTATAGTTATGAGACACACGGATTTTTATCCTCTATCGGCGTTTCCATTTTCGTTATTAGTCTCTTTCTCATGTTCCTATCATCCACCATTTATCACTCTATGGCCTATGGTTCGACCCACAAATATGTCTTGCGAATCATTGACCATTCTATGATTTATGTTGCTATTGCTGGCTCTTATACACCTGTCGTACTGACTTTGATGAATAACTGGTTTGGCTATCTGATTATTGCTATCCAGTGGGGAACGACCATCTTTGGTATTCTCTATAAAATCTTTGCTAAAAAAGTCAATGAGAAATTTAGCCTTGCTCTTTACCTGATTATGGGCTGGTTGGTTCTGGCTATCATTCCTGCCATTATCAGTCAAACAACGCCAATTTTCTGGAGTCTCATGGTAACTGGCGGACTCTGTTATACAGTTGGAGCTGGATTTTACGCCAAGAAAAAACCTTATTTCCACATGATTTGGCATCTCTTTATCCTAGCAGCATCTGCCCTCCAATACATTGCCATTGTTTATTATATGTAAAAAAGTTGAGAATTTTTTCTCAACTTTTTTCTTTACACATATTGATAAAGTACTGGTGCAAGCTTACATCATCAGTCAATTCTGGATGAAAGGAAGTTACCAGCATATTTTTTTCTTGGGCTGCAACGATTTGATTGTCAACTGTTGCTAGAATTTCTACATCTTCTCCAACACTACTGATAATCGGCCCGCGAATAAAGGTCATCGGAATCTTGCCAACTCCCTTACATTCTGCTTCCGTATAGAAACTTCCTAGTTGGCGCCCATAGGCATTGCGCTCGACTACCATATCCATAGTTCCTAGATGACTCTCTTCCTGAGAAGTAATTTCCTTAGCCAGCAAAATTAAACCTGCACAGGTCCCAAACACTGGTAAGCCAGATAGAATGGCTTCTCGAATGGGAATCAGCATGTCCTGCTCACGTAAGAGCTTGCCCATGGTTGTAGATTCTCCACCAGGTAATATCAATCCCGACAAATCACTCTGATGTTTCTGAAAATCATCTAGATTTCTGATTTCAACACTCTCGACACCTAATTGATCTAGCACTTTTGCATGTTCTGCAAAGGCACCTTGCAAGGCCAATATTCCAATTTTCATCTATTTCCCTCGCTCAGCCATGAGAATTTGGATTTCATTTTCATTAATACCCACCATGGCTTCTCCTAGATCTTCAGAGATTTGAGCTAGGATCTGAGGATTTCGGAAATTGGTTACCGCTTTGACAATGGCACTCGCTCGTTTAACAGGATCTCCTGACTTGAAAATACCTGAACCGACAAATACACCTTCTGCCCCTAATTGCATCATCAGCGCGGCATCTGCTGGTGTTGCAACACCTCCAGCAGCAAAGTTTACAACTGGCAATTTTCCATGCTCATGGACGTATTGAACCAATTCTACAGGGACTTGTAAGTCCTTAGCAGCAACATAAAGTTCGTCCTCACGTAGGTTTTGAATACGGCGAATTTCCTGATTCATCATACGCATATGACGAACAGCTTGGACGATATCCCCCGTACCCGGTTCTCCTTTGGTACGAATCATAGAAGCACCTTCAGCGATACGACGCAAGGCTTCGCCCAAATCCTTAGCTCCACAGACAAAAGGAACTTGGAATTCTTTCTTATCCACATGGAAACGGTCGTCAGCTGGAGATAAAACTTCACTCTCATCGATATAGTCAATTTCAATAGCCTCTAAAATCTGAGCTTCAACAAAGTGCCCGATTCTGACCTTGGCCATTACTGGAATGCTAACCGCTTCTTGGATTTCCTTAATCATCTTTGGATCACTCATACGGGAAACCCCACCAGCCGCACGGATATCAGCCGGAATTCGTTCCAAGGCCATCACAGCTGCCGCACCAGCAGCCTCTGCAATACGGGCTTGTTCAGGGTTCTGAACGTCCATGATAACCCCACCCTTGAGCATCTGCGCCAAGTTTTTATTTAGTTCATAACGATTTTCAGTCATTTCTTTATCCTCATCATTTGTATTGGTAGCTACCATTTCATTTTAAGTTAGATTAGAAGGAATCACAAGATAAAAATAATGTAATTGTATGGGTACACATTGATTAAAAAACTATCTGACCTTAACTTAAGGACAGATAGTTCATCAAATTTTATTTTTCAGCTGTAAGTGCAGCCATTGTGATGTAGTTATATGGTTTGTTAAAGTGTGGCAAGAAGAATAGGTCTGTCAATGCCAATTTATCAATTGTTACATGCTCTTGGATAGCAAGTGAGAACATGTGGATTCCCATGCTGATTGCAGAATCGTGTGAAACCATTTGTGCACCAAGAATTTCACGGCTATCTTTGTCAAAGACAATCTTGATGGCAACTTCATGGTTGTCATGCTTCATAAATTCTGGTTTTTGAAGATCGTTAAAGCCTGTTTCAGTTGCGTTGTAACCAGCAGCTTTAGCTTTTTCAAGAGTCAAACCAGTTGAAACCATGTGAAGACCGTAGATTGAGATACCATTTGAACCTTGAACACCAATTCCTTCCAATTCATGTCCACAAGCGTTGTATGCACCAACGATACCAGTACGAACAGCATTTGAAGCAAGAGCGATGTAGCTAGTGTCTTTACGAGCGTTGTCATAAACAGTCGCACAGTCACCTACTGCGTAAACGCCTGGGATAGATGTTTCTTGTTTCTTGTCTACAAGGAAGGCACCGTTACGGAAGAGTTCAATTTTTCCATCAGCAAGGGCTGTGTTTGGACGGAAACCAACTGCAAGGATAACCATATCCACATCGAAAGTTTCTTTATCAGTAATCAAGCGTTCAACTTTACCGTCACCCTCAATTGCTTTAACAGTTTGACCAAGCGCCAAGCGGATGTTGTGGTCTTCCAAGTTCTTCGCCATCATTTGAGTGAAGTCTTTGTCGTAGTATCCGTTCAAGACAGTATCTACGATGTCAACAAGGACAACTTCTTTTCCAAGACGCTCAAAAGCTTCAGCAAGTTCAACACCGATGTATCCACCACCAACAACGGCGATACGGTCAAGGTGTTGGCTCTTGTCAGCCAATTTATGAATCACTTCTTCAGCGTTTTGGTACAATTTAACGAATTGTACATTTTCAAGAGTTGCTTTAAATTCACGGTTTCCTTTAACAATTTCAACACCTTCGATTGGTGGCAAGATTGGTGTAGAACCTGTAGCGAAAATCAATTTATCGTATGATTCTTTGTGCTCTTTCCCTTCAACTTCTGCTGTAACTACTTTGTTATCATAGTCGATTGAAAGAACTGGTGAATTCATGTATACCTTAGCACCTTTAGCTTCCAATTTTTCTTTATCAGAATAGAACAAGCCTTCAGCACCGTCAATTTGTTCACCAATCCAAAGAGCCATTCCACATCCTAGGAAAGAGATGTTAGAGTTCTGGTCAAATACAACGATTTCGTTCTCATTTCCAAAATTATCCAACATAGTATTAATACATGCTGTACCAGCGTGGTTAGCACCAACTACAACGATTTTACTCATAGAAAAATTCCTACCTTCAATTTTAAATTTACCTTTCTAGTATAACATTTACTGTTAGCGTTTACAAGAGTTTAGCTAATTTTCCCGTTTTTTTTGTAAAAAAATGTAAATAATCTGTATTTTATCAGTCTTTCTTACAATTACTCTTTATTTTCTGAGCATATTTCTTGACAAGTTTACAAATTTTATTTGTGAAAACGCTGACTTTATGGTATGCTAGTATCATGAAAAGAAAATGTAAGGGGTTAAATTTAATATAAATTTACTATATTTCAGTCTTCTTTTCATAAAAGAAAGGAGTTGGTAGCTTGCCTCTTAGTTCACATTCCGAACGGCTAATGGGGACTACTATCACTATTTCATTAGTAGATGAGCGAGCCGATAGCTTGATCCAGAAATCCTTTGATTTACTCAGAGAGCTCGAATACCGCTTCAATGCCAATAGCCAAGAATCTGAGTTGATGGAAATCAATCATCAAGCTGGAATAGCCCCCGTCAAGGTTCATCCAGACCTGTTCGAACTGATTTCACTTGGATTAGAGCATAGCCTCGCGCCATCTAGCCATCTCAATATCAGCATTGGTCCCTTGATTCAAACCTGGCGTATCGGTTTTTCAGATGCCAAAGTTGCCCAGCCTCAAGAAATCGAATCAATTCTCCCTTTAATCAATCCTCATTATATCGAGTTAGATTCTTCTACTTCTACTGTGTTTCTAAAACAGAAAGGAATGAAGATAGACCTAGGTTGTTTAGCCAAGGGTTATAGTGCGGATAAAGTTGCTCAATTTCTGAGAAAAGAGGGAGTGACATCTGCCTTGATCAATCTGGGAGGGAATATCCTGACTATTGGAAAAAATCAGGCAAGAGGGGATCAGCCTTGGCGAATTGGGATTCAAGACCCAGCCAATCCGAGGGGAAATCACTTAATGACCATCCCTGTTGTCAATAAATCTGTCGTGACTTCAGGCATTTATGAACGTCACCTGACTGTCGATGGAAAAGATTACCATCATATTTTTGACAGCCAAACAGGTTATCCTGTTGAAACGGAACTAGCGAGTCTAACAATCATCTCTGATAAATCAGTTGATGGTGAAATCTGGACAACTCGTCTATTTGGAGAAAGACCTGCTTCTATCCTCTGGCAAGTCGAAAGTTTGGAGGGCATCGAAGCTATCCTCATCGATAAGGAAGGTCACCTAAGCTGTTCTTCAGGAATTCCTACTCTATAGAAACAAATGTTTCAATGGAGTTTTAAAATTGTATTATGTAAAAAGAGAAAGGAAATCTCATGTTAAAACTTATTGCTATTGTTGGAACAAATTCAAAACGTTCTACAAACCGCCAATTGCTTCAATACATGCAAAAACACTTTGCTGAAAAAGCTGAAATTGAACTTGTTGAAATTAAAGACATTCCTGTCTTCAACAAACCAGCTGACAAGCAAGTACCTGCTGAAATTTTAGAAATTGCTGCTAAAATTGAAGAGGCAGATGGCGTTATTATTGGTACTCCTGAGTATGACCACTCTATCCCAGCTGTTTTGATGAGCGCTCTTGCTTGGTTGTCTTATGGTATCTATCCACTTTTGAACAAACCAATCATGATTACAGGTGCTTCATATGGTACGCTTGGTTCATCACGTGCCCAATTACAACTTCGCCAAATCTTGAATGCCCCAGAAATCAAAGCAAGTGTCCTTCCAGATGAATTCTTGCTTTCACATTCTCTTCAAGCCTTCAATCCAAGTGGAGATCTAGTGGATCTTGATGTTATCAAAAAATTAGATGCCACTTTTGACGACTTCCGTATCTTTGTAAAAATTACAGAAAAATTGCGCAACGCACAAGCCCTACTTCGCAAAGATGCTGAAGACTTTGACTGGGAAAATTTGTAAGATAGGAGACCAAAAAGAATGAAATTTGTTGGACTTGTAGGATCAAACTACGATCAATCATATAACCGTAAACTCTTGGAATTCATCCGTCGTCACTTCAAACTCAAATTTGAATTAGAAGTTCTCGAAATTGATGAAGTTCCAATGTTTAACCAAGACGAAAAATGGGACGAAAGCTTCCAATTGCGTCTCTTGTATAACAGAATTACGCGTGCTGATGGTGTCATTATTGCTACTCCTGAGCACAACCACACAATCTCAGCTTCTCTTAAATCAGTTCTTGAATGGCTTTCATACGAGGTTCATCCATTTGAAAACAAACCAGTCATGATTGTGGGAGCTTCTTACTACGACCAAGGTACTTCTCGTGCCCAAGTTCACCTTCGTAAGATTCTTGACGCTCCAGGTGTCAATGCCTACACTCTTCCAGGAAATGAATTCCTTCTTGGTAAAGCTAAAGAAGCTTTTGATGTTAATGGAAATATCACGAATGAAGGAACTGTTAATTTCCTTGAAACATGCTTGGACAACTTTGTAAAATATGTGGGAGTCGTTTCAAAATTGAAAAAACCAAAACCAATTGAGCCAGAAGATTTATATTGTACAAATTCAATTGCAACTACTATCCAAGGTGTTGATCCAGATGATCCTGAATGGGTAGAAAAAGCTGCTGAACTTGTTGGAGCTGTTTCTGGAGATACTTACGTTAAATTAGACCACGGTATCTTGACAGTTAACCAACTTGACATGTTCTTGAAAGCAATGCCATTTGAATTGACATTTGCAGATGATAATAATCAATTCTTGTACTTTAATAACGCACACCAAGACCCAGATACAATGTTTGGTAAACGTGTCCGTGCTCAATCAGGAAATAGATTAGGAACAGTACACGGTACATTGCCAGATTCTAGAATGAAAAACGTTGAATGGGTTGTCGGCGTATTGCGTAATGGGGACCAAGAATATGTCCGTACAATTGTACCAGGAACACCTGAAGGTGTTATTAATACCCATAATTACCAAGCAATGTACTATCCAGATGGTTCATATGCTGGAATCAATGAAATCATCTTTAATTTCCAACCATGGCTTGACTGGTACCTTAATACAACTGGTCAACGTCTAGTTGGTGGAAATGCTGCAGCTCCTGCTGGCGGACATGGTCACGGCGATGCAGATGCTACATCTGGAGCTTCTGATGCAGGTGATGCTGGAGGCCACGGTGGTGGCGCAGACGCTACATCTGGCGCAAGTAACTAATAATAGTTTTGGGAACCATATTGGTTCCTTTTTTAGCGAAAAAAGACTAGCAGACAAAAACTGCTAGTCTTTTGGTTATTATTTTATCTATCCTTATTAAAAGAAAGAATACTTATTATGAATTTGGATCATCGAGACTACGGCCATGTAAACCTTTTTCACGTTGTACCTGACGTAGTTTCTCTGGTGTAACATCATTTCCTTCTTCATCCACAATTTTTATTCCCTCGATGTGGTGACGAACAGTGCGACGATAACCTTCGATGTACTCCTCACGTAGTTTGGCTTGTTCTACTTTTTCTTCTGGGGTCAAGCCTTCTATTTTTTTCTTTTTGGCAAGCTCGTTGATACGATCAATTTTTTTAGGATCCATGTTTCTCTCCTTTATGATAGGATTTAATCCGTTTAACAGATTTTATTTGGTATTGATTTGGTTAAAACGTGCAAGTTTAGCTGCTTTTTGAGTTAAATGAGACAAGATAGCCAAACGATTTTGACGGACTGCTTCATTTTCAGCCATAACCATGGTATTCTCAAAGAATGCATCAATGACTGGGCTAAGAGCAAAGAGTTGTTTCAATTGCTGACTGGCAGTACCTGATAAAACGAGTGATTCTACTGTTTCTGCCAATGCTTTCTCTTCTTCATTCTCAAAGAGAGCAGGATCAACCGTGTCATTGCCTTCTGCTTTCTCAGCCAAGTTGAAAGCACGTGAGAGGGATTCAACAGATGGTTTAAAGTCTTCTCCCTTGCTTGCTTCTACAAGAGCACTTGCTGCTTCCAACATATCTGCCACAACAAAGTTCGAACTTGCAAGTACTGCTTCCTTAATATCTTTTGGAGTAGAGCCCATCATCTTATCAACACGAGCCTTGATAAAGTCCATAACCTCTGTCTTATTTTCATAAGTCAAGCTGTCAAATTTCAAAGCATAAAGGCTATCAATCAACTCATCCATAGCAATGTGCCAACCAAAGGCATCCAAGATACGAACCACACCTTGGGTCGCACGACGAAGGGCATAAGGGTCATTAGAACCTGATGGAATCAAGCCTACTGAGAAGAAACTCAAAATCGTATCCAATTTGTCTGCAATGGCTAGAATGGCTCCAACCTTGCTCTCTGGAAGTTCTCCTTCAGCTGAAGTAGGCATGTAGTGTTCACGAATAGCAGCTGCCACCGCTGGAGTTTCACCAGCAAGAAGGGCATATTTCTCACCCATAATTCCTTGGAGTTCGTCAAACTCACCAACCATACCTGTCAACAAGTCAAACTTGTAAATGGCTGCTGCACGAGCTAAGTCAATCGTTTCATCCACTGACAAACCAGCTTTTTCTGCCAAAAGTACAGCGATTTGACCCGTACGAATCATGTGTTCACGAAGGGAACCAATCTTCTCATGGAAGGTGACATTGTTTAATTTTTCAACAAGGTCAGAAATAACCAATTTTTGGTCTTCACGCCAGAAGAATTCACCGTCTTCCAAGCGGGCTACTAAGACTTTTTCATTTCCTTTAATGACATTTTCCAAATACTCTGCATTTCCGTTACGAACAGAAATGAAGTTTGGCAAGAGCTTGCCATCTTGATCACGAACAACAAAGTAACGTTGGTGTTCTTTCATCGAAGTTACCAAGACTTCTTCTGGAACCTCAAGGTATTTGGCATCAAAACTTCCCATAAAGGCAGTTGGGTATTCAACCAAGTTCAAGACTTCATTAAGCAAGTCAGCATCAATTTCGATACGTACACCATGCTCAGCTTCGATTGCCTTGATTTGGTCAACAATCATTTGCTCACGTTCACGTGGATCTGCGATTACAAACTGCTTACGAAGGTCTTCTTCATAGCTCAATGCTGACTGAATCTTAGTTTCTTGTCCCAAGAAACGATGACCACGGCTCACACGACCTCCCTTGATATCAAGGAAATCCAAATCAAACTCTTCTTCGTCTAAAAGAACAGTTAAAGTGTGAACAGGACGGATGTATTCAAAGGCATTGTTAGCCCAGTGCATGCTGACAGGGAAAGTCAAGGACTTCAAGACATCTACAACACCAGGAACAATGGCTTCAACTGCTTGACCAATTTCTTCCTTGGTAACATAGACATATTCTTCACCCTTGATTTCACGGAATTCGATATCTTCAACAGTCAATCCTTTTCCACGAACAAATCCTTGAGCTGCTTTGGTGAAGTTTCCATCACTATCCAAGGCAATTTTCTTTGCTGGCCCCTTAAAATCTTCTGTCAAATCAGACTGTTTGTCTGCAAGACCAGTTACACGAACAGCTAAACGACGTGGTGTTGAGAAGGTTTGAATGGCTTCAAAAGACAGGCGGTTTTCCTTAAGGAAGGCTGCCATTTTTTCGCCTAGTTGTTTTTCACTTGGTGTGACAACATAGGCTGGTAATTCTTCAAGACCGAGTTCTACTAATAAGTTTTTTGTCATGTTTTTTCCTTTACATTTTCTTCAATCTTTTTTGATATGCACCTTAGGTACTGGGGACGTCGCTAACTAACTTTGTGAGTCTGTATGGAAATCTAATACTAAATTGATCAAGATTTCCAACAGTCTCATCAAAGTGGATTTAGCTGACTAATTTTTGAACCTAAGGTTTCAAAAATCCCCACATAACAGTACGGCGGTGCATATCCCTCTAGCAAGTCTTCGACTTGCCTCTAACGATTTTAGAGCACAATATTACTCACTATTCTGCGTCTTCTGCTAAGAGTTTAGCTCGTGTTGCTTCATCCAAAAGTGGGTAGCCTAGGCGTTTTCGTTCTGCGACAAAGGTTTTGGCTACGACACGGGCCAAGTTACGGATACGGGCGATATAGCCTGCGCGTTCGGTTACAGATACGGCGCCACGCGCATCAAGCAGGTTAAAGGTGTGTGAACATTTGAGAACATAGTCATAGGCAGGGTGAACCAAACCTTCTTCCAAGGCACGACCAGCTTCTTTTTCAAACTTATCAAAGTTTTCAAGCAACATTTCTTGATCAGAAATTTCAAATGAATATTTTGAGTGCTCATACTCAGGCTGGATGAAGATTTCTCCGTATTTTACACCATCAGCCCACTCGATATCATAGACAGAGTCTACTTCTTGAATGTAAGAAGCCAAACGCTCCAAACCATAAGTAACTTCTGCAGTCACAGGGCCAGTTGCCAATCCACCGACTTGTTGGAAATAAGTGAACTGAGTAATTTCCATCCCATCAAGCCAAACTTCCCAACCAAGACCAGCTGAACCAGTTGATGGGTTTTCCCAGTTATCCTCAACAAAACGGATGTCGTGCTCCAAAGGATTGATTCCCAATTTTTCCAAAGACTCAAGGTAAAGTTCTTGGATGTTTGATGGAGATGGCTTCATGACCACCTGGAATTGGTGGTGTTGGTAGAGACGGTTAGGATTTTCTCCGTAACGACCGTCAGCAGGACGACGTGATGGCTCTACATAAGCTGCATTCCATGGCTCAGGTCCGATAGCACGAAGGAAAGTGTAAGGACTCATTGTCCCCGCACCTTTCTCATTATCATAAGCCTGCATAAGCATACAACCTTGGTCATTCCAAAATTGTTGCAAAGTCAAAATAATTTCTTGAAATGTTAATTTCTTAGACATTGTTTACTCCTTTTTATATAAATTACTTGCGACACGAGTCTGCCTCGTCGATCATACGAGGCAAGACGAGTTAGTACTGCGTCTAGCTCAGGCACTCTAGTGCCGAGCGTGGGGCAGTCCGACTATAAGGAGGTTTCTGCCACTGACGCAGTGGAAAGTCAATTTTTTAGACATTGTTTACTCCTTTAATTTATATTATCTTCTTAGATTTATTTTTCAAGCAACCAAGAAAAAGCTGGGTCCTGAAAAATATGACGTTTAGGAACAGTTTGTAAATTCTGATCGCATTCATCTATTGTACCTAATTTCAAAGCACAGACTTCTGGTATATTTTCTTGAACAGTGAAAATTTGACTATGACAGTTCTGGCAGTAATAACGCTGTTTTCCTGGAGAAGAACTATAAGAAACAAGCTTTTCTTTTCCATGCAATACTAGCTTTTCACTGCTAACTTTGGCATTAACTGTATAGGCAGACGCAGTTGCTTTCCGACAAAATGAGCAATGACAAAAAACTAATTCCGATAATTCCTCATCTAGAGTGTAGGTCACTGCTTTACATAAACAAGATCCTTTAAGCATTATGCTCCTTTCTACTTAGGCATTAGACGAATTCAAAAAGAACCGAATTTCAACACCCAAGCCTTGCGACTAGGGGCGTCAGAAACGCGGTTCCACCCTAATTTATTACTTCATTGTTTTTAAAAATATTACAGAAAGCGCCAGTTCTTTATTTTGCCCTACTTGGCTCCCACTATCCCAAGTTCGCTTGAAGAACGCCATAAGACTTTCTTTCCTGCTGACTATTATATCAAAAATTAGCACAATGTACAATTCTTTTTATGATTTTCTAGAAATCCATATCATCAACTCGTGGAGCACCCGACTGAACAGCAATCACTTTTAAGGTTTCCCTTTCTTCATGACTCAATTCAATTCCAAAACAATCAAGATTAGCCTGAATCCGCGATGCTGTGACAGATTTCGGAAGTGGTAAAAATCCTTCTGCTAAGCTCCAGGCCAAGGCTATTTGAGCAACAGACTTTCCGTGATTTGCCGCAATTTCTTGCACTTGCTTGCTATCAAACAGTTCTCCCTGACCAAAAGGCCCCCAAGCTTCCAATAAAATTCCTTTTTCTCGACAGTAATCTACTACTTCCCCTTGATACACACCTGGTGCCAAACGAACTTGATTGACCGCTGGAAGAATTTTTGCTGTTTCAAGCAAGGCATCCAAATGATGGGGAAGAAAATTACTAACACCGATAGCACGGATTTTGCCTTCTAGGTAAAGATCCTCCATCGCTCTCCAAACTTCCGCATTTCGGATTTTCCATTCCTCATTTTCTCTGAGCGATTTTGGATTTGGCCAATGAATCAAATACAAATCCAAATATTCCAAGCCCAGCTTCTCTAAAGACTCTTCAAAAGCCTGACGAGTTTGCTCATAGTTGTGATTTGTATTCCAGAGTTTGCTGGTTACAAAAATTTCCTCACGCGGAATGCCACTATCTTGAATAGCACGACCAACGCTTTCTTCATTTTTATAAATCGTTGCCGTATCGATATGGCGATATCCTGCTTTTAAAGCCTCTAAAACTGCTTGGTAGGCAATCTCTCCATTTTCAGCTTTCCAGGTTCCAAATCCCAGAACTGGAATCGTAACGCCGTTATTTAAAGTATAAGATTTCATTTTTTCCCTTTCTAAATTAGAAGAAAATCCAAAGATCTAAATTTTCAAGAAAAACTTATCTCTTTAGATTTTGTATATTATTGGTCACGGTCGTAGTAGAGCTGGTGAGCTTTAAGACGAGTATCTAACAAATCTGGAATTGTCACAAAGTCATAACCTTGCCCTTTCAAGTAGTCAATAACCTTAGGTAGAGCATGTACCGTCTCAGCATGAATATCATGCATAAGGATAATAGAACCATTCTTGACTTCACGCTGAATTTCTGTCAGAATAGATGCTTCATTTTTATTCTTCCAGTCAAGACTATCCACATCCCACATAATAAAGCTTAAATCGAGGCTATTGCGAATGTCGTCTGTAATGGCTCCATAAGGCGGACGCATAAGTTTAGAACTAGAGCCCAGCACCTTAGTTAGAGCATCCTCAGTATCAGTAATCTGTTTTTTAGCTTCATCAAGAGAAAGTTTTGAAAGTACTGGATGGCTCCAACTATGGTTTCCAATGACATGACCATCTGCTTTCATTCGCTTCAAAATCTCCTCATTGCCAGAAACATTCTTACCTAAAACAAAGAAAGTTGCCTTAATACCATACTTAGAAAGAGTGTCTAATGCTTGATTTGTCGTTGCAGGATTCGGGCCATCATCAAAAGTCAAGGCTACTACTTTACGATTTTTCTTTTCATAATAAGCCTTATAAAGTTCTGCATCCTTATCTAATAGATAAGAGGACTGAATAACCTCAAAGAAACTAGATACTGGCAAGGCAATTTCATCTATATTTTCCACTGCCTGGCTTGGGTAAAGGATAATTTGACTATCCTTGTAATCAAAATTCCATGCAGATAAGTCTTGGTCAGAGAAACCTTTAACAAGCTGATCAATCTTTTCTTGCTCCAATTTCTTATCCTGTAAGAAAGAGGTCATTTCTTTTATCAGCTGCTCTTTGGCTTTACTAGCATCTGAAAATAATTGATCAAGTGTAAAAGGTTTGCCATCTTCTGTCAAATGTACTTTTGCAAGACTAGTTTTTTCAGTCTCTTCAACTTTTGACCAAGTTAAATCATAGACTTGTTTCATCACACTTCGGTTGACAATCCCTTTTAAAGTCGAATCCTGTTTCTCCGTATAATAGAAAACCAGATTCTCCTTGTCTTCCAGATTTTCCTTAATATCCTGTGTCATGATTTCCTTTACAGATGAAATCACATGCTCCCCTTGGAGAGGATAATAGGCAATTACTTCTGCTTGTCCCTTACGAAAATGATCCTTCTTATTTCCCTCACTTAATTGATCATCTTTCTCTTTTTTAAGAGATTCAATCCTTTGTTCAAAACTTTGCTTTGTATATATTTTATACCCAATAATTGAACCAAGGACACATATACTTACCGAAAAGATAGCTACCAGGGCTATCAAGCCGATTCTCTTTTTATCGTGCACAACACGTTTTGCTCTACTTTTATCCATAGAAATATGATATCAGATTCAGGCTATAATTTCAATGATTTTAGAAGAAACAGTATATTAAAAAGAGAGGAAGTCCCCCTCTTAAAAATTTATTTAACTGCTTCTTTCAAAGCATCTACCTTATCCAAACGGTCCCATGGAAGGTCAATATCTGTACGTCCCATGTGACCATAAGCCGCTGTTTGACGGTAAATTGGACGTTTAAGATCCAGCATTTGGATAATTCCTGCCGGGCGAAGGTCAAAGATTTGACGAGCCGCTTTTTCAAGTTTGCTTTCAGCTACTGTTCCTGTACCAAAGGTATCGATACGAACAGAAACAGGTTGGGCAACACCGATTGCGTATGCCAATTGCACTTCTGCCTTCTTAGCCAACCCAGCTGCAACGATATTCTTGGCAATATAGCGAGCTGCATAAGAGGCTGAACGGTCAACCTTAGTCGCATCTTTACCAGAGAAGGCACCACCACCATGACGAGAGTAGCCACCATACGTATCCACAATAATCTTACGACCGGTCAAACCTGAGTCCCCTTGAGGTCCACCGATTACAAAACGACCAGTAGGATTGATGAAGAATTTTGTTTGCTCATCCAAGTAGGAAGCTGGAATAACCTCTTTGATAACCTTGTTAATGACATCATTGTGAATTTGTTCGTTGCTGACTTCTGGATCGTGCTGAGTTGAAATCACGACTGTGTCCACACGTACTGGACGGTCATTTTCATCATACTCAACTGTAACTTGTGACTTGGCATCTGGGCGAAGATAGCTAATTTCACCAGACTTACGAAGTTCTGCCAGACGACGAACCAATTTATGGCTGAGTGAAATTGGCAATGGCATGAGCTCTTCTGTTTCATCTACCGCAAATCCAAACATAAGCCCTTGGTCTCCAGCACCAATCAAGTCCAGTGGATCCTGGTCTGCATTTCCACGAACCTCTAAGGCTTCGTTAACACCTTGAGCAATGTCAGGAGATTGTTCCACCAAAGATGGGTGTACTCCCACTGTCTCAGCAGAAAAACCGTATTCTGTATTGGTATAGCCAATCTCTGCAATGGTATCACGAACCACACGGTTAATATCCACATAGGCATTTGTAGAAATTTCACCAAAAACATGGACTGAACCAGTATATACAGCTGTCTCAGCAGCAACGTGCGCCTCTGGATCTTTAGCTAAAATAGCATCCAAAATCGCATCTGAAATTTGGTCTGCAATCTTATCTGGATGCCCCTCAGATACAGATTCAGACGTGAATAATTTACGTTCTGACATAAAAATGTCCCCCCTTAAAAATAGTGTTATAGAGTTACAAAGTACTGATAGGTATTTTCATTTTCTAAGAGTTACAACGCGTAAGAAATAAAAACGATACTTTTTTATTTCTGAAGCTAGTAAGGCGCATAGGGTGACCTCATTATAGCGGCAACCGTAGAATGACGAACGACTTTTGAGCCGTCATTCTTTGCGAATTACAAAGTACTGATAGGAAAACTCTTAGTGATAAATACCTACCATCTTATCGGGACTATATAACTTTACTATTATACCATTTTTAGGCGCAATTTGCAGTCTTTAATGTAGTGTTTCAATGTAGATATTTTGTTCTCATAAATAAAAAAAGTTGGAGCTCAGCACTCCAACAATTGCTATTAAAATGTTTGACGTTTAGCTTTACGCTCTGCACGACCACGAGCACGATTTTCAGCGCGCTTGGTTTTGCGGCGTTTTTCATCCACTGCCCATTGAATTTTCTTCTTATAACCCGGTTTGACTTTTTTCTTTTTCTTTTTGACCAAACCAATCATTTCGATATCAAGCTTGTCTTGTTTTTTCTCACGGTTGACACGACGATCACGGTCATAAGTATCTTGAAATTCCCCGTCTTTGACCATCTTAGGAGTAAACTTGATTCCCAATTTCTCCAACTCACGGATATCGGAGTCATCACTTGGCTGATAAAGGGTAATAGCTGTACCTGGTAGGCCATTTCTTCCAGTTCGACCAACACGGTGAACAAAGAAGGACAAATCTTGCGGAATGGCATCATTGATGACATGGCTGACACCTTCAATATCAATCCCACGCGCTGCCAAATCTGTTGCGACAATGTACTCAAAATCCAGATTTTTCACCTGATTCATGATACGTTTGCGCTCACGAGGGGCAATATCCCCATGGATTTTTGCCACCTTCAAGCCTTGAGCAGTCAGATATGAATGCAACTCATCAGCACGTGTCTTAGTGTTGACAAAAATCATTGCCAAATACGGTTGCATCAACTGAGTCAACTGGTAAATTTGAGCATTCTTATCTCGGCCCTTGGTCGAAATCAACCAATTATCAATGGTATCAGAAATGACCGTTTTGGTCTTGATTTTCTCCATAACAGGATTTGATAAGTATTTTTTCAAGAATGGTTGCAACTTTTGTGGGATAGTCGCTGAGAAGACCATGAATTGCAGGTCTTTTGGAAGGCTTCCAGCAATCTTATCAACAGTTTCTAAGAATCCCATATCCAAGGTCATATCTGCCTCATCGATCACAAAGGTCTTAGCCTTGTGAATAGCTAGATCACCAGACTTAACTAAGTCATAAATACGGCCAGGCGTTCCGATAACAATATGAGGCTGGTTACTTGCCAATTTCTCAATCTGGCGAGCCTTATCCGTACCACCCACATAATTAACCACACGAACTTCCACGTCTGAGTGAGTAGCAATCTGACGGGCTGCTTGGTAAATTTGAGTAGCTAATTCACGACTCGGTGCAGTAATCACGGCTTGTACACTATCGCTAGCTTCATCTAATTGCTGGAAAATCGGTAACAAGAAAGTGTGAGTTTTACCTGAACCTGTTTTTGATTCACCGACTAGGTCACGACCTGTCAAAACAATAGGAATCAACTTGTCTTGCACCTCTGTTGGAGTTGTAAATTTTAACTCCTCCAAGGCTTCTCTAATATAGTTTTTAAATTGAAATTTCGTAAATGACATAATATCCTCGATTCTATCTATCTGTTCAATTATACCACATTTTATTCCATTTCAGTAGCTTCACTTATTTAAGCTTTTTCCAGTAGCTTCTCTAGTCAGAAAAAGGCTGGAATTTCGTGATTCCAAGCTCTTTTCAGTTATTATTTCCAGTTTAACATAGCATTCAAACCATAGTGATCACTCACTTGTGGACTCTTGTTACCATCAAATACGACATGTAAATTTTCCACCGCTAACTCTTTGGTAGTAAAGACATAATCGATTCGAAGAGGTTCAGTGTTCCCCTTCCATCCATCAATTTCTGGTGGAACAGTATAACTACCACTTTTCTCTTGAGCAACTTCAAATGCATCTTGTAATCTTAACGGACTAGCTAAAATAGCTTGATAACCTTCCTGGCCAGCTGGGTTGTTAAAATCTCCAGCTAGTAAAAGTGGCTTGTTCAATTCTTTCAAAACTGCCTCAAATCGTGCCCATTCTTCTTGGAACCCTTTATCCCACCAAGAAAGGTGGACACTGGCAACTGCTAACTCCTTACCATCAACTACAGTTTCAGCCAGGGCAACACGGCGAGTATGATAGTCTGTTGGATCATCCACATCTGAAACCAAAATTTCTCTGGCTTTAATAGGTGTTTTAGACAAGATAGCCACACCTTCATGGTAGCGGTCATAACCGATATGGTTATAGGCCCAGGTCCAATAGTAATTTTTTCCTTGCTCTGACAACTTTTCAACCAAAAGTCTAACATAGTGGTCTTGATGAATAGGCTCAGCTGCTGGCAAAGCTTGATAGAGATCATTAACTTCTACCTCTGGCGAGGTAATCTCCTGATTGATTTCTTGGAAACAAATCAAATCATAATCTTTTTCAAGAATATCTTCAAGCAAGAGCTGTAATTTTTTTTCAGCTTCTTTTTCCATCCAGCTATGAGTATTGAGTGTTAAAAATTTCATGTTTTTCTCCTAAAACAAGAGGTTGGAAAACAGCTTCCAACCTCAAGTATATTACAATTCTACTTTAGCAACTGCTGTTTTAGCTGCAAGAGAACCTGTTTGTTCTAATTTAACTGATTTAATTGCATCACCATTTGTGAAGACAACTACTGTTGAAGTTTCACGTCCTGCTGCACGGATAGCATCCAAGTCAGCTGTAACAAGGAGATCACCTGCTGCAACTTTTTGTCCTTCAGCAACATGAACTGTAAATGGTTTACCTTCAAGACTTACTGTGTCCAAACCAATGTGAACCAATACTTCAAGACCTGGTTCAGTCACAAGACCAAGAGCATGTTTTGTTGGGAAGATGCTTGATACAGTACCTGAAACTGGAGATACAATGTTTCCATTTGCAGGTTCAACAGCAAATCCGTCACCCATCATTTTTTGAGCAAATACTGGATCTTTTACTTGTTCCAAAGCAACAACTTGACCATCAGCTACTGAGTATACTTCCTCAGTAAGACCTTTATAGTGAACTGTGTTTTGTTGTGCTTCTGTCATTTGACTTGGAAGAGTTTCAGGAATAACTTCACCTGAATCAAGGATATCTTGGATATCAGATTTCAATACGTCTGCTTTTGGACCGTAGATAGCTTGAACTCCTTGTCCTTTCATGACAAGACCCATAGCTCCTTCTGCTTTCCATTGTTCTGCATCACCGACTTTGTCAGCGTCTTTTACAGTTACACGAAGACGAGTCATACATGCGTCTACATCAACGATGTTTGCACGTCCACCAAGAAGGTTGATAATGTTTACAGCTTGAGAACCAGCTGCAACTTTCACTTCGCTGCTAGCTTCTTCTGAACCTTCAGCAGTTTCGTAGTTTCCGTTACGTCCTGGAGTTGCGTAGTTGAATTTTTGAATCATGAAGTTTGCGATAAAGTACATGATTACAGCAAAGAGAACAGTTACCCAAATGAAGTTAATGATATCCATACCGATACCAGCACTGATTGCAATAGGTGTACGAGTCAAGAACTCGATTGAACCGAATGAGTGCATACGTAGGTTTACGACGTCAGCCATAGCAAAGGCAGCACCTTGAACAAGTGAGTAAACAAGATACATAGGTGTTGCTACAAACATGAACATGTATTCGATTGGTTCAGTAACCCCTGTCAAGAATGTTGCAAGAGCTGTCGCAATCATCATACCTTTGTATTTGTGTTTCTTATCAGCATCAACATTACGGTAGATAGCTACAATCACACCCATCAAGATACCGAATGAACCGATCATTTGTCCAACTTTGAAACGAGCTGGGTGAACAGTATCTAACAATTGTTGGTAATGACTTGCATCTGTACCTTTAAGGTTAACAAGGTCTGTTACCCATGCAAGCCATAGTGGGTCTTGACCAAATACTTGAGTACCTTTAGCTGCACCTGTCAAAATCTCATAAGTACCACCAAGAGCTGTATAGTTCATTGGGATTGTCAACATGTGGTGAAGACCAAATGGCAAGAGCAAACGTTCCAAAGTACCATACAAGAATGGTGCAAGGATTGGAGCAGTTTCTTGTGAGTTAGCAATCCAGATACCAAAGCTATTGATACCTGTTTGAACTACTGGCCAGAATGCAGCAAGTAGAATTGCAGCGATTGCTGAACGAAGAATAACTACAAATGGTACGAAACGTTTCCCGTTGAAGAATGAAAGTGCATCAGGAAGTTTACGGAAATTGTAGTATTTGTTGTAAGCAGTTGCCCCTACAAAACCTGAGATAATCCCTACGAATACACCCATGTTCAAGGCTGGAGCTTCAAGAACACTGATAAAGTAATCAGCAACTTTGATTGAACCACCGAATAGAGTAGTTACCATAGCATCTGGATTTTTCAACATATCACCTGATACACCAAAGATTGTACCAGTAATACGGTTAATCAAGATGAAGGCAAGACCAGCGGCGAAAGCACCACCAGCACGTTCTTTAGCCCAGCTACCTCCAATGGCTAGGGCAAACAAAATGTGAAGGTTACCGATAACCCCCCAACCGATTTGCTCAAGAATTCCACCTGTGATTACAAGTGGTGCAAAGGTTGGGTTAATCATCACGATAGACTTACCGATTGAAATCATCAAACCAGCAGCCGGCATAACGGCGATAACCACCATCAAAGCCTTACCGAATTTTTGCCAAAATTCGAAAGACAAGACATTTTTGAATGTATCTTTCATCATTCAAATCTCCTTTATTTTTATTTAGGCAAACGTTTTACGAAAACGTTTGCACTTTCTATAATTCAATTATACCACTTTAATTTTTTTTGTAAAGGCTTTTATAAAAAAAAGTAGACTTTTTTCTAAAATTTTTGTAGTAAAAAAGGAGATATCAAAATCTCCTCAAATATAATTCTATTTTATTTTAGATTTTCAGGAATCGGCGCATTGAAATTCCTGATCCGATTGAACCGATAAAAATTCCAATCACAAATAATAGAGCAATCATAAGTGGACTGAATACCTCTGGTGATATCATTGAAAGGTTCTGACCAACCAATGACTTATTAACCGATTGGTAAACCATTTTATAGACAATAAATACCAAAACTGATGGAAGGGTTGCTCCAAGCAAACCGATGAAGGCACCTTCAAGCAAGAAAGGTCCGCGGATATAGCCGTTCTTAGCACCTACTAAACGCATGATTTGAATTTCACGGCTTCGTGAAATAATGGTGATACGAATAGTATTAGAAATCAAGAACACCGCAATGAAAATCAATAATCCCGCGATAACTAGTCCCCAGACACGAATAAATGAGGCTAACTTAAACAAGCGTTCTGTATTAGCACCACCATCTTGAACTTCTGATACACCTTCAATTTTCTTAGCCTCTTCTGCTACTGTCTTTACATCGCTTGGCGTGTTGGTGTCAACAATATATGCATCATAGAGAGGATTGGCATCTCCTTCAAAGATTTTCCAGTTGTCCCCCATTGTTTCGGTCAACTTTTCATATTGTTCTTCTTTACTTGAAAAGGTAACACTTTTAACAGTTGACATACCTTTCAAAGCATCGTATACCTTATGGTAGTCATTATTTGTAACAGTTTGACCTTCTTTTTCAATGGTCTCACTATTGTCAGCTACGTCCTTACGAATATATACCATTACTCGGACATTGTTTTCAATATCTGTAGCGAGTTTAGCCGTATTAAAGATAACAGATGCAAATATTGCAACTAAAGTCAAAGTAATCATAACCGAACTGACAGCTGCTACTGTCATCCAGCCATTTCGTTTCAAACTTTTTAATGATTCAAATAAATGACGAAAAAATCTACTAATCATCGTATCCATATTCTCCTTTAGCTTCGTCACGAACGACACGGCCATTTTCAATGGCAATGACACGGTGGCGCAAGGTATTTACAATCTGACTGTTGTGGGTCGCCATCAAGACAGTTGTACCTTGGAGATTGATGCGTTCCAACAAATTCATAATTTCCCATGAATTATCTGGGTCCAAGTTTCCTGTTGGTTCGTCCGCAATCAATACTTTTGGATTATTTACAATAGCACGCGCTATCGCAATACGCTGTTGTTCTCCCCCCGAAAGTTCATTTGGGAAAGAACGAACCTTATGCTTCAATCCAACCAAGTCTAAAACTTCCATAACACGTTTTTTGATATTACGGCGACTTTCTCCAATTACCTCCATTGCATAAGCAATATTTTCATAAACGGTTTTCTTTGGTAACAGTTTATAATCTTGGAAGACAACCCCAACACTACGACGTAGGAGAGGAACATCTTTCTTTTTAATTTTAACCAGATTAAAACCAGCAACAGATAAGCTTCCTTTTTCGATTTTTACTTCGCGATACAAAGAACGAATAAAGGTTGATTTCCCAGCTCCTGAAGGTCCTACGATGTAAACAAATTCCCCTGGTTGAACGCTTACCGAAACACCACGTAGGGCAGTCGTTCCGTTATCATACTTTTTGACGACATCTCTCATTTCAATAATTGACATGTGAGTTCCTTTCTATCTTAGCTGATTCTCCACTTGAGATAGGCATCAATAAAACCATCTAGGTCTCCATCCATAACCTTATCTACTTGTGCAACTTCAAAGCTAGTTCGGTGATCTTTTACCATAGTATATGGCGTAAAAACATATGAACGGATTTGGCTTCCCCATGTGATTTCCTTTTTCTCACCCTTGAGGGAATCAACTTCCGCTGCTTTCTTTTCTTGCTCCATTTGATAGAGCTTAGCCTGCAACATCTTCATGGCACGATCTCTATTTCCATACTGGGTACGATCGACCGTTGACTGGACAACAGTCCCAGTTGGAATGTGTGTTAAACGTACACCTGTTGAAACCTTATTGACGTTTTGTCCACCAGCACCACCTGAACGGAAGGTGTCCATCTTGATATCATCTTCACGGATTTCCACTTCAATAGTATCATCCAGCTCAGGCATCACTTCTACAGATGTGAAAGAGGTATGGCGACGTTTAGCAGAGTCAAATGGTGAAATTCGCACCAAACGGTGTACCCCCATTTCTGACTTGAGAAGACCATAGGCATTAGGTCCTTCAAATGATAAGGTTACTGACTTGATACCAGCTTCATCTCCTGCTTGGTAATCCAAGACTTCTACTTTAAAGCCTTTAGCATTTCCATAGCGAGTGTACATACGAAGCAACATATCACCCCAGTCTTGAGCCTCTGTACCACCGGATCCTGGATGGATTTCCAAGATGGCATTATTATGGTCATAAGGTTCTGACAAGAGAAGGGTCATTTCGTAACTGGTCATCATCTTATCCAGCTCTGACAACTGTTCAACCAATTCTTCATGCACAGACTCATCTTCAGCTAAAAAGTCCAATAAAATTTCGACTTCATCCTGCAACTCTTCCATTTTGTGGAAAGTGTTGTAGGTGTTTTTTAATTCATTTAATTCTTGCGACGTTTTTTGGGCCGCGATATTATCGTTCCAAAAATCAGGTTCTGTCATCTTGTTTTCCAAGATGGCAATCTCTTCCTCTAAACCTTCGAGGTCAAAGAGACCCCCTGAAAGAAGCTAATTTTTCACGATTGGCGTCAATTTTCTGACGAATTTCTGAAATGTCCATAAATACTCCTTTGTTGTATCGTTTTATTATACCATAATCTATCATTTCTTTCCATCTTTTGCTCTAATCCCTTATTGCACGTAAAAAGAAGCCTTTCGGCTTCCCTTCTTACAAGACTTTTGCTGAAGTACGAGTGATTTCTTCTACTTGAATATTCTCTGATTCAAATTTTTCTTTCAAGGCTGGTAAATCGATTGATCCATCGATTTGAACTTCGATAATGACCTTACCATCCTTACGCGGAATATTGACTGTATGAGAGATATTCAAATTTTCTTCTACAATCAAAGAAACAATTTTTCCAAGAACACCAACTTCATTTTCCGTAACAAAGCGCACACGAATTCCTTCTTCACCGTAACCAGCAATTTCAAGAAAGGCTTGGAAAACGTCACGGTCCGTAATAACACCATAGACTTGATGGTTATCAACAACAGGAAGAATACCAATCTTGTTTTTCAGCATCAGATAAGTTGCATCTTCTAGACTAGCATAGCCTGAGACAGTAACAACATCTCGAATCATTACATCTTTTACTTTGGTCTTATTCAGAAGATAGTTCATCTCATAGATAGAAAGACTTGTTGCTTTTGAGGGGCTAGCTTGCGCAATGGTTCCCTCAGTTACCAAACCAACTAATTGATCATTTTCGATAACAGGCAAGCGGTGCAAACCTTGCTCTCTCATCAAATCTGCTGCATGAGATACTGTTGTATCTGGACTAATATAAACTACCTTGCGGGTCATAAAATCTTTAACTGCCATGAGACTTCTCCTTTTCTATTCTTATCCCTATTATACAATCTTTTTGTAAATCTATCAAACGCTTACATTTCTTTTTCAAAATTCAGAAAAGTATGAATAAGCTAGCAAAAAGAGCTCTGAAATCGAGCTCTATGAATGAAGGTAAGATACCTTTCATTCGATTTTTCAATTATTAGAAATTCATCTTTCAGTGTAGATGTAGATTTGTTTGCAATCTAAATATGTCAACTAAAAAGGTCCCCCGGACTATTAATGAGGATTACTTCGCAATCTTCATCTGCCGACTAAAACAATCCACTGGATTGTTTTAGCCACCTAGATATGCTTTTCTGACTTCTTCTGATGAAGCGAGTTCTTTTCCTGTTCCTGATAGGACGATTTTTCCTGTTTCCAGTACATAGCCTCGGTCAGAGATTGCGAGTGCCTTATTGGCATTTTGTTCAATCAAGAGGACGGTTGTACCTTGTTTCTGGATATCTTGAATGATATCAAAAATTTCTTGGATAAATATTGGAGCAAGTCCCATTGATGGTTCATCTAAAAGAAGAAGTTTTGGTGTTGACATAAGAGCGCGTCCCATGGCAAGCATTTGTTGTTCCCCTCCTGAAAGAGTGGCTGCATCTTGGTTCTTTCGTTCTTCAAGACGTGGGAAGCGTGAGAAAACTTTCTTCAAGTTAGCTTGATTTTCTTCACGATTTTTCTTTAAGAAAGCCCCCATTTCAAGATTTTCCATCACAGTCAAGCCAGGGAAGACATGGCGTCCTTCTGGAACTTGTGAAAGTCCACCAGCTACGATTTTCTGAGCTGGCATTTTTTGGATTTCTTGACCTAAAAATTCAATTTTTCCTGAACTTGGTCTAACCAAACCAGACAAGGTACGGAGAATAGTTGTCTTACCTGCACCATTGGCACCGATAAGGGAAACAACTTCTCCTTCATTAACTTCAAAGCTTACATCACGGACTGCTTGGATCATACCGTAATGCACAGAAAGATTTTCAACTTTTAACATAGACATTAGGCTTCACCTCCTAGATAAGCTTCGATAACGCGTTTATTGGTCTTAATTTCGTCTGGAGTTCCTTGAGCGATTAAACGACCGTATTCAAGTACATAGATGCGTTCTGTTACTTCCATGACCAGATTCATATCGTGTTCAATCAGCATGATCGTAATCTTAAATTCATCTTTGATACGACGAATTAACTCAGTCAATTCCGCTGTTTCCTGTGGGTTCATACCTGCTGCTGGTTCATCTAAAAAGAGAATTTTAGGTTCCGTAGCAAGGGCACGAACAATTTCCAAACGACGTTGTTGTCCGTAGGCGAGGTTTTTAGCAAGAGTCTCTGCATCACCATCTAAATCAAAGATTTTCAATAATTCCAAAGCTTTAGCTTTTAATTCTTTTTCACTCTTGTAAAAAGTTGGTAAGCGTAAGAAACTAGCAAAAACATGTTGTTTGTGATGGTTGCCAAAAGCAATCAAAACATTGTCCAAAACTGTTAAATCTTTAAAGAGACGGATATTTTGGAAAGTACGTCCAAGTCCCAAAGAAGCAATCTTATAAGGTGCCTTCCCATTCAAAAGGTGACCATCTAGTGTTACTGTTCCCTCACTTGGTTCATAGACACCCGTCAAGAGGTTGAAAAGGGTGGTTTTCCCAGCTCCGTTTGGACCGATTAGTCCAACCAATTCCCCTTCGTTCAATTCAAGAGTCACATCTCCAACAGCTGTTAGACCGCCAAAATGTTTGGTTAACTGTTTTACTTCAAGTAATGCCATTAGTTTTGTTCCTCCTTCTTAGATTTTTTAAAGAAACGTGATAGGCTCAATTCCCATGTTCCAAGGAGTCCACCTGGTCTGAAAATCATTACCAATACCAGAGCCAAAGCGTAGATAATCATACGCACGCTAGCAACATCTTGGAGAAGCATATTCAAAATTCCAAGGACAATAGCTGAAACGATTGCACCTGTAATGGAACCAAGTCCACCAAATACAACAATAATCAAAACATTGATTGAGTTGATGAAAGTGTAATCTTTCGGTACAACTGAACCGATAAATCCTGCCTGAAGTGACCCTGCAATACTTGCAGTAATGGCACCAAAGACAAAGGCGATGATTTTAATTTTAGTCGTATTAACCCCAACTGACTCAGCAGCGATTTCATCCTCACGAACAGAAAGGGTTGAACGACCAATTGGACTACGCAAGAAGTTCAAGGTTGCAATAGTTGTAATCACGACAAAGAAGTAAACCATTTGCCAAGTTGTAAAGTTAGGAATTCCCAAGATACCTGCCGCACCATTTGTAAGGCTTCCGCCATTGATGATAAAGATACGGATAATTTCAGAAACACCTAGAGTCGCTACCGCAAGATAGTCCCCCTTCAAGCGCAAGGTTGGAATTCCGACAAGCAAGGCAACTGCTCCTGAAAGCAAAGCCCCTACAAGCATAGCTCCAAAGAAGGCACCGTAGGTTGGTGATTTAGAACCAATAATAGCTGCTGCATAGGCACCAATCGCCATGAAACCAGCATGACCAAGTGAAAATTGGCCTGAAAAACCAACGATTAAGTTGAGACCAACAGCCAGAATAATATTAATTCCAATTTGTTGTAAAATCTGTACATAGAATAGGTTTAGTACTCCAACTGAAACCAATACACTAATCAAGCCATAGCCAGCTAACAAAAGGAGTAACCATAGAATATTAACTTTTAAATTTTCTTTCATCGTTTACACCTTCTCTTTCACATTTTTACCAAGAATACCTGCTGGGCGGACAATCAAGATCAACAACAGGATTCCATAAACAATGGCATCACGGAAGTCTGACATTCCAAAGGCTGTCGCAAAGGTTTCCAATAGACCAATCACAAAGCCACCAAGAGCCGCACCAGGAATAATTCCGATACCACCAAGTACTGCGGCAACGAAAGACTTAAGACCTGGAGTAACCCCCATCAAAGGCTCAAGAGAGTTATAATAAAGGGCAATCAGAACACCAGCCGCACCCGCAAGAGCTGACCCCAAAGCGAAGGTAAAGCTGATAGTACGGTTTACATTGATCCCCATCAATTGCGCTGCATCGCTATCTACGGATACTGCACGCATGGCTTTCCCCATCTTAGTCTTTTGGACAATGACTTGTAACAAAATCATCAAAATCAAGGAAATGGCCAAAATCATTAACTGCACGTTTGTTAGGCTAACTGGTCCCAAATCATAGCGAACTGTTTGAATCGCTTGAGGGAAGGCACGGGTATTAGCACCAACCAGATAGACCATCCCATATTCCAATAGGAAAGAAACCCCAATAGCTGTAATCAAAACAGCAATACGAGTAGAGTGACGCAAAGGTCGGTAAGCAAGGAACTCAATCACGACACCAAGAATGGCTGTCGCTAACATAGCTACAATAAGAGCTACAAAGAAATTCATTTGGAAAGAATTAATCAAGAAATAACCGATAAAGGCTCCCATCATATAAATATCACCGTGGGCGAAGTTGATGAGCTTGATAATTCCGTAAACCATGGTATATCCTAGGGCTAACAGCGCATAAACACTACCTAGAATCAAACCATTTACTAGTTGTTGGAGCATAAGATTCACTCTTTCTATTTATAATTTTGAGGGTTTCCCCTCACTTTTTGATAGGTTCTTAAACACCGAAACAGGGAGTGAGTCAGAGGCTCATTCCCTATTTCAACATTTTTCTATTATGGTTTTACAACTTCTGCTGCTTCAACCTTACCATTGTTCATGGTCATCATGTAAGCAGTTTTGACTGTGTTGTGGTCTGCATCGAAGCTTGTTTGACCAGTTACACCTTCAAAATCTTTTGTTTTAGCAAGGTTATCCTTGATTTCACCTGAGTTTTTAGCACCTTTTGCTGCGTTTGCTACAAGGTGAACTGAGTCATAAGCCAAGGCTGCAAATGTTGAAGGCTCTTCGTTGTACTTAGCACGGTAAGCATCAAGGAAAGCTTTTGCTTTAGCTGAAACTTCTACAGTAGTTGAGAAGCCTGAGATAAAGTAGATGTTTGATGCTTTTTCAGCAGTTGCTTGTTGTACAAACTCTTCACCGTTGAATCCATCACCACCAACGATTGGTTTATCAATTCCCATACCACGCGCTTGGTTTACAATTTTACCAGCTTCAGTGTAGTAACCAGGGACGATGATAGCATCAAAGTCTTTCCCTTTCATTTTTGTAAGGGCTGCTTGGAAGTCTGTGTCACCTGCTACGAAAGTTTCATCTGCAACGATTTCACCTTTATAAGCTTCACGGAAGGCTTTGGCAATACCTTTAGCATAGTCGCTGGCATTGTCAGTGTAAAGAACAACTTTCTTAGCTTGCAATTTCTCAGTAACATAGTTTGAGATAATTTTTCCTTGGAAGCTATCTTGGAAAGTTCCGATAAAGAGGTAATCTTGACCTTTAGTCAATCCATCTTGAGTCGCACTTGGTGAAATCAATGGAACACCTGCTTTTGTAGCGTTCGCTACCGCAGCTGCAGTTGCACCAGATGTCGCAGGTCCTACGATTGCTGATACTTTAGATTGGGTTACAAGGTTAGTTGTTACTGAAGCAGCCTCTGCTGTTTCAGACTTGTTATCTTTATCGACTACTTCGATTTGTTTTCCATCAATACCACCTGCAGCATTGATTTCATCAACAGCAAGTTGGGCACCTTTTTGTTCAGATGTTCCGTAGGCTGCTACGGCACCAGTTTCTTCGAAGTTAAATCCGATTTTGATTGTCTTTTCATCTACTGAGTTACCAGCAGCGTTTGACGCTCCAGACTTCACTTCTCCACAGGCTGCAAGAAGTGCTACACTTGCAAGAGCCACAAACGATAGGGCAAATTTTTTCTTCATCTTTTTTGTCTCCTTATTTCTTAAATAAATAGCATGTTAAGAATATACCGAATTATCAGAAAATTGTCAACACTTTTCTTGAACTTTTTCAATGATAACGTTTTCCTCTCGATAAAGATTGCCCACAAAGGGTGTTTCCAGCTCTTGGATATGACAAACTCTCACTTTTTTGATAAATTTCTCCTTGCTCAAGTGTCCGACCAATTGCTCCACTTCTTGAGTTGGAACATAGAGTTGTAAGTAACGATGTTTCTTGGAATGATAGGTAATATCTCCATAATCCTGCAGTTTTTTGGCATCACGATTATAGTAAAGATAGATAATCAAGCCAGATCGATTGACTTTTTCAAACATGATAAATCCTCTTTCTAAGACATTTCTCCTTATTATACCAAAAAAAGCAAACCCAGTCGAGCTTGCCTTCTTTCATCATTAATTCAACGAATTGTTGGCCATGATTTCATCAATAAAGCCATATTCAAGTGTTTCTTGGGCACTCATCCAGTTATCACGTTCTGCATCTGCATGGACTTTTTCAATGGACTGACCTGAATTTTCAGCCAAGATTTTTTCCAAGGTGTTACGAGTTTTAAGCAAGTGTTCTGCAGCGATAGCCATATCAGTTTGTTGAGTACCACCACCTGTACCACCCATTGGTTGGTGGATCATGTATTCGGCATTTGGAAGCATGAAACGTTTGCCTTTTGCTCCACTTGATGCGATGACAGTACCCATAGATGCTGCCATCCCCATAACGATGGTTTGGACATCTGCCTTGATAAAGTTCATAGTATCAACGATTGCCAAACCTGCTGAAACGGAACCACCAGGTGTATTGACGTAAAGGTAAATATCTTTTGTACTATCTTGGGCATCCAAAAAAAGCAATTGGGCAATAACTGAGTTGGCCATGTTGTCTTCAACTGGGCCTGTCAGCATAATGATGCGGTCTTTGAGAAGACGTGAGTAAATATCGTAGGAACGTTCTCCACGGCTTGTTTGTTCAATAACTACAGGAATCATTCATTTCTCCTTTTGAGTTTTATTTTTGTTGGTCAAATGACTGAAGATAAGACTATTATAATATCTTGGTCAAAAAAGGTCAAATTTTTGCTCTGTTTTCATCAGACAGAAACAAAAATTCAACCTCCTTTCACGACTGGAAATACTTTTCCAAGTCAATCTCTTTTTAATTTATTTTGTACCGAACAAGCGGTCTCCAGCATCTCCAAGACCTGGAACGATATAACCGTGTTCGTTCAAACGTTCATCCAAGGCTGCTGTAAAGATTTCTACATCTGGATGAGCTTCTTGAAGGGCTTTTACACCTTCTGGAGCAGATACAAGGCAGACAAATTTGATATTTGATGCGCCACGTTTTTTAAGGGAATCAACAGCCAAGATTGCTGAACCACCTGTTGCCAACATTGGGTCTACTACAAAAATTTGACGTTGGTCAATGTCCTCAGGCAATTTCACCAAGTACTCAACTGGTTGAAGGGTTTCTTCATCACGGTACATACCGATGTGGCCAACTTTAGCAGCTGGAACCAAGCTCAAGAGACCATCAACCATCCCGATACCTGCACGTAAGATTGGAACGATGGCCAATTTCTTACCAGCCAATTGTTTTTGAACTGTTTTTGTAATTGGTGTTTCGATTTCCACATCTTCTAGTGGAAGATCACGAAGTACTTCATACCCCATCAACATTGCAATCTCATCTACTAGCTCACGGAAAGCTTTTGTAGAAGTATCTGTACGACGCAAGATCGACAATTTGTGTTGAATCAGTGGATGATTAATAACTTCAATTTTTCCCATTTTTGGAATTCCTTCTTTCAATTTATTCTTCTTATTATACCAAAAAACGGTTTAAAAATCTTTCTAAACCATTTATTTTTGATAATTTTTACATTAAATCTGCCTCTTTAAGAGCTGCCTGTACGGTCTCAAGTGGTAAATGGGTCAATTCTGTCCCTTTTTCTTGATAAAGGTATTGGGCATAGTCATCCATTCGGTACTGGTTGATATAAACCACGCGCTTGCAACCGACCTGAAGCAATTGTTTTGTACAGTTCAGACAAGGAAAATGGGTTACATAAGCTGTAAAGCCTTTGGGAACTCCACGTTCTGCACCTTGGAGAATGGCATTAACTTCAGCATGAAGGGTGCGAACACAGTGACCTTCAATGACCAGACATTCGTGGTCAATACAATGCTCAGTCCCTGACACCGAACCATTGTAACCAGTGGAAATTACCTTATTATCCTTTACCAGAATTGCGCCCACTTTGGCACGTTTACAAGTGGAACGATTGGCAATCAATAGGGCTTGGGCTGCAAAATACTCATCCCAGGCCAGTCTTTTTTCAGTCATCTCTTTTCTCCTTTTTCTCTATTTTTTAAAAAATGGTAAACCTAAATCCGCAATCTTTTCAGCAGGTACCTTCATGCCATCCTTGATCCATTTTAGTAGGACAGAGACGATGGCTGAGCTCCAGAAGGAATGAAGATAAGAGCTGACACCTTTTGATTTCCCATGGTATTTTTCTAGAAATTCCTGCATGGCTTGGACAAAGATTTTTTCCAGATGGTAATCCAAGGCCAATTGAATCACTCTGGCTTCCTTTCTGGCCTCCCGGAAAAGGTGAACCCAGACCAGATAAAGGTCTGTCTTTAAATCGTAATGATGCAGCTGTTCCATAATATTGTGGACAGTTCGTTTAAAGACACTTTCTAAAATCTCCTCTTTGGAATCATAATTTCGATAAAAGGCCGCACGAGAAACGCCTGCACGTTTGACCAATTCAGAAATACTAATCTTGGTCAAGTCCTTTTTTTCCAAGAGTTGCAAGAGGGCTGTTTCGATGGCTTCTCTAGTTAATAAATTGGATTCTTGGTTTGATTTTCTGAGATTTTCAAGAGATTTTTCAGAGATTCTACGTTCAGACATAACATTTTCTTTCTACTTGTCACAACAGACGGATGAGGCTTTTGTTTCAAGGGTTTTCATGATATAATTGTAAAAAAAGACAGAACCTTTGTCAATGTATAACTGACAAAGATGGAGAATTTCTATGACTTGGAAGATTATTGCTGACTCTGGTTGTGATTATCGTCAGCTGGCAACACCAGCTATTGACACGACTTTTGTGAGTGTTCCCTTAACCATTCAAGTAGCTGATCAGGTCTTTGTTGATGATTCCAGTCTTGACATTGACCAAATGATGGAAACCATGTATGCAACCGCAAAAGCTTCAAAATCAGCTTGTCCAAGCCCAGATGATTATTTGCGAGCATTTGAAGGAGCCAAAAACATTTTCCTAGTAACCGTCACTGGTACTCTTTCTGGTAGTCACAATAGTGCTCAACTGGCTAAGAATATTTATCTGGAAGACCATCCTGATACTAAGATTCATGTGATTGATAGTTTGTCTGCTGGTGGGGAAGTTGACTTACTCGTAGAAAAATTAAATGACTTGATTGACCAGGGCTTATCTTTTGAAGAAGTAGTTGAAGCTATCACTGCCTATCAAGAAAAAACCAAGTTGCTCTTTGTCCTAGCAAAAGTCGATAATTTGGTGAAAAACGGCCGTTTGAGCAAACTTATCGGTACGGTCGTTGGCCTTCTCAACATCCGTATGGTCGGAGAAGCTAGTGAAACTGGAACCCTTGAATTGCTACAAAAAGCAAGAGGAGCAAAGAAATCGATTCAGGCAGCCTATGAGGAGTTGATAAAAGCTGGATATGCTGGTGGCCGTATTGTCATGGCCCAACGCAATAACGAAAAATGTTGTCAGCAACTTTCAGAGCTAATCCGTGAAACCTTCCCACAAGCGGATATCAAGATTCTCCCAACCTCTGGTCTCTGCAGTTTCTATGCAGAAGATGGCGGTTTGCTGATGGGATATGAAATTGACTAATTACATTCTTGACAAGAGGTGACTTCATCTCTTGTTTTTTTGTGGTACAATAGAGCTATGAAACATTTTGATACTATTGTCATCGGTGGAGGTCCTGCTGGTATGATGGCTACGATTTCGAGTAGCTTTTATGGACAGAAAACCCTCCTCATCGAAAAAAATCGAAAACTTGGAAAAAAATTAGCTGGTACTGGTGGGGGACGCTGCAATGTAACTAACAACGGAACTCTAGATGACCTGCTAGCTGGTATTCCTGGGAACGGACGCTTTCTATACAGTGTTTTCTCTCAGTTTGATAACCATGATATCATCAACTTTTTTACGGAAAATGGTGTTAAACTTAAGGTTGAAGACCACGGACGCGTCTTTCCTGCTAGTGACAAGTCTCGCACTATTATCGAGGCCTTGGAAAAGAAAATTACTGAACTAGGTGGCCAAGTTGCTACTCAAACCGAAATTGTTTCGGTTAAAAAAATAGACGACCAGTTTGTCCTTAAGTCCGCAGACCAAACCTTCACTTGTGAGAAACTCATTGTCACAACTGGTGGAAAGTCCTATCCTTCGACTGGTTCAACTGGTTTTGGTCACGAGATTGCCCGCCACTTTAAGCACACTATTACCGAGCTTGAGGCAGCTGAAAGCCCTTTATTGACAGATTTTCCTCATAAGGCCTTGCAGGGGATTTCACTAGATGATGTGACCCTAAGCTATGGCAAGCATGTCATCACTCATGATTTACTCTTTACCCACTTTGGTTTGTCAGGTCCTGCTGCCCTGCGTATGTCCAGCTTTGTCAAGGGTGGGGAGCTTCTCTCACTGGATGTCTTACCTCAACTTTCTGAGAAGTACTTGGCTGCATTTCTAGAAGAGAATCGTGAAAAATCCTTGAAGAATGCTTTGAAAACTGTGCTTCCAGAACGCTTGGCTGAATTTTTTGTGAAAGGATATCCTGACAAAGTCAAACAGTTGACTGAAAAGGAACGAGCACAGCTCATTAAATCCATCAAGGAATTAAAAATCCCAGTAACAGGAAAAATGTCCTTAGCTAAATCTTTTGTTACCAAGGGTGGGGTCAGTCTCAAGGAAATCAACCCTAAAACCCTTGAAAGTAAGCTGGTCCCTGGCCTCCACTTCGCAGGCGAAGTCATGGATATCAATGCCCACACAGGGGGATTTAACATCACTTCAGCCCTCTGCACTGGCTGGGTGGCAGGCTCAAATCAAATATATAAATAATTGAATGACTAAAATACCAAATAAGAAAGGAAGTCCTTTGGAACATATTATTTTACTAAGAGGTGTTACTCCTAATGGAAAAAATGCTATCCCAAAAATGTCTTATTTAGTAGATATTTTAATAGAAGCTGGGTTTCAACAAGTTCGAACTTATATTCAAAGTGGAAATATCATTCTTGAAAGTGACTTGACCTTAGAGGAAATACGAGAACAGGTTCACGCTCTAATAAAGGAAAAAATTGGTGCTGACTTAAAAATGGTAATCAAGAACAAAAGTAATTTTACAAAAATTGTCCAAGAAAACCCGTTTGAAGAACACTATCTTTATGACCGTGTACACGTGATTTTTTATCAAGAACCTATTCAAAGCCTCCCTTTAGAAAAATTAAAAATTGATTACGGTGAAGAAGAAATTTGTATCGGTAACCATTGTCTTTACCTCTATCTCCCTAGAACTGCAAAACAAAAGAAACTCCATACCAACTATCTTGAAAAGCTTTTTAATGTAGATTTGACCATGCGAAAACTAAATGTAGTAGAAAAATTATTAAGCAAGTAGTGCTTGAATTTAGTAAAAATCGGAAGAATACTCCTCCGATTTTATTTTGTCTGAGTTTGGACATAGTGGGCAATTACATCTGATGTATACTGGGCTGTACCAGGTCCAAACTTATCAATATTTTCTTTAAACTCTGGGTTATATACGTAGCCTTTGCCGATATGACCGAATACCTCAACAGAACAATCAAATCCATAAGTACGGATGGCTTGCAAGAGCTTGACTGCTTGCTCTTGGTTTTCTATTGCTGTTGCAGGTAAACCAGCTTGAAGATTTTGTGCCAAGGTTCGAAAAACTTGGTTGAAGGCCGCCGTAGCCTCATCTTCGTGACCTTTTTGACGTTCGAGAGCTTGGTCCATGACTTCTTGTCCATACTTCTCTACCGCCTCTTGGTGGTATTTTTGATGGTCTTGATAGTTAAATCCTGCGAATTTCTCTTGAATGCTCATTTCTCTTTCTCCTTTTTGTTCTTGAATGGTTTTTTGCAAGGTGGAAATCAAGGTATCCAGATGTTCCCTCTCTCGAGTCAAATAGTCCAACTGCCTGGTCAAATGAGGCAATAAATCTGTCCTTTCTTCCTTTAACAGCTCTGCTATTTTTTCTAAAGAAAAGCCTAGATATTTGTAATAAAGAATAACCTGAAGACGTTCCAAATCCTCCTGACTGTAGGTTCGATAACCGTTTTCTAACTTTAAAGGAACTAAGAGTCCTATCTTGTCGTAGTGATGCAGGGTCTTGACAGAGACACCCGAAAGCTGGGCAGCTTCTTTTATATGGTACATGATTTCCTCCTTATACTCAATGAAAATCAAAGAGCAAACTAGGAAGCTAGCCGCAGGCTGTACTTGAGTACGGTAAGGCGACGCTGACGTGGTTTGAATTTGATTTTCGAAGAGTATTACATTGATAGTATAACCCCTCCCCCTAGGTCAGAGTCAAGTGTTTTTGTGAGATTTTTTAAACTGTTAGAGAAAGGTCTAAAATCCTGAAAATGGTTTTCTTGACAGACCTTAGAAAACATGATAGGATAGTCAAGTCTATCAATCAAAAGAAAGGCTCATTTTGAGCACTTATGAGGCTATTTGCCAAGGGCAGTAGCTTTTTCTTTTGTAACATTAATTTTAGGAGTTTAACTATGTCTGAAAAATCGCAATGGGGTTCTAAACTGGGCTTTATCCTAGCATCTGCTGGTTCAGCCATTGGACTTGGAGCCGTTTGGAAGTTTCCCTACATGACTGCTGCTAACGGTGGAGGAGGCTTTTTACTTGTCTTTCTCATCTCCACTATTTTAATCGGTTTCCCACTTCTCCTTGCTGAATTTGCCCTTGGCCGAAGCGCTGGTGTCTCTGGGATTAAAACCTTTGGAAAACTTGGTGAGAATAGCAAGTACAACTTTATCGGTTGGATTGGTGCCTTTGCCCTCTTTATCCTCTTATCTTTCTACAGTGTTATTGGAGGATGGATTCTAGTCTATCTAGGCATTGAGTTTGGGAAATTGTTCCAACATAGCGGAACAGGTGATTATGCTCAGTTATTTACTTCAATCATTTCAAATCCAGCCATTGCGCTTGGAGCTCAAGCAGCCTTTATCTTATTGAATATCTTTATTGTATCACGTGGAGTTCAAAAAGGGATTGAAAGAGCTTCAAAGGTCATGATGCCCCTGCTCTTTATCATCTTTGTTGTCATCATTGGGCGCTCTCTCAGTTTGCCAAATGCCATGGAAGGGGTTCTTTACTTCCTAAAACCAGACTTCTCTAAGCTGACAAGTGCTGGTCTCCTCTATGCTCTGGGACAATCTTTCTTTGCCCTCTCACTAGGGGTGACAGCCATGCTGACCTATGCTTCTTATTTGGATAAGAAAACCAATCTAGTCCAGTCAGGGATTTCCATCGTAGCCATGAATATCTCGGTATCCATCATGGCAGGTCTAGCCATTTTCCCAGCTATGTCAGCCTTCAATATCCAGTCTGAAGGGGGACCGAGCTTGCTCTTTATCGTCTTGCCTCAACTCTTTGACAAGATGCCTTTTGGAACCATTTTCTACATCCTTTTCCTCTTGCTCTTCCTCTTTGCGACGGTCACTTCTTCTGTCGTCATGCTGGAAATCAATGTGGGAAATATCACCAATCAGAATAACAGCAAACGTGCCAAATGGAGTGCCATTTTAGGAATCTTGACCTTCGTATTTGGAATTCCTTCAGCCCTATCTTACGGTGTCATGGCGGATGTTCACATCTTTGGGAAGACCTTCTTTGACGCTATGGACTTCTTGGTTTCCAATCTCCTCATGCCATTTGGAGCTCTCTGCCTTTCACTTTTTACAGGCTATATCTTTAAAAAGGCTCTTGCAATGGAGGAACTTCATCTCGATGAAAAAGCATGGAAACAGGGACTGTTCCAAATCTGGCTCTTCCTTCTTCGTTTCATCATTCCAATCATCATCATCGTGGTCTTTATCGCCCAATTTATGTAATCAAAAAGGACTTGAGTAATGAACTCAGGCCCTTTCTTTTTTATGGATGGCTAACAATCAATTCCAAATCTTGTCCTTCCAAGGTCCAAGCTTCAACATCACTTGGTAGGATAAAGTGGCTACCTTTTTGGATTGGATAGTTTTTTCCGTCAACAGTCAGTTGACCTTGACCAGCTAAGACACTAAACAAGCTGTAGTCAGCTGTCTTTTCGAAGTCAACTTTTCCAGTAATTTCCCACTTGTAAACTGCAAAGAAATCATTGGATACAAGGAGAGTGGAACGCAAATCATCTGCTTTAACAGTTACAGGACGGCTATTTGCAGGCTCACCAATGTTCAAGACATCAATGGATTTTTCAAGGTGAAGTTCACGCAAGTTACCATTATCATCCTTACGGTCAAAGTCATAGACACGATAGGTGGTGTCACTAGACTGCTGGGTTTCAAGAATCAAGATGCCCGCACCAATAGCATGCATAGTGCCACTTGGCACATAGAAGAAATCTCCAGCTTTAACTGGTACTTTTGTCAACAAGGCATCCCAATTCTTGTCCTCGATTTGCTGGCGGAGTTCTTCTTTTGACTTGGCATTGTGACCGTAGATAATCTCTGAACCTTCGTCTGCAGCGATAATATACCAGCATTCTGTTTTTCCAAGCTCGCCTTCATGCTCTAGTCCATAGGCATCGTCTGGGTGAACTTGTACACTGAGCCAGTCGTTGGCATCCAGAATCTTGGTCAACAGTGGAAATACAGGTTCTGGACGATTGCCAAACAATTCACGGTGTTCTGCATACAAAGTAGCTAGGTCTGTCCCCTCAAAACGACCATTGGAAACTTTAGAGACTCCATTTGGATGGGCTGAGATGGCCCAATATTCTCCGATTTTTTCACTTGGGATGTCGTAACCAAACTCATCACGTAGCTTGGTTCCACCCCAGATTTTTTCTTGCATAACTGATTGTAAAAATAATGGTTCTGACATGTCGATCTCCTGTCTGATTTTTCTCCCCTCATTATAGCAAAAAGCTCCATCTAATTGAACTCTTTTTCACATATTATAAAGTAGGGAGAAGATTTTATAAAAATAGTGAACAAATGTGCTCTACTCAATGCTTGCACCATTGCTGGCAATGACATCCTTGTACCAGTAGAAGGATTTCTTCTTGCTACGTTTGAGGCTTCCATGACCAGCATTATCTCGATCTACATAGATAAAGCCATAGCGCTTGTTCATTTCGCCTGTTCCAGCTGAAACCAGATCGATACAGCCCCAAGTCGTATAACCAAGCAAGTCAACGCCATCTTGGTAAATGGCATCTCGCATGGCCTTGATATGAGCCTCTAAGTAAGCAATCCGATAGTCATCTGCTACATGACCATTCTCATCCGGTGTATCCATAGCACCTAGACCGTTTTCCACGATGAACATTGGCTTTTGGTAACGATCCCAGATAGCATTGAGGGTGATACGAAGACCAAGTGGGTCAATCTGCCATCCCCATTCTGAGGATTCAAGATAAGGATTTTTGAGAGAGGCAAAGATATTTCCAGCAGTTAATTCTTTAACTTCTGGATCACCTGAGGCTACTAGACTTGCATAGTAAGAGAAGGAAACAAAGTCAACAGTATTGTCCTTCAACAACTCTAAATCTTCTGCAGTCATTTGAATCTCGATTCGCTCACGCTCCCACTGCTTCTTGGCGTAGTTTGGGTATTCCCCACGCGCTTGAACATCAATGAAGAAGTAACTCTTGCGGTCTTCCTCCATGGCTGCCCAGTAGTCTCTTGGATGGGCTGTGTTAGGATAGTATTGCCCTGCAGCCAACATACATCCCACCTTATTTTCTGGGTCAATTTCGTGGGCAATCTTTGTCGCAAGAGCTGAAGCTACCAACTCATAGTGTGCAGCCTGATATTTAACCAGTTCTTGATTTTCTCCTTCTTCAAAACAGAGCCCAGCTCCCATAAAGGGGGCATGGAGAATCATGTTGATTTCGTTGAAGGTAAGCCAATATTTGACCAAACCCTTATAGCGGGTAAAGAGTGTGCGACAAAGTTTTTCATAGAAGTCTAACATCCGACGATTGCGCCAACCACCGTACTCTGTAATCAAGTGCATAGGACAGTCGAAATGAGTGATAGTCACCAGAGGTTGGATACCATACTTGTGGCACTCCTTAAATAAATCCTCATAAAAGGCTAGACCAGCTTCATTTGGCACTGTTTCGTCGCCCTTAGGAAAAATCCGAGTCCAAGCAATGGATAGACGATAAGTCTTAAAGCCCATTTCCGCAAAAAGGGCAATATCTTCCTTGTAATGATGGTACATATCAATAGCTTGCTTGGCTGGGTAAAAATAGCCCTCCTCAAACGAAAACATCTTTTTCTGACCTGTGATAATGGCTTCACGATCTGGACCGATGGGGACGACATCCACATTCGCCAATCCACGACCTTCTAAATTATAAGCACCCTCACACTGGTTGGCAGCTGTCGCTCCGCCCCACAAGAAACCATCCGGAAAAGTCAGTTTTTCGGTCATAACTCTACTCACTTTCTTATTTGCTTGTTCATTTACTTATATTATAACTTATTCTGTAAACCTTTTCTTATAAAATACTGTGACATACTGATACTATTCTACTATTTAAGTTTATCAGATTGTTTTTTAAAAAATTATCCTCTAGAAAAAGTAAATAGCCTCCCCTGAAACAAAAAAGAAGACTGAAAACTAGTCTCCTCTGTTCCTTTTAAATCAAAGCTGTAATAACCGTCACTAGGCCAAAAATAATACCTGGTGCATTAGCTGCTGCAAGGGGGATATCTCTTTCTTTTTTGAAAAGACCGTAGTAAACCCAGAGACTACAGTTGATGGCAGCAACCAAGGGCTGGATGAAATTTCCTTTTTGACCAGCCAGATTGTTCATGATTTGTGGGAAGTAAGACACATACATCATAACAGACATAAAGGTCGCTACCCAACCTAAAATTTTCATTTGTTTTTCAGACATTTTCAAAACCTCTTTCATTTTTACTGAATCTTATTTTAAAATATTCTTTCAAAACAATCAAGTCTTTAAAACTTTTGTTATAAAGATATAAACTATCACAATCTTGTTATAAGAAAGAGGGAACAGAAAAAAGACCGAATTGCTCCGTTCTGTTTACTCAATCAAATATTAGAAAATGAATACTCCTTTTCAATGAATCGATTGATTGATGGTAAATAAGCCGTTAGAAATTATTGACAGTATCGAAATTTTCTAGTAAAATGAATTTTGTTAATACCTAAATGGTGTGTAGTTTTCTATCAACATAGTCAGGAGAAAAGGAACTTATGCTAAAAAAATTTAATGAATTGTCACTGAAAGATAAGGCTTATCTAATTGGCGGTTTGAGCTTATTAGTCATTGTGATCTCATTTGGTCTACTCAATCGTCAAACAGTAACTGTCAGTCTTGTCTTTACACAACTATCTGCTCCCTTGATTTTGGTGATTTTTACTTGTCTAGTAATCGGGATCATTGCTGGTAGTGCTATTGGTATTAGCTATCACCATAACAAGACTCAAGATCTGAGAAGCCGCATTGCTGAAGCAGAAGCGACTATCAATATAAAAGACAGGGAGCTTGTCCAGTACGAGGAACAGGTGCAACAATTAAAACAGGAAGCCAAACAATAAGTGTAGAAATCATAACCACCCGTGAAAACGGGTGGTTTTTTGTCTCGCACCTAACGGAGCGAGACGGACTGAAAGTCGCATAAATACAAAAAAGATCGAATTGCTCCGATCTTTTTAAGTTTCACTCCAAGAATGTTTAGATAAAAAATTTGATAATAGAATTACCTATTTCATACGATAAAAATCAAGCACTAGACCAGCAGGACCTTTAACTAATAAGGACTCTGTTCCCCAATCGGTTACAGTTGGACCGTTTAAAACCTGAATACCAAGCTCGTTCAACCGTTTGTAGTTCTGGTCTACATCCTCAACCTCGATATGAATAATGATTCCTGACTGAAAATCTTCCAAAGCAATCAAATGATTTTGGGACAACATCAGACAGTGACTGCCAATCGTAAACTGAGCAAAACTGTCATCAACATAATCGGACTTTTTATCTAAAATACGCTCCAAGTCAGCACAGACTTGGGGAACATCTGAAACGATAATATCTAATTGATTTAAATCCATTTACTCTCCTCCAGAAAAAGACCGGATTGCTCCGATCTTTTCAAGTTCCGCTCTATGAAAATCAAAGAATAAAGTCTACAAGCTTTACATTTGATTTTCGACGAGAAAAATTATTTAATTGCGCGTGATTGCAAACCTTCTTCTTCCAAGAATAGGCGGAATGGTACGAGTTCTTCTGCTTCGTATTTTTCTTTGAAGGCTTTAATTGCTTCTTCTGAGTGAAGTTTTGGATCCAATTCAAGTACTTCTACTGGAAGTGGACGGTGTTGACTGATGCGAGCATCGATAACAACAGTTTTACCTTCTTTGTTCAATTTAACAGCTTCTGCAACAACTGCATCGATATCTTCGATACGGTCTACAGTGAACCCTACAGCACCTTGCGCTTCAGCGATTTTCGAATAGTCAGCATTAGGGAAGTCACAACCAAACAAGTGTTTGTTTGTGTCTTCATATTTGTCCTTGATGAAGGCATATTTACCATTTGAGAAAACAACGTTGATAACTGGAAGGTCGTATTGAACGTTTGTGATAACGTCTGGGTAGCACATGTTGAATGCACCGTCACCCATGATGTTCCATACTTGGCGATCTGGATTGTCTTTCTTAGCAGCGATACCACCAGGAAGGGCAATACCCATTGTCGCAAAGAGTGGAGATGTACGCCACATGTTCTTAGGTGTCATGTGAAGGTGACGAGTAGATGTTTGAGTAGTATCACCTACGTCGATTGAGTAGATAGCGTCTTGATCAGCATGTTTGTTGATTGCATTGTAAACTTGATACAATTGCAATTCACCCTCAGTTTTACCTTCGAGTTTGTTCATGTAATCACGCCAGTTTTGGTTGTTCTTAACGTTTGCACGCCACCATGGAGTAGATTCAACTGGGTTCACTTTGTCAAGGATAGCTTTAGCTGCTTGACCTGCGTCACCAAGGATTGAAGCGTCAAGGGCGTGACGTTTACCAAGTTTGTAAGGGTCGATATCGACTTGGATGAATTTTTCAGTGTTCTTGAATGCTTCGTAAACTTCAGCAAATGGGAAGTTTGAACCAAGGAAAAGAACTGTGTCTGCTTCAAAGACCACTTCGTTGGCTGGTTTCCAACCAACACGGTAAGCAGAACCTGTCAAACCTTCATAGTTCCATTCGAAAGCTTCAAAGTTTTTACCAGTTGTGATGATTGGTGCTTTGATTTTACGTGACAATTCAGTGATCACTTCACCAGCTTTAACACCACCGTAACCAGCATAGATAACTGGACGTTCAGCATTATTCAAAATTTCAACAGCTTTGTCGATTTCAACTTCGTTCAAGGCAGGAGCGATGAATGAACGTTCGTATGAACCTGAACCGTAGTATGAGTTTTCGTCGATTTCTTGGAAACCGAAGTTTACTGGGATTTCAACAACAGCTGGACCTTTTTTAGAAACTGCAGCACGGCAAGCTTCGTCAATAACTTTTGGCAATTGCTCAGCATAAGCTACACGTTTGTTGTATACAGCGATACCGTTGTACATTGGGTTTTGGTTCAATTCTTGGAAAGCATCCATGTTGAGTTCGTTAACTGGACGTGATCCAAGGATTGCTAGGAATGGAGTGTTATCCATAGCTGCATCGTAAACACCGTTAATCAAGTGAGTCGCACCTGGACCACCTGAACCAACTGCAACCCCGATTGAGCCGCCGAATTTAGCTTGCATAACCGCTGCAAGAGCACCTGTTTCTTCATGGCGAACTTGCAAGAAGCGGATATCTTTGTCTTCAGCCAAAGCGTCCATCAATGAGCTGAGTGTTCCTGATGGGATACCGTAGATTGTGTCTACGCCCCATGTTTTCAATACATTAAGCATTGCTGCAGATGCAGTAATTTTCCCTTGAGTCATAATGATAACTCTCCTTCAAATATTTTTAAATCTACTAAAAAAGGTTTCATATAGTTTTTGAAAACGTTTCAGTAAATTTTTACAATACTAATTTATCACATTTATTTTGACTTTACTAAGAATCTGCTCAGAAGTTTTTATTCTCTATTACAGTACAGTTTGAAAACGTTTTTAGTTTCTGTTTTATAATACTCAATGAAAATCAAAGAACTAACTAGAAAGCTAGCCGCAGGTTGCTCAAAACACAGCTTTGAGGTTGCAGATAAAGCTGACGTGGTTTGAAGAGATTTTTGAAGAGTATAAAAAGCGAGCAAGCCCGCTTTTAATCTATTTTACTAAAGTTTAGTAAGAGTGAACTAGTCAGAACAGATACAGAACTAAAGGCCATGGCTAGACCAGCTAGTTCTGGATTGAGGGCCAGTCCAACACCAGAAAAGACTCCTGCTGCAATCGGAATTCCGGCGACATTGTAGATAAAGGCCCAGAAAAGATTGAGCAGAATTCGATTAAAGGTTTTCTTACTCATGTCAAAGGCACGAACCACGCCTAGGAGGTTATTGGTTGTCAACACCAAATCTGCTGACTCGATAGCGATATCCGTTCCAGCTCCCATAGCAATCCCCACATCTGCTACACTAAGGGCAGGAGCGTCATTGATACCGTCCCCAACAAAGGCTACTTTGCCAGCCGCTTGTAGTTTATGGATTTCATGAGCTTTTTCTTCTGGCAAGACACCTGCAATGACCTCTTCGATTCCGATTTGATCGGCAATAGCACGCGCCACACCAGCATTGTCTCCTGTCAGCATGACTGTTTTAAGACCTCGTTTTTTCAACTGACTGATGGCAAGCTTAGCATTTTCCTTAGGAATATCTTGCAGAGCAAGCAAGCCTTTGATTTCATTCTCAACAGCCAAGAACACAACTGTCTTAGCTTCTTTTTCCAGTTGTTCTAGTTTTTCCTGATAAGTGCTAGAAATATCCATGCCATCCAGCATTTTAGCATTTCCAAGCAAAACTTGTTTTCCATTGATTTGCCCTGAAACACCTTTTCCGTGCAAGGCTTGGAAATTTTCCACAGTGTGAAGCTCAAGTCCAGTTTCAGTCGCTCGCTTAACAATAGCCTCAGCCAATGGGTGTTGAGAAGCTTCTTCCAAGGAAGCTGCCAATCCAAGCACTTCTACTTCGTCGCCGATGATATCTGTGACCACAGGTTTCCCTTCCGTCAAAGTTCCTGTCTTATCAAAAACAATAGTTTGGACTTTCTGGATTTCCTGTAGAACCGTTCCATTTTTGAGGAGAACTCCCATCTTGGCACTGCGACCTGTCCCCACCATAAGGGCTGTCGGTGTTGCAAGTCCCAATGCACAAGGGCAGGCAATAATCAGAACTGCTACTCCATAGAGAAGCGAAGACACAAAGCTCGCTCCAAGCACAACTACACTATCCCTGAGCAAGACGAACCAAACCCAAAAGGTCACAATCCCTAAAATGACAACTGCTGGAACAAAAATCCCTGAAATTTTATCCGTCAAGTCCTGAATCGGCGCACGACTTGTCTGAGCTTTCTTCACAAAATCCACAATCTGAGCCAAAACAGTCTCTGAACCAACTTTTTCTGCTCTAAAAACAAGTGTTCCACTATTATTGATGGTTGAACCAATGACGGTATCTCCAACTGTCTTGTCCACAGGCAGACTCTCACCTGTCACCATAGACTCATCAATACTAGAGATACCTTCTACTACGACACCATCAACCGCAATCTTTTCACCGGGACGCACTCGAATCAGGTCACCTACCTTGACTTGCTCCAAAGGGACTTGAACATAGTTATCCTCACGCAATACTTCTGCTGTTTTAGCCTGCAAGTCAAGTAATTTCTCCACAGCTTGGGAAGTATTTTTCCGCATTTTCTCCTCAAAAACGGCCCCCATAAGAACGAAGAAGAAGATAAATGCAGCACTTTCAAAGTAAACGGGGAGACCAGCGAAGAGGGCAACTAAGCTATAGAAATAGGCCACTAGGGTTCCCAGAGCAACCAAGGTATCCATGTTGGCATTGTGCTTTTTAAAACTAGCCCAAGCACTTTGGATATAAGGACCACCTGCTACGAGCATAATCGGTGTTGTGGCTAAAAAGGTGCCCCAACGCATGACTTGGTGACTAATTCCTCCTGTCGACATCCCAATCATGAGAATCACAAGAGGCACAGTAAAGATACTAGTAATCCAAAAACGCTGTAAAAGTGATAGAGATTTTCGAGTCTTCTCAACAACTGTATAACTTCCCTTTTGCATCTTCATACCACAAGAAAATTCATGTTGACCTAATTCTTGAGGTGTAAAACGAATGACTTTCTCCTCATCTACGCCGATTGGTTCCAAGATGCCTTCTTCTTCAAACAGAATTTCCTTGTAACAGTTTGAAGGAGTAGCACGATGAAAGATGATCTCAGCAGGAACTCCTTTTTGCAGTTGAATGTGGGCTGGATGGTAACCTTTGTCTGCCGTGATACGAATTTTTTGAACACCATTTTCAAGACTTGCTTTTACAATTTCAGTCATATCATTCTCCTATTCTACAATCATCTTACCGTGCATCATATTCATGCCACAAGAGAAACCATACTCTCCAACCTGCTCAGGTGTGATTTCCACTACATACTCTTCACCCATAGGCAAGTCTGCATGTACACCAAAATCTGGAAAAACAATCTGATCCAAACAAGGTGAAGGATCCTTGCGATCAAAGACAATGCGGGCTGGCACTGATTTCTTGAGGATAATCAACTCAGGCGTATAGCCCCCCATGACCTCCACTCGAATCTCTTGGTAGCCGTTTTTTTGCTGGGCCTTTTGTCCAGATTTTTCAGGCTTTTTGAAAAACCAAAACAAGATAAACGCGATAAGGGCAATACAAATAATAGTTACAATGCTATTTAACATGACGTCTCCTTTACATACAATTACATTTTACTTCTGTTACAGCGCTTGATTTCTTCTCAGAAATCACAGCTTCCAAGTCTTCCAAGTCAGCCTGAGTAAAATCACATTCAGCAATCAAATCAGCCAACAAGTTCTTAATCCTACGAGAACAAACCTTGTCCTTTATATCTTGGACAAGTAAATCCCGACTTTGGTCCAAAGTTAAAAGGGCTGAATAAACAAAAGACTTGCCTTCTTTTTTCCGAGTCAAACACTCTTTCTCAACCAAACGAGCCAAAAGAGTTTGAATGGTCGACTTGGACCAGTCGAACCGCTCCGCCAGAACCCTGATCAAATCCGTACTAGTCTGCTCTCCTTGCATCCAAATAATCTTCATGACCTGCCATTCTGCATCTGAAATCTGCATTAGCATACCTCCAAAATCTACATTTGTCAATTACAGTTATTAGTATACTCTCAAAATCTACATTTGTCAACTATTAAATTAATCTTTTCTTTGAAAAATTAAATTTTAACCATATGATAAAGGATTTTTAATCAAATCTTACTATATAAATTATAAAAATATGCTATACTAAAGAAAAAAGAAAACAACCACTAGGGGTGCGTAAAGCTGAGATTAACAACTGTTAGACCCTTTGACTCAATCTAGGTAATGCTAGCTGATGGAAGTGGAAATGATAATGGGGACTAGCAGTCTTCTATTGCCTTTCTAAAACAGACTAGCTTGTTCTTAAGAATACAAACTTCAGTTGGTTGGGAGGTTTTAGATGACTTATTTACCCGTTGCTTTGACCATTGCAGGGACTGACCCTAGTGGTGGTGCTGGCATTATGGCTGATTTGAAATCATTCCAAGCTAGAGATGTCTATGGAATGGCCGTTGTGACCAGCCTTGTCGCTCAAAATACCAGAGGCGTTCAGCTAATCGAGCACGTTTCTCCTCAAATGTTGAAAGCCCAATTGGAGAGTGTCTTTTCGGATATCAAGCCTCAGGCTGTAAAAACTGGGATGTTGGCAACTACTGAAATCATGGAAATCATCCAGCCCTATCTTAAAAAGCTGGATTGTCCCTATGTCCTTGACCCTGTTATGGTCGCAACAAGCGGTGACACCCTGATTGATTCCAGTGCCAGAGACTACCTAAAAACAAATCTACTTCCCCTTGCAACCATTATCACGCCGAATCTTCCTGAGGCAGAAGAAATTGTTGGCTTTTCAATCCATGATCCTGAAGACATGCAACGTGCCGGTCGCCTGATTTTAAAAGAATTTGGTCCTCAGTCTGTGGTAATCAAAGGTGGGCATCTCGAAGGCGGTGCCAAGGATTTCCTCTTTACCAAGGAGGACCAATTTGTTTGGGAAAGTCCAAGAATTCAAACCTGTCACACCCATGGTACTGGGTGTACCTTTGCTGCAGTAATTACGGCTGAACTAGCCAAGGGCAAAAGTCTTTATCAGGCAGTCGATAAGGCCAAGGCCTTTATCACAAAAGCCATCCAAGATGCTCCTCAACTCGGTCATGGTTCTGGCCCAGTCAACCATACAAGCTTTAAAGATTAAAAAAACTCTCTAGTTCCCACTTTAAGGGAATTAGAGAGTTTTTGTACTTCTTCAAACTAGGTCAGTTTTATCTGCAACCCCAAAGCTGTGTTTTGAGCAACCTGCGAATAGCTTCCTAGTTTGCTCTCTGATTTTTATTGAGTATTAATTAGAAAATAATATCATCCAACTTTGTCAAAAAGGCTTGTGTTTTTGCCTCTATATCCTCTGCCTGCATCAAATCACGCACTACAGCTACTCCAGCTATGCCAATGCCAATAAGTTGGTCAATGTTCTCTGACGTCAAGCCACCAATAGCAACTACTGGAATGGTGACCCTTTGGCAAATTGTTTTCAAGGTTGAAATCAGGGTGATAGGCGCATTTTCCTTGGTCGTAGTCGGGAAAATGGCTCCTGTCCCCAAGTAATCTGCACCTCCTTCTTCTGCCTCGAGGGCTCTTTTTACTGTTTTAGCTGTGACACCGAGGATTTTGTCAGGGCCCAAGACTTGTCGGGCAACCGAAACTGGTAGTTCATCGTCTCCGATATGCAGACCTGCAGCATCAACTGCGAGACAAATATCCAAACGATCATCGATAATCAAGGGTACCTGATAGGCATCGGTTATTTCCTTGACTTGTTTTGCCAGTTGATAATATTGATTGGTTGTGAGATTTTTTTCTCGTAGCTGGATGATGGTAACACCTGAACGGCAGGCCGTCTCAACTTTTTTAAGAAAACTTTCCAAGGAATCTTGGTAGCGATTGGTTACTAGATATAGTCTAAGTGCTTCTCTATTCATAAATGTCTCCTTTGATGGCATCTAGCCAATTTTCGTCTCTTTTTAGGAGAGAAAGCTGATTGAGAACTTGATAACGAAATTCTTCCAATCCCATTCCTTGAACAACTATTCTCTCAGCAGAGATATTGAGATAAGAAACTGCTAGGCAAGAAGCTTCAAAGGCCGTTTTTCCTTGGCTGAGAAAAATGGTTGTGAAGGCTCCAACCAAGTCTCCCGTCCCTGTTATCCAGTCTAATTCTGCACAGCCATTTCCCAATACAGCAACTTGATTTTCTGAAACGATAAGGTCCTTGGGACCAGTGACTAAGAATGACATACCAGGATAAAGCTGGCACCAATCTTTCAAGACTTGAAGCAAATCCTCAGTTTCTTGATCTTTAGAACTAGCATCAACCCCAACACCGTGGTGTTTTAAGCCAACAAGACTTCGGATTTCCGACATATTTCCTTTAAGGACCGTAGGCCTATAGTCTAAAAGGTCTTTAACTAAGCTCTTACGAATGACTGAAGCCGTTACGCCAACCGCATCTACTACCATTGGAAGAGAAACTTGAGCTGCATAAGAAGCTGCTATACGGATTGCTTTTTCCTTCTCAGCTGACAAATGCCCCAAATTGATGAAGAGTGCCTGGCTTTGCTTAGTAAAATCAAGAACCTCACGGGGATCATCTGCCATAACTGGTTTACATCCCAGAGCCAAAATCCCATTTGCTAGCATCTCACAAGAAATCTCATTGGTAATACAGTGAATTAGGGAACTATAGCCTATAGGAAAAGGATTTGTCAATTCCTGCATCAGTCTATCCTTTCATCAAAGAAATATCCCTGCACTTTTTTAAAGAATTCCTGCTTGATTAAAAATCGAAAGGCAATAAAGGAAATCGCTGTACCAATCAAGGTTGCTCCGAAAAATCGAGGAGTGTAGATAAACCAGCTAAGCTTAGCGGCCGATCCTGTAAAGAGTACCATAACAGGATAGGAAACAATAGAACCAATAATACCTGTTCCCAAGATTTCTCCTAGGGCAGAATAGTGAAATTTTCGACCATACTTATAGAAGAGACCTGCAAGAAGGGCTCCAAAAGTCGCTCCTGTGAGAGCTAAAGGCGGAATCCCTTGAGTCGTCATACGGATAAAGGCTGTCACTGTAGCCATCACCAAAGCATAAACAGGCCCCATCATGATTCCTGCTAGAATATTGACTACACTGGACATCGGTGCCATTCCCTCAATCCGAAAGATAGGCGTAAGAACTACATCAAGGGCAATCATCATGGATAAAATGGTTAATTTGTGAACTTGTAATTGGTGCTTTCTCATGTTTCTATTCTTCTCCTGTGTCTAAAGACTGTAAATCGCTCTTCCATGTCTGGTGTTGGTAGGCCATTTCCCAAAACTTAGCTTCCATATGAACACTGATGTGGAAGGCATCTAGCATTTTTTTCCTGTCTGTCTCGTCACTTTCTCGATAGAGTTGATTGACCAGCGCTCCCTCCTCTCTGATCTGCTGCTCCAACTCATCCGTAATATAAGTTTCAATCCATTGTTGGTAGAGAGGATTTGGTGATGGTTTAAGATTGAGTTCCTTGCCTATATCATGGTACAACCATGGGCACGGAAGCAAGCTCGCAAAAGCAATGGCTAGATTTGCTTCTGCAAATTGCCGATAAATGTGAGAGATATAATGATAGCAGGTTGGAGCGATTGGATGTTGCTCCATTTCCTGGTCGCTGATTTCCAATTCCTTGAAAAATTGTTGGCGGATAAATAACTCACCCTCCACTAGACTCTGAGCATTTTGTTTCAAGAGTCTTTTCATCTCTTGGTTTGAAGTCTTATCAGCCAAGAGGTGATAGGCTTCTGAGAAGGCCTTCAAATAGTAGGCATCCTGAATCAAGTAATAGCGAAAGACGGACGGGTCTAAATTTCCCTCTTGTAACTGTAAAACAAAGGGGTGATGAAAGGAAGCCTGCCAAGCTTCCTTGGATAATTCCATCGCAATATCTGTAAATTCCATAATAACTCCTTTATAAAAATAGACTGATTTGAAGCAATAAAAAGAACAGCAGGTAGATGAATATTGTCCTTTGAGGAATATAAAAAGTCCGATAGCGATTCTCCACCTGTGCATGTTCGTCATATCCATGCGCCGACAGGGCTCTCAGGTAAAGATGGCGCCATCTAAAGACCGTCATCAGAACCTTGCTGTAAATCAAGGGAGACCAAAAATGCAGTTCTTGACCGCGTAATAAGCAAGCCTCCTTGAGGGACTTGATTTCTTGCTGAATAAGGGGGAAGGAATTGAATACCACAATCAAGGCATAGGCCCAAGAGCGTGATAACCCCTTTTGAGCCAAGTACAAGAGAAGCTCCTTTAAGGAAATAGAGGAAACAAAGACAAGGCCAATACAAACGGTCACAAAGGCCCTCGTTCCGAGCATGACTGCCTGCGAAGCATCTCCATGTAACTGAACTGCCCAGTAGTTAGCCAAGGATGGCAAAATGGCGAGCAGAATCATCCAAGCCAATACTTTAAATCTACGGTAATAGAGCATAAAGAGAATACAAAATGCGACTACCGAAAGATTCAGAGCAATCGAAGGAATAAAAGATGTTTCCAAGGATAAAATCAGCAAAAAGAGACTGATAATCGGTGTCTGGGTTGCTACTTTGACCATACTACTTCACCTCCCCTTGGGTATTGCTACTCTGAGATGTGAGTCGTTTGGTAATTGTCACTTCTTTCACATGACTGAGACCCTGACTAGTCATCTCAATCCAATAATCAACCACAGAGATTAAGGGATCTAAACGATGGCTAATGATCAGAAAACTTCTTCCTTGATTTCTCTCCTCCACAATCCACTGACAAAAATAGTTACAGGCTCTATCATCCAAACCAGCAAAAGGTTCATCTAGTAAAATCACAGAAGCCTTACTAGTCAAGATGGTCAAGAGCTGAAGAATCTTTTGCTGACCACCACTTAATTGATAGGGGCTCTTATCGAGTGCCTGCTCCAGATCAAAATACCGTAAAGCTTGGAGTATCCGCTGATTTCTTTCAGAATCAGGTCCATCTAATTGAAGCTCTTCTCGCAGACTAACTCGGATAAACTGTTTCTCAGCTTCCTGAACAACACCCGTCAGGTCACGATACAAACTCTTTTTCTTTTTCAGAACTGTCCCCTTCCAGGTAATGCGCCCCTTATACTTTTGAAATTGAAGAATAGACCGAAAGAGGGTTGATTTCCCGACACCATTATCACCCAAAATACAGGAGATTCCTTGGTAAAATGTGAAATCTGCAATCGAAAAGAGGGGACGCTTATCCAGCTCACAAGTTGTTTTATACATATGGAATAGTTCTGGGCTAGAAGCAATTTCCTTTGAAACAGCCTGTGTCATTTCAGAGGCAGGGATTTGAAACACTTCCCTTAGTTGTCCGTCTCTTAGCTCCACCATATGGTCGATATAGGCTTCATAATCAGATAAATCATGGTCGCACAAAATAACTGTCTTCCCATCAGAGACCAACTCTTTTAGAATCTCCAATATCTCGATTCTGCTCTTGCGGTCAATGGAAGCGAAGGGCTCATCCAAGAGATAGACCCTAGGATTCATAGCAAAGAGAACAGCCAAAGCAGCCTTTTGCTTTTCCCCACCTGATAAGTGATGAATGGGACGGTGCAAGATCTTCTCACAGCGACATTGCTGGACCACCTCTGCTATTTTAGAATCAATTTCCTGAACGGGATGGCCGATATTCTCCAAAGTAAAAATCAGCTCCTCAAATAAGTTCTCCATGGTAAATTGATGATTGGGATTTTGAAAGAGAATACCAACCGTCTGGACACGTTCGATGATAGAAAGCTGACTGACCTCGTTCCCATTTATCAGGACTTGACCGCTATAGGGAAGAGAACTGACTTGGGCAATCATTTGAAAGAGGCTGGATTTTCCTGAACCACTGCTCCCAACTAACAAGGTAAAGGCTTGCGCATGAAAAGTAAAATCAATCGGCTCAGAGAAGATTGGGGACTGAATCGCTCGTAGTTCCAGCCCCATCTATGCCTTGCCCCCAGCTGCAAACTGATGATAGAGTTTGACAATGGCACGAACCAAGATGGTACAGAAGAAAAAGACAGAAATAAAGCGCACCACAAGCAAAGAAAGGACAAAAGGAAGGGAGAAGGCATAGTAACCTAACTTAATGTATTCATAGACAAAGCTAACAAGCGTAATCCCAATACTATTGGCAGTTAGAGAGAGCCAACTTTCATAGCGATTCTTGGTTACGATAAAACCAAGTTCACTTCCCAAACCTTGAACCAAACCAGACAAAAGGGCACCTAGACCGAATTGGCTACCATAAAGGACTTCAGCAAGCGCAGCTAGCACTTCACCAATCGTTGCACTTCCCACTCTTGGAACAAAGATGGCCGCAATGGGCGCAGCCATACACCAGAGACCAAAGAGGATTTCATTGGCAAAGGCCTGTAAACCAAGAGGGGCTAAAATCAGAGTGAGGATATCAAATAGATAGCCGGATCCCACAAAAACGCCACCAAAAAAGATAGACAAGAAAGCAAGTAAGATAACATCTTTTAACTGCCATTTTTTCAACATAAAAAACTCCTTTTTTAAAGAAAAGTGGGGTATTCAAGGTGAGCTACCTAAATGCTTTGTATCATCTTCATCCAGTTTCGTAAAAGAAAAAACTCTAATTACAGATAGAAATTAGAGTTCAGCTTACAAGATTAGATGGTTAGTTTCTATAAATACAAAACCATTTCACATTTCCCTTCGCCAGTCTTAACTGTATCAGGTTCAATGGGTATCATCTCAGCCTAAAGCACCCCAAATGTCTTTATTATTTAATTACTGTGCTAGTATAACAGAAATTGAAAGCCCTAGCAAGATATTTGACTGGAAAATATATTTATATATTTTGTTTGTTAATTCTTTTAATCTACATAAAAAGATTAAATTTATCCTATAATTCATAACCAATATCAAAAAAGGCTAATTCTAAAGCAACCGCTTGATTCCAACGTTCCTGAAGTTCTGTCAAATCCTCTCTACCTTTCCCGACACGATTAAGTTCGTCAACCAGAAATTGAACCCACTCTGCAAAGAAAGGACCTCTGTGGAGATTAATCCATTCCGAATGAATGTAGGCTTCAGGTAGAGCCAAATCTTTAGAACCCCAGTCTAAATAGAGACCTTCTGCAATGACCAGCATGACCAAAAGATGGGCATAGTTTGATGAATCCACTGCCGAATACATTAGATCCTGAAAGGCTTTTGTTACAGGATGCAAGGTCACTTCCAGATAATCATTCTCAGATACTTTTAACTCTTTGAAAGCCTTCTGGAAATAACCGTCTTCATCTGCTTCAAGAAAGCCTAGTTGCTTGGCAAAACGAAGTTTGGATTCAAGCTGGTCTGCGTGGGCTACGCAGGCACCCAGCATGGATAAGAAGGCATCAAAGAAGTGATAATCTTGAATTAGGTAGTCTTTTAAGACCTTATTCTCAATTCTCCCCGCAAAAAGTTCCTTAACAAAACGATGATTGATTGCATCCTGCCAATCCTTCTGACTGCTTTTTAATAATTTTCCAACAGTCAAACCTGGCTCAAATGCATAGTCTTGTGTTTCCATATTTACTTTTCCTCTCTTTACTCGTTCGTAATCAACAAAACATCAAGAAAATCCTAGTTTTACTTGACCTTTTTAAAGAAAATCGAGGGCATTTGCAGAGAGATACATAAACAAGCCTATCCAGTTTGTATAAACAAAAAAACTCCAATTACAATCAAGAATTAGAGTTTAGCTTACAAGATTAGATTGTTCATTTCGCCATACGAAAAAACGTTTCACATTTCCCTTCGCCAGTCTTAACTGTATCAGGTTCAATGGGTATCATCTCAGCCTAAAGCACCCCAAATGTCTTTATTCTTTAATTACTGCATCAGTATAGCAAAAAATGAAAGCCCTAGCAAGATATTTGATTGGAAAATATATTTATATTGTTTTTAATGGTGATTTATTCTTCCTATAGACGAAGAAAAACCTCCACACTTAGTGAAGGCAATCTCTTTTATCAATACAATTTTAAGTCACGTGGATCAACTGGGAAGGTTGGGTTGTATGGGTTGTGACGGAGTTTGAAGTGTTTGACATCTTCAATAGTCTGAGTTCCAGACAACTGCATAACTGTCTTCAATTCCGCATTCAAGTGTTCAAAGACTTGACGCACACCAACACTACCGCCGAGAGCCAAGCCATAGATAACCGGGCGACCAATAGCTACCAAGTCTGCTCCTGAAGCCAAGGCTTTAAAGACGTGTTGGCCACGACGAATACCAGAGTCAAAGACAATTGGCACACGTTTATCAACTGCTTCAGCTACTTCTTGAAGTGAATCGAAGGCAGCTGGTCCACCGTCGATTTGACGGCCACCATGGTTGGTCACCCAGATACCAGAAGCACCTGCAGCAAGCGAACGTTCAACGTCCTCACGGCATTGTGGTCCCTTGACATAAACAGGAAGTCCTGAGTATTCAGCGATGAATTCTACGTCACGTGGAGATAGGCGTTGTTTAGCTGATTTGTAAACAAAGTCCATTGATTTACCAGCACCTTCTGGCAGGTATTCTTCAACAATCGGCATACCAACTGGGAAGACAAAACCATTACGCTTATCAACCTCACGATTGCCCCCTACAGTTGCATCTGCAGTCAAGACAATCGCTTTGTAGCCTTCAGCCTTCACACGGTCCATGATGTGGCGGTTAATCCCGTCATCTTTACTAAAGTAAAATTGGAACCAATGGGGTGTACCTTGAAGAGCTTCTGTAATTTCTGGAAGATCGACAGTAGAGTAAGAACTGGTTGTATAGAGGGACCCAAACTCATGCACACCACGCGCAGTAGCCACTTCACCCTGTTCATTTGCTAATTTATGAGCCGCAACAGGCGCCATGATGATTGGTGAAGACAATTTTTCACCTGCAAATTCAATCTCTGTACTTGGATTTTCAACATTGCAAAGCGTATGTGGAACGATAAGCTTGTGGTTAAAGGCACGGATATTTTCACGTAAAGTGAAGGTATCTTCCGCCCCACTAGCGATATAGCCAAATGCTGCTTTAGGAATAACTTGTTGCGCCATTGGCTCCAAATCATAGGTATTGATGAAATCTACATGACCTTCTGCATTGCTTGTTTTGTATGACATAAAATGTCCTCCTTAATAAGTAAGCGTTTACTTTGTATATTACAAAAATATCTTAACTCTTTTTTCAAAACTTTTCAAATATTTTGTTTGGAAATTTCATACTTTCAATCATTTTACAGAGATAATTAAAAATGATAAACTTTCTTAAGCTATGGAAATTCAAATAATCTTTTCATTTTCTACTATAAAAAAAAATCAGGTAATCCTAGTGACTACCTGATTTTCTATGTTTTAGGCATTTTGCCAATTTTCTTGGTCTTCTTTAAATCGTTTTAGAAGGTCGAGCCCTTCTGGTGTGATGTAACCTTCTTCTTGAGCTAGGTGAATGAGTTCACTGTAGTTAGAAAGTGTTAACAGCTTAACACCAGCATCTGCAAAGTTTTTGTCTGCTTTTGGCAATTGGTAGCTGAAAATCGCTACAACTCCAAGCACATCTGCTCCTTCTCGCTTGGCTGCTGCCACGGCCTCAAGAACAGAACCACCTGTTGAAATAAGATCTTCAACCACTACCATTTTTTGACCCTGAGCTACGCGGCCTTCTATTTGGTTACCAGCTCCGTGGTCTTTTGGTTTGCTACGGATGTAGGCAAATGGCAGATTCATCTTGTCAGCAATGATGGCTCCGTGAGGAATCCCTGCTGTTGCAGTCCCTGCAATCACTTCTACATCTGGAAAGGCTTCTTTGATAGCTTCCACAAAGCCATTTTCAATTAGGGTACGAGTTTCTGGATAGGCTAGTGTCACACGATTATCAGTGTAAATGGGCGACTTGATACCAGATGCCCAAGTGAAAGGCTCCTCTGGTTTGAGGTAAACGGCTTGAATTTTCAAGAGGTGGCTAGCGATATCTTTAGCAAGTGTCATGATATTCTCCTTTTATTTTTCTAATCTATTTCTTTAATTCCAGTCCTGTGTCCATTCATACTTGATAGCATGATAAGCTGCAACAGGATCTTCAGCTTGGGTAATGGGACGTCCCACTACGATATAGTCACTACCGATTTGATAGGCATCTGCTGGCGTCATGACGCGTTTTTGATCTCCTACTGCAGCACCTGCAGGACGAATGCCCGGTGTCAGACAGATAAAATCTGGTTTGGTGGCCTGCTTGATGAGTTGCACTTCCTGAGCCGAGCAAACAACACCATCTAATCCCGCTTCAGCTGTCTTCTTGGCATAATGAATGACAGACTCCTGCAGGCTGGTTTGGATATTTTGAAACTCCTGCATCTGGGCTTCCGACGTTGAGGTCAGCTGAGTCACTGCAATCAATTTGGCTTGACTTCCAAGACCTTCACGCGCAGCCTTCATCATCTCTACACCACCAGCTGCGTGAACGTTGGTCATGTCAACGCCCAGATTAGACAAAACCTTCATGGCTGACTTGACCGTATTGGGAATATCATGAAGCTTAAGATCCAAAAAGACACTATGACCTTGACCTTTCAAGTAGGACACAATCTCAGGCCCCGTTGCGTAATAAAGCTCCATCCCTATCTTAAGATAAAGGCTTTCTTCTGCTGGAAAAAGAGCTAAGAATTCCTTGACCGCCTCAAAACTAGGAAAATCAAGAGCAATAACTGGACGATGTTCTCGCATAGGTTTCTCCTTTTACCTTTGCTAGTGAGAGAGTCTGGCCACAAGAAGCCACGAAAAAAGGAACCTGCCAACAGCAAGGTTCCACGAAAAATGGGTAGTCTCCACCCTTTCACCGTCTAACCTTAGCTGCCTCTCTGGACTGCTTTAAAGGTTTTTTACTATTCTATTATTTCTACTAGCACTTGTCAAGTAAAAACATGGTCACTAAAGAACTATAAGAGAAAAAGTAAAGCCTAGCGACGTGATGAACGCCGAGTCGTTTGATTTTGATTACTCTCTTCCTCCAGCTTCTTCTTCTCCTCTTCTAGTTTACTCTGCTGTTCTTCCAGTCTTTTCTTCTCTTCCTCTTTCTGTTTCTTCTCAGCTTCCTTAGCCTCTTGTTTGGCCTTTTCCTCAGCCTCCATAATTAATTTATCCGCCACTGTGTAACTGTAAATTCCAGCTTCCATGTCAATCACACTCGGTTCTGACAATTGTGGTTTAATCTTACTGTAATATGGCAGTTTCTTACTCATTTCAGAAAGGGGAACCAAGACTTCGTCCGAATCATTCATAGTCAATCGAATTAAATCTGAAGTCACCTTGCTTGGGGCTAGTTCCACCTTTTGGATAGCAGACTTGAGTTCTGGACTAATTTGAGCAAGTTCTGACGTAAAGGCTTTGATTTGTTCGCTGTCATTAAAGAGAACTGATATATAAGTTTCTGGCAGACTCACCAAACTGACCGAACTAGTCTCAAGCTGACCGCTTGAAAGGATTGGATAATGACTTTCTCCAGAAACATAGTAGGCAACAATATCATATTCCTTGACCTTGATAGTAAACTTGGTTGGAAATTGATAGACAAGCTGAGCGGATTCAACCCAATAGTTAGACTTGATCTGCTCTTCATATTTTGCCTTATCTAGCAGAAGGTTAATCGTATAATCCGAATCCTGAATGCCAGAAGCCTGTCGAATATCATCAGCTGTCGTTTGCACTGTTCCCTCAACACGAATATCCTTCATGGTCGCATAAGGACTGAGTAAGTAGGCAGATACAACCAATAAAAGCAGACTGAGAAACAAAATCGAGATAGCCCGCCAGATATGAACTCCTGGAATTTTCGGTTTGACCGGTTTTTCCTTCACAGGCTTTTTCTCAATTTTTTTATCCCGTTTATCCTCTTTCTCTGTCTTTTTAGACTTTGGTTCTTCTTTGGATGCTTCTTTTTTGACGTCTTCTGACTCTTCTACTTTTTCCTTAGCATCTTCCTTAGCTGATTTTGGGTCTTTTGGATCAGATTCACTCTCTTGGTCCTCAGTTGCATCTGACTTTTCAGATTTTGAAGCCATTCGAGCTTGTCTTTCCTTTTCCTTCTCCTCAGCTAGTGCTGCCTCTTCTTCAGCCTTCTTTTTTAGATATTCTTGGTTTCGTTTTTGCCATTCTGATAACTCTTTAAATTCTTCGAGGATTTCTTTGCCCTCATTTTGCTTATCTTTTGACATTTACTTTCCTTATGATAAATCTTTTTTCAATAGTTGATAAAAATCTGCTAGAGATTTCAATTCCTTAGAAGCCTTCATCTTGTCTTGGTAGTCTTCCTTGTGGCTTAGTAAGTGAGAAATCTTCTCTTCCAGACTATCCAAGGTCAAATCATTTTCTTGAAGCTCTTCTGCATAGCCTTTTTTAACAAAGTAGACTGCGTTCTCAATCTGGTCTCCACGACTTGCTTCACGACCAAGTGGTACAATAACATGTAATTTTGCCATCGCCAAAAGCTCAAAAATCGTATTGGCACCGCCTCGTGTCACAACAATATCAGCCAATTCCATTAAGGGTTGATAGAGATTTGTCACATAGTCAACACGAAAAAGATTTTGGCTCAACTCGTTCAGGCTAGAATCTCCAGTTAAATTGATAATATTGTAGCGCTCTGTCAGTTCTTTCTTATGGTCTGTCACCAATTGGTTAAAGACACGAGCACCTGCAGAACCGCCAACAAACAATACAGTTGGCAATTTTGGATTAAAGTGAGTTTGAATATCCACCAATTCATCTGGTTCTGGATTTTTTTGGTCTGAAACCTTAGTCACTGCTCCCACATGCTCAACCTTAGACAAACTTGAAGCTTGTTCAAAGGTTGAATACATCTTCGTAGCAAATTTATAGGCGATTTTATTGGCCAAGCCCATAGATAGGTCCGATTCGTGAATAAAGACAGGCACTCCTGAAACACGTGCTGCGATAACTGGCGGCACTGAGACAAAACCTCCCTTTGAAAAAAGAGCCTGTGGACGAAGTCGTAACATAATAAAGAGCGACTGAACAATTCCCCAGCCAACTTTGAAGACGTCCAGCATATTTTGCCAAGAGAAATAACGACGCAATTTTCCAGTCGCAATAGAATGGAAGGTGACATCCAAACCTGACTTGAGGATTTCTTGGTGCTCGATGCCACGTTTATCTCCGATATAGTGGACTTCCCAGCCATCTTCGATGAACTTGGGCATTAACAAAAGGTTGAGGGTCACGTGTCCAACCGTCCCCCCACCTGTAAAGACAATTTTTTTCATATTATTCCTTTAACTCCGCTACTGTGTCGATAAAGAGGTCGCCACGTACTTCAAAGTTAGCATACATATCCCAGCTAGCATTGGCAGGACTGAGAAGAACCACGTCTCCTTGAGTCGCAAGTTCATAGGCCTTGCGGGTCGCATCTGCAATATCAGTCGCATCCACATATGCCACACCAGCCTTATCTGCTGCCCGTTTGACACGTTCTGCAGACTGACCGAGGATGACCATCTTCTTGAGTCCAGTAATGTCTGGAACCAATTCGTCAAACTCATTGCCACGGTCCAAACCACCTGCAATCAAAATGACCTTGCTGTTGTCAAATCCTGACAAGGCTTTTTGAGTAGCCAAGATATTGGTTGACTTGCTATCATTATAGAATTTGACACCCTTGATTTCATCCACAAATTGGAGACGGTGTTTGACACCTCCAAAGGCTGAAAGAGTTTCTTTGATGGTTTGGTTATCCACACCACGAAGCTTGGCTACAGCAATCGTCGCAAGGGCATTTTCCACATTGTGGCTACCTGGAACTCCGATTTCATTCGCTGCCATGACAACTTCCCCACGGAAGTAGAGTTGACCATCTTCCAGATAAGCTCCATCAACCTTTTCCTGTGTTGAGAATGGTACAACGGTAGCTTGTGTTTTTCTTGCCAATTCTTTTGCCAAATCTTGGTTAAAGTTCAAGATAAGGAAATCATCCGCTGTCATCTTGTTCTGGATATTCCACTTGGCTGCTACATATTCCTCAAAAGAACCATGATAATCAATATGAGTTGGCATGAGGTTGGTAATAACTGCAATCTCAGGATGGAATTCTTGAACGCCCATCAGTTGGAAAGAAGAAAGTTCCATGACAAGAGTGTCCTTGTCTGACGCAGTTTGGGCCACTTGACTAGCTGGATAGCCGATATTCCCTGATAAAAGACCATGTTGCCCAGCAGCAGTCAAAACTTCCCCAATCATAGTCGTTGTGGTTGTTTTACCGTTCGAACCAGTAATACCGATAATTGGCGCTTCTGAAATCAAGTAAGCCAATTCCACCTCAGTCAAGACTGGAATTCCCTTGGCCAAAGCCTTTTCAATCATGGGATTGCTGTAAGGGATGCCTGGATTTTTCACCATGAGGGCAAACTCTTCATCCAAGAGTTCCAAAGGATGACCACCTGTGATAACCTTGATCCCTTCTTCCAGCAAACTTTGCGCAGCTGGATTGTCCTCGAAAGGTTTTCCGTCATTTACTGTCACAATGGCACCTAGCTTGTCCAACAAACGAGCTGCAGATTCACCAGACTTAGCCAAGCCTAAAACAAGGACTTTCTTATTTTTAAATTGATCTATTACTTTCATGTCACAAACTCCATTTCTACTCTTACTATTTTACCATTTTTATGGAAATAATTCTAAACGAAAATGCTCAGATTGGGCATTCTAACAAGCAAAAAGAGAGCCGAAACTCTCTTTTTATCTTTTTTTACTTTTATTAACCGACATGAGGGTAATATCTCGCAAGCTAAAGTATGCTAAGAAGAGCATGGCGATTGCGATAAAGAATTCTGTCGGTAGCTGAAAGATTTGCAGGACAGACAACATGAGCAAAATCAAAAGTGCTACGAAAGCAAAGACGACAAGGACGATATTAACTGTCCCTTTAATGCTTTCTGGTGTCGCAAATACATAGAGTAGTAATAAGAGGAGTCCTATGATTAAATAAACCATCTTTATCTCTTTCTAGCTCTTATTCAGCTGATTTTTTCTTCTTGTTAGCTTTCTCACGCTCTGCCTTGTTAAGGATTTGTTTACGCAAACGGATAGACTCAGGAGTTACTTCCATGTACTCATCGTCGTTCAAGAACTCAAGAGACTCTTCAAGTGTCAAGATACGAGGTGTCTTAATAACAGCTGTTTGGTCCTTAGTAGCTGAACGAACGTTGGTCATTTGTTTTGCCTTAGTGATATTAACTGTCAAGTCATTTTCACGAGAGTTTTCACCGATGATCATTCCTTCATAAACCTCAGTACCTGGGTTGACAAAGATAGTACCACGTTCTTCGATAGACATGATTGAGTAAGTTGTAGCCTTACCAGCATCGATAGAAACAAGGGCACCACGATGACGACCACCAATTTCCCCTGGAATCAATGGCAAGTATTGGTCGAAGGTATGGTTCATGATACCGTAACCACGAGTCATTGACAAGAACTCAGTTGAGTATCCGATCAAACCACGCGCTGGAACAAGGAAGACCAAACGAGTTTGACCATTACCAGTTGAAATCATATCCAACATTTCACCCTTACGTTCAGAAAGGCTTTGGATAACAGACCCTTGGTATTCTTCTGGAGTGTCGATTTGAACACGTTCAAATGGTTCACATTTAACACCATCGATTTCTTTTACGATAACCTCTGGACGAGATACTTGAAGTTCATATCCCTCACGACGCATTGTTTCGATAAGGATTGACAAGTGCAATTCTCCACGCCCTGAAACAGTCCATTTATCTGGTGAATCAGTTGGGTCAACACGAAGGGAAACATCTGTTTGCAATTCTGCCTGCAAGCGTTCTTCTACCTTACGAGAAGTCACCCATTTACCTTCTTTACCAGCAAATGGTGAGTTGTTGACCAAGAATGTCATTTGAAGAGTTGGCTCATCGATGTGTAGGATTGGAAGAGCTTCAACTGCATCTGTCGGAGTGATTGTTTCACCGACAAAGATATCTTCCATACCTGAAACAGCAATCAAGTCACCCGCTTTTGCTTCTTGGATTTCACGACGTTCCAAACCAAAGAAACCGAAGAGTTTTGTAACACGGAAGTTTTTAGTTGTGCCGTCAAGTTTAGAAAGGGTAACTTGGTCCCCAACCTTTACAGTACCACGGAAGACACGACCGATACCGATACGGCCAACGAAGTCATTGTAGTCCAAAAGTGATACTTGGAACTGCAAAGGCTCATCTGAGTTATCTACTGGAGCTGGGATGTGGTCGATAATCGTGTCAAAGATTGGTGCCATAGTCGCTTCTTGGTCAGCTGGATCATCTGACAATGAAGAAGTTCCATTGATCGCTGAAGCATAAACCACTGGGAAATCAAGCTGGTCATCATCTGCACCAAGCTCGATGAAAAGTTCCAATACTTCGTCCACTACTTCTGCTGGACGAGCTGATGGTTTATCGATTTTGTTGACAACCACGATTGGGACAAGGTCTTGTTCCAAGGCTTTTTTCAATACGAAACGAGTTTGTGGCATGGTTCCTTCGTAGGCATCTACGACCAAGACAACACCGTCAACCATTTTCATGATACGCTCAACTTCTCCACCGAAGTCCGCGTGTCCTGGTGTGTCCATGATGTTGATACGAGTTCCGTTGTAGGCAACGGCTGTATTTTTAGCAAGAATGGTAATTCCACGCTCTTTTTCGATATCGTTTGAGTCCATAGCACGCTCAGCCAATTCAGTACGTGCATCAAGCGTTTCTGATTGTTTCAATAATTCGTCAACAAGGGTTGTTTTACCGTGGTCAACGTGGGCGATAATCGCAATGTTACGGATATCTTCTCTTAATTTTGTCATGATTTCCTCTATAATATTCAAAATTTATTTTCTAACTGAACGATTATACCATAATTTCAAGTAAATAACATAATTCAAGCAAGTGTAAATGTTTTCACTCTGCTTTTCTTTTCACGTCAAGCCTTTTCAAAGCAAGCGACTTATGATAAGATAGGCACAGTATGCGTTTAGATAATTTATTAGCCCAAGAAAAAATTAGCCGAAAGGCCATGAAACAAGCACTACTCAGAGGGGAAATTCTAGTCGATGGTTGCCCAGCCCGCTCCCTAGCTCAAAATATCGATACAGGACTACAAGAGCTCCTTTTTCAGGGTCGAATCATTCAAGGTTACGAGCACACCTATCTGATGCTTCATAAGCCTGATGGTGTCGTTACAGCCAATAAAGATAAAGAGCTCCCTACCGTCATGGATCTCCTTCCGCCTGACATCCAATCTGACAAGCTCTATGCCGTCGGCCGACTGGACCGAGATACGACAGGACTCCTCCTCTTGACCGATAACGGCCCTTTGGGATTTCAGCTCCTCCATCCCCAATATCATGTCGATAAGACTTATCAAGTTGAGGTTAATGGACTTCTAACACCTGACCATATCCAAGCCTTTCAAAAGGGAATTGTCTTTTTAGATGGCACTGTCTGTAAAGCTGCAAGACTAGAGATTCTATCTGCAAGTCCTTCCCACAGCCAAGCCTCTATCACCATTTCAGAAGGAAAATTTCATCAGGTTAAAAAAATGTTCCTCTCAGTTGGTGTCAAGGTTGTCTCTCTCAAACGAGTTCAGTTCGGTGACTTTACATTAGACCCAGAACTAGCAGAAGGGCAATTCCGTCCCTTGAATCCAGAGGAATTGGAAATCATTAAAAACTATTTAGAAAAAAGTGGATAAAAGAAAAAGCTTTATTTTTAAAGCTTTTTGTTCATTGCTTATCTAAAAAATACTGCGACGGCTACAATCCAGTTAAGTACAGAAACCACAAGTCCTACGATGTTGAGAATTTTTTCTGTTTTATAGTCTAGTCTAGATTCTTTTTGGTATGAAAAAGCCAAGACCAATCCTATGATCCCCAAAATCAGGCCTACAATTGGAAATAACAAACCAAGAATAATCGACAAAATACCCACAAAAAGTGGATTTTTCTTCTTTTCTTTCATGTTCTAAGAACTCCTTAAATTTTATACAAATTAATTATACTATAAAACAATAGCTTCATCCTATCATTCGACTAATTTGGAAATAAGGTTAGCTAGTCTTCACTTTCCCTTTCCAAGAATCCAAACCATAAGAAAGGATATAAATCTCAGAAAAACCTTGTTTTTTCAAGTAAAGGGCTGCATTTGTGACACGTTGCGCACGTTGGTTTTCGTAAAGAAGGACAGGTTTATCCTTACGAAGAGCTGCAAGACTAGTCTTCAACTGACTTGAAGGAATATTGCGGGCACCAAGGATATGTTTTCTGTGGAATTCAGCAGGATCGCGCAAATCAATCAATTGACCCGTACGAATCAAGGCTTCAAACTCCTCATTGTCCACAATTTTAGCCGCACGGCGAATACGAAGATAGTTAAAGCCCATCCACGCCAACATTGCTAGTATAAGTGCCCACAAAATCCAAGTAACCATTAGTTCATTTCTCCATTTTTCTCAGTATAATCCAATTCTACCTTGTGCTCTCTGCGAAGAACCGCTTCTGCTTCTAGATAGTCTAATTTGTCCATCAACCCTGCATCGTAAATCCGAGAGAGTTCCAACTTCATCAGTTCAATATCATATAAGCGTTTTCCCATATAAACAATAATACCAAATCGTTTGAGGAATTGCTGCACATCATAGAATGTTTTCATAAGACTCATTCTAGCAAAATTTTGTGTTTTTTTCAAGAAGATACTCACACAATGCACCTGATTTTCCTATCTTCTTTGGCGATTCTGACGCAAGTGTGGTACAATAAAAACATGAGAATTCAACAATTACACTATATTATCAAAATCGTCGAAACTGGCTCCATGAATGAGGCAGCCAAGCAACTCTTTATAACCCAGCCGAGTCTTTCCAATGCTGTGAGAGATTTGGAAAATGAAATGGGCATTGAAATCTTTATCCGCAATCCCAAGGGGATCACTTTGACCCGTGATGGGATGGAGTTTCTCTCTTATGCCCGTCAGGTTGTCGAGCAGACCCAGCTTCTGGAGGAACGCTATAAAAATCCTGTCGCCCACCGTGAACTCTTTAGCGTTTCCTCTCAACACTATGCCTTTGTGGTCAACGCTTTCGTCTCTCTGCTCAAGAAAAGCGATATGGAAAAATACGAGCTCTTCCTTCGTGAAACTCGGACTTGGGAGATTATAGACGACGTCAAGAACTTCCGTAGTGAGGTCGGTGTCCTCTTCTTAAACAGCTACAACCGTGATGTTTTAACCAAAATGCTGGATGACAATCACCTGCTGGCTCACCATCTCTTCACAGCGCAACCGCATATCTTTGTCAGCAAGACCAATCCTCTGGCAAAAAAAGATAAGGTCAAACTAGAAGACTTGGAGAACTTCCCTTACCTCAGCTATGACCAAGGAACTCATAACTCCTTCTACTTCTCTGAAGAGATTCTCTCGCAGGAATACCACAAAAAATCTATCGTAGTCAGCGACCGTGCAACCCTCTTTAATCTCTTGATTGGTTTAGACGGTTATACCATCGCAACAGGAATTTTGAACAGCAACCTCAACGGAGACAATATCGTTTCTATCCCACTAGATATTGATGATCCTATCGAGCTGGTCTACATTCAGCATGAGAAAACCAGCCTATCTAAGATGGGCGAACGCTTTATCGACTATCTCCTAGAAGAAGTTCAGTTTGATAGTTGAGAAATGATAAGAACCAATATGTAGGCCAGCAATAACCTGCACATTGGTTCTTTTTATTTATAATTAAAAATTCCCCCTGCCAGCTTATCAGCAAGTTTAGGAAAGAGGGTATAAAACTTATGGGCTAGGTTCAACAACATCGGTAGATTGAGTTCTCGTTTGTTTTTTCCTATAATCTTGACAATCTTTTTAGCTACTGCATCTGGTTCCAGCAGGAAGCGTTCAACTGACTTGAGATAGATTCCATCTGGGTCGGCTTGGTCGAAAAATCCTGTACGGATTGGTCCTGGATTGACTGTTGTTACATAAACACCATAAGGCATCAGTTCGAGGCGTAAGGCATTTGAAAAACCAATAGCCGCAAACTTGGTAGCTGAGTAAAGACTGGACTTAGCAGTCGCTATCAAACCTGCCATACTGACGATATTGATGATATGGCCTTTTCGGATTTCCTTCATACGAGTCGCAAGGCGTCGAGATAGATTCATCAGGGCAAAAGTATTGACCTCGAACATCTGGTGAATATCTTGGTCAGAAATCTGGTCAAATTCCTCCAGAATCCCGTAACCAGCATTATTAATCAAAACATCAATCTTGCCATAGCGGAGATAGAGGTCTGCTAGCAGAGTTTCTAAGGCTGAGTCATCAGTAATATCGATTTCAACCAATTCTGCTTGTGGGTGGTTTCCATAGAGTTGAGCTAATTTTTCCTTATTTCTACCAAGCAAGATGAGTTGGTCATTTGGCAGGAGTTTGACCATTTCTTGGGCTAGACCACCGCTAGCTCCGGTAATGAGAATAGTAGACATACTGTTCCTTTCTCAATCTTTTAGATTTCCACTTCTTCCAAGTCTTTGACGACATGGACATTTTCAAAAACACTAGCCGCATCTTTCTTGAGCTTGCTGATATCTTTTGAGAGAAAACGCGCACTGATGTGGTTGAGCAAGAGGCGTTTGGCACCTGCTTCTACTGCTACTTGTGCAGCTTGCATGTTAGTAGAGTGGCCATGGTTACGAGCAATTTTTTCATCGCCCTTGCCATAAGTGGATTCATGGACAAGGACATCGGCATTAACAGCCAGACGCACACTGGCATCCGTTTTTCGAGTGTCTCCTAAAATAGTGATAATCTTACCCGGACGGGGAGCTGAGATATAGTCAACTGCCTTGATTTCAGTACCGTCTTCAAGAACAACATCCTGACCATTTTTGATTTTTCCAAAAAGTGGGCCAAATGGGACACCAGCATCCTTGAGCTTTTCAGCATCCAAGGTTCCCTCAAGATCCTTTTGCATGACACGGTAACCAACACAGAAAATAGTGTGGTCCAACTCCTCTGCATAAACTGTAAATTTATCGGTTTCAAGGATTTTCCCTAAAGAATCTTGGTCAAACTCATGAAAATGAATGCGATAAGGTAGACGAGAGCCTGACACACGAAGGCTGGTTAAGACAAACGACTTGATTCCTTGCGGTCCATAAATTTCCAAATCTGTCTGCTCTTCATTGGCTTGAAAGGCACGGCTAGAAAGGAAACCTGGCAGGCCAAAAATGTGGTCTCCATGCAGGTGGGTGATAAAGATTTTGCTGACCTTACGTGGTCGAATTGTGGTTTCAAGAATACGATTTTGCGTACCTTCTCCACAGTCAAAGAGCCAAACTTCGTTAATCTCATCCAAGAGTTTCAGGGCGAGACTGGAAACATTGCGGGCTTTAGAGGGCTGGCCAGCCCCCGTTCCTAAAAATTGAATATCCATTCGATACTTTCTAATTAATCAATATATAACAAGGCAGTGCGGTTTTCCGATCGGAAATAACGCTTGCCAGAAAAAGCTCTAGCTTCTTGCAGTAAATCCTCTTGGCTGTAGCCTTTGAGACGCTTACGACCGTCAGCCAAGTTTTCCAAATCAGTCAAAGCTGTGAGATTTTCCACACTAACAACTTCCTCGTCCCCGACAGCCTTCATGTAAATCTTGCCAGACTCCTCAAATACTAGCTGATGAGGGAAAATTTGCGCAATTTCAAAGAGTAAGTCATCCGAGATTACCTCTTTATTTTCAGAGAAAATCCGACCAAGACCCTCACTCTCATAACAAAAACCAAAGGATTTACCAGACAGATTAAGCCGAATAAAAGGCTTATTTTCTATGGTGAAACTTGGTTCAACATTGTAAAGATTCAGTTCCTGACTGAGTTCCGCAAAATAATCAGTCGCAGCTTGAGGACTCTTTTTCTGGTAGAGTTCTGCAAAATAAGCATTGACAACGCTGGGCGGAGGTGTAATAAGTGCCAACTGCTCTTGCTCTGTTTTACCAGCTAGAAGTTGGTCCAGATAGACCTTATCTAGACTTGTATAGCCTCCATATTTTAGAGCCAAGGTTTTGATATCAGTCATAAAATTCTTCTAACCTCCATTTGTTTTTCTCAGAAATGTAGCCTCTAATCACTTCGCCGTCCTCCTGATAATCACGTTCTTCCAAAATCGCAACACTTTCTAAATCATGAATCTTGTAGGACTTAGAAAAAGGCACGCGCAAGGTAAAAGATTCAAAAATATCCTTGATTTTCTCTAAAAATAGTGCCTGCAAGTTCTCGCGACTATCCTCAGACTTGGCAGAAATGAGGTCATAAGGAGTTTGGGTCGGCGTAAAATCTTCGACCAAATCCGCTTTATTATAAAGGGTCAGGCGAGGAATATCCTCCATGTCCAAGTCTTTCATGATGGAAAGAACCGTTTTTTCATGCTCCTCGTGGTAAGGATTGCTGGCATCAATGACATGAACCAGAAGATCCACATGCTTGCTTTCTTCCAAGGTTGACTTAAAACTGGACACCAACTCTGTCGGCAAATCTTGGATAAAACCAACCGTATCAGTTAAAGTCACCTGTAGATTCCCCCCCAGATGGATACTCTTAGTCGTCGCATCTAGAGTTGCAAAAAGCTCGTCTGCTTCATACTGTGTCTTACTGGTCAAAGTGTTCATGATAGTTGACTTCCCAGCATTGGTATAACCAATCAAACCAATCTTAAAGGTGCTAGACTCCAGACGTTTTTCTCTGACAGTCGCCCGATTTTTCTCAACCACCTTGAGCTGGCGTTCGATATCTGTGATTTGATTGCGAACGCTACGACGGTTCAGCTCCAGCTGGCTTTCACCAGGTCCACGGGAACCAATTCCCCCTGCCTGACGACTGAGCATAATCCCCTGACCAACCAAACGAGGCAAGAGGTATTTGAGCTGGGCTAGGTGAACTTGGAGCTTCCCTTCATGGCTTCGAGCCCGCATGGCAAAGATATCCAAAATCAACTGCATACGGTCAATAACCTTGACACCCAGAACTTCCTCTAGATTGACATTCTGCCGTGGAGTCAAGCGGTTATTGACGATGACAGTGGTAATTTCTTCTGCATCTACCATAAGCGCAATCTCTTCTAACTTACCAGAGCCGACGAAGGTCTTGGAATCATATTTTTCACGTTTTTGTCTATAGCTATCTACAACGACTGCCCCAGCTGTCTTGGCTAGACTGGCCAATTCTTCCATAGAGAGGTCAAAATTGTCCATGCCCTGCAATTCTACACCAATGAGCAGGACCCGCTCCTCTTTTTTCTCCGTTTCAATCATCTAAAAACTCCTCTATCTGGCTTAAAATGCGGTCTTTTACACCAGCTTCTCCAATCTGATAAAAGGTGACCTGCATACGATTACGGAACCAGGTCAACTGACGCTTGGCAAAACGGCGGGTCGCCTGTTTGAGACTCTCACTAGCTTCCTCCAAAGTCTGCTCCCCACGAAAATACGGAAAGAGTTCCTTGTAGCCAATGCCCTTGGCTGCCTGCACATCTGGATAATGGGCAAAGAGCCACTTAGCCTCATCCAAAAGCCCAGCCTCAAACATTAGATCTACTCGGCGATTGATACGCTCATAAAGCTGACTGCGCTCATCGTCCAAGCAGATAATCAGCGGTTCATATAGACTCTCTTTATTTTCCAAATCCTGACCAAAATGGGCAATTTCCAAGGCACGCATCGCACGACGACGATTAAACTGGGGAATCTCAAGGTCTGCTTGCTCCACCAAATGGGCTAATTCCTCATCTGAATATGGCTCCAAACTAGCTCGATAAGCTAAAATCTCCTCATGAGGAGTCTCACCACCTAGGTGGTAGCCTTCAAGCAAGCTCTGGATATAAAGCCCAGTCCCACCAGCAATAATAGCTAGCTTGCCACGGCTTTGAATATCCTCAATAGCCTTCTTAGCTTCTGAAACAAAATCAAAAGCCGAGTAAGACTCGGTTACCTCTCTAACATCGATTAAATGATGAGGAACAGCTGCCTGCTCTTCTGGACTAGCCTTAGCCGTCCCTATATCCAGACCTCGATAGACTTGCTGGCTATCTCCACTAACCACTTCGCCATTAAAACGCTTTGCAACTTCGATGGCAAGGGCTGTTTTTCCAACTGCAGTCGGTCCAACAATCACAATTATTTTTGTTTTCATCTTTTTTCCTTGAAAAATTCCCATTTTTTCGTTACTATTATTATAACACAAAAAGGTCAGTCAGAAAAATGTGACCTCTTGAAGGGGCTGGCTGATTAAGAAGATAAAGGAGGAAGACTCATGGCTAAAGGATTCGCTAAAGGTCTTGTAACAGGTGTCGCAGGAACTGTCGCTGCCGTCGCAGGTGCAGTATACGCATTTAAAAAGAAAGTGATCGAACCAGAGGAGCAAAAAGCAGCTTTCATCGAAGAAAATCGTAAAAAAGCAGCTCGTCGCCGCGTATCACGTTAAGAAATAAAAGAAGTTGGGATTTATTGTCTCAACTTCTTTTTTCTATTCTTTTAAATAGCTAGGTCAAACTTCAACTGCGGCTTAACAGGATCATAATCCACCAACTCAAAATCTTCTGCTTTGATATCAAAGAAATTAGTCCCATCAGGAACATTCAAAACCAAGCGTGGTTGGCAGTCAGACGGTTCACGACGAAGCAATTCCTGAGCTTGTTCAAATTGATTGTCATAGATATGGAGATTGTTGATGAAATAGAAGAACTTCCCAACCTTCCAGCCAAAATGCTTGGCAATCATCATTTGAAGAGACACATACTGCATAGCATTAATGTGGTGGGCCACCAGCATATCATTAGAGCGCTGGGTCAAGGTCGCATCCAGATAGATTTCACCATCAACACGGCGGACATCAAACATAGTCTGAAAGGCGCATGGGAGCAACCCATCTGTTTCTTCAAAAGCTTGATAATCCCAGAGCGAAATGATATTACGGCGGTTCCAAGGATTGGCTTCCAACTGCTTGAGAAGCTTGTTAATGATATCGTGTTTCTTAACAACGGCACCATAGCGCTCACCGATGGTTCCTGTATCCCCCACTTCCCAGTCATTCCAGTAGTGAACATTGTACTTGTTATTCAGTACTTCTAAGCTATTAGACTGATCTTGGTAAATCCAGAGTACTTCCTTGATAGCTGATTTGATGGCAATGGGACGTAAAGTTGTGATGGGAAATTCTCCCTTGGCCAAGTCATACTCTGCAAAAACACCCGTTACGTACTTGGAATTGGCAACAGTTCCATCCTTATACTTGGGACGTGCTTGCTCAGAAAAGACACCGTCTTTGAGGATTCGTTCAATATTCTCTTTAAAAATCGTATCTGCTTTTGTCATTTACTCTCACCTCATTTATTGTCCTAACTAGTATAGCATAAAAAAGAAAAGAGGAACATTACTAACTCTAGGTTAGCATTTTTCCTCTTTTATTATTTTATTGCAATACAAGCGATGCTGCCCCGATAACCCCAGCGTCATTTCCTAGAGTTGCAAGAGCTAATTTAGTAGATGTGCGCACTTGTGGGAAGGTATTTTCGTCGTAGACTTTTTGAACACCTTGTAGAAGGAATTCTCCTGCAGCTGACACACCACCACCGATAACAATTGTTGATGGGTTTAGGATTGAACCAATGTTGGCACAAGCGATTCCCAAGTAACGTGAGAAGTTACGGTAAACGATCAAGGCAAGGTCATCTCCTTCTTTTGCAAGGTCAAAGACTGTCTTAGCAGTTACTTCTTCTCCGTTATCAATCAAGCGTTTCAAGGCTGCATCGCCTTCGTATTCATCGGCATAGCGACGAGTCAAGTTAACAATCCCTGTTGCAGAAGCGACTGTCTCAAGGCAGCCTTTCTTACCGCAAGTACATGCGATTGGTTGGTCAAAGTCAACAGTGATGTGGCCAAGTTCACCTGCTGCACCAGCAACACCGTGAAGCAATTTGCCTTCTGCGACGATACCGCCACCAACACCTGTACCAAGTGTCATAAAGACAACATCCGGTTGGTTATCACCAGCACCCATCCAGCGCTCACCAAGAGCTGCCACGTTGGCATCATTATCGATGAAAAATGGAATGCCCAAGGCTTTTTCAATTTTCTCTTTAATTGGTTGAAGGGTTTTCCAGTTCAAATTGTAGGCACCAATAACAGTCCCGTTTTCACGATCAACCACACCTGGTGATCCCATTCCAATACCTTGGAAGTCCGCTGCTACCAATCCAAGCAAGTCCAAACGATGTTGAATAGACTCAATCATATCATCAACGATATGACTTCCCTCATCCAAAATATTAGTCTTGATAGACCATTTTTCTTGGATTTCTCCTGCTGTTGTTAAGATTGCAAATTTGATAGAAGTTCCACCAAGGTCAATCCCAATAATCTTTTGACTCATCATATTCTCCTTTTTCATTGTGCAGTAATTGAAAATGCTTACAGTACTAGTATAACAAAATTCAGTTCCTTATGCAAAGGTTTGCATTAACTTTCTGGATTTTATTCTGACTTATGGTTTCCAGAGACCTGAAGCATCGACATAGTAACGTCCGCCATCAACTCGCTCATTCTTAGCCATTTTGCCATCCGATTTCAAATAGTAATTTCCTTGCCATGCATTGCGAGCATAAGAACCATCTGATTTCAAGTAATACCAGGCTTGGTAAGAAGAGTCATAAACCCATTCACCTTGTGCCATTTTACCGTTTGATTTAAGGTAGTAAGCTCCTTGCCATGCATTCTTTGCATAAGATCCATCTGATTTCAAATAATACCAAGCTTGATAGGAAGTATCATAAATCCATTCGCTCTGTGCCATTTGACCATCCGCTTTCAGATAATAGCTTCCCTGCCATGCATTTTTTACTGGATTTCCATTTCCATCAAAATAGTACCAAGCACCATCCTGCTTAACCCAACCACTTGTTGTTGCTGAACTTGTATTGTTTTGAGCCGCAGTTGATTGTTTTGCTTTGAAAGCACCTTTTGGGGCATTTTTCAATTCACAAGCCACACCATCATGATCACGGTCTAACTTGGCAGAATAACCGGGTTCTCCCTCATGAATATCTGAGTATCCATTCGCCCAAGCCTCTTTACAACTAGAAAAATGAATGTTTTCTTCTGCTAACACAGGTTGTGAAAACAAGGCTAAAACTGGCAAGGTTGCCAGACTCATTTTTAAAAATAGACGTTTGTTCATTTCTTTCTCCCATAATTATGATATCGATTTCACTATTATTTTATCAAACTTATTTCAGCAATTCAAGGAAACTTCTGATCTTTTCTACAAACTCCTTTGGTTTTTCCTTATTCAAGACATGAGGACCGTCAGGGATAATCTGAAATTGAGATTTTGATATTAGTTTATGAAGACTTCTCATAGAACTAAGATTCGGTTTATCTTTGCTGCCACAAATTAGTAAGGTTGGATAGGGGCAAATCCCCGCTATATCCGTTAAATCAAGTGTCTTCAACTCTTCAGAAACTCCGACCATAAGAGCTTTGTCTGCTCCCTGTTTTTCAAATACTCTTTTGGGAAGTAATTTAAATATCAGCAACTGAACATAAAATAGGATATTCCCTGATAATTTTAGCGGGCATCCTGACAGAACCAAAGCTCGAAGATTTGGTAAATCATAACTGGAAAGTTCTAGTGCCAGGGCAGCACCTAAGGACAATCCAATCAAAACAAAAGATTCTGTCTCTTGAGCTAGGTGCTGATAAACTCGCTCCTTGACTTTTTGATAGCTGTTAACTTCAGAAGAAGATAACTCGATAGCCTCAGAAGGATAATCTGTTAGTATATCCCGAACTTCTTTCCAAGACTCTGCTGACTGCCCTAAGCCGTGTAAAAATATCAGTTTCACCTACTTCTCCTGTAAGATTAACTCATACAAGCCTCTCACTGCATTACAGCCGTAAATAGCTTCAGCTTGGTCTATGTCTGCAAAGGTCAAGACTTTCTCTTCTAGCTGTCCTGTTTCTAACAAATGCTGACGATAAATTCCTGGCAAGATTCCAAGTCGGATAGGTGGCGTGTAAAGTTTCCCATCAATCTTCAGAACCAAATTTCCGATAGAGGTTTCAAGTAATTCTCCTCTTGTATTATGGTAAATCTTCTCGTGTTTTCCTAAATTCAAATGCGGTCGGTGAGTGGTTTTAAAGTAGATAAAGGCTTGTTGCAAATTTGCTTCCTGAAGGCAAAGTTTTGCTTGGCAGAAGGTCGGACTGAGAGGTTCCAATGCTTGACAATCAACTGCTATCTCTCCAGATTTGCTAAGGCTAATTCGCAAGCGGTAGTCTTGATTAATGTCACAAGCCTGACACTCTTCCTCTATCTTTTGTTTCAAGTCTTCTACATCAAAAGAAAAGGCAAAATAACGACCAGCTTTTCTTAGTCTTTCTATATGTTGTTCTTCAAACAACAAGTTCTTCTTGCTGATTTTCCCAGTAGTAATTAGCTGAAAACGAGCTTGTTTCCGATAGAGAACGGCTGCCTTTTGATGAACCTCGCGATATTCAGATTCCCAAGTGCTATCCCAAGTAATGCCACCACCCACTCCATAGATGGCTTTCCCTTGATTCAGTTGAATGGTACGAATGGCGACATTGAAAATCCGTCGTCCATTTGGAAGCAAGAGACCAATCGTTCCACAGTAGACTCCACGCGGTTGTGGTTCCAACTCCTTAATAATTTCCATAGTCGCTATCTTAGGAGCTCCTGTGATGGATCCACAAGGAAAGAGAGAGCGAAAAATGGTAACCAAGTCCACATCTGCTCGCAACCGACTTTTGATGGTCGAAGTCATCTGCCAAACAGTTGAATACTGCTCTACCTGACACAGATGCTCCACATGCTCACTGCCCACTTCAGAAATACGGTTCATATCATTGCGCAAGAGATCCACAATCATCATGTTTTCAGAGCGATTTTTAGGATCCTGCTCCAACCAACTGGCCTGCTCCAAGTCTTCTTGGTCAGTCATGCCACGCTGAGTCGTTCCCTTCATTGGTCGCGTTGTCAACTCGCGGTCATTTTGCTCAAAAAAGAGCTCTGGACTCATGGATATCACTGCCATCTCGTCATGTTCAACATAGGCATTGTAGCCCGCCTCCTGCTCTACCACCATACGATTGTAGATGGCAAAAGGATTGGCACTTAAGTCCTGCTTGAGTTGGACAGTGTAGTTGACCTGATAGGTGTCACCCTGCCGCAAATGATGGTGAATCTGAGCAATCGCCTTTTCATAATCCTCTGAGGACGTCACTTCCTGCCAATTTGAAGGTAAATCAACCTCATCATAAGTCAGAGGAATAGGGGATGTTTCTACCCTATCATGAACTGTAAAATAAAGCAGGTACTCTGCCAATAAAGGAGCTTTATGAACTGCTAATTTCTCCTCAAAAGCAGGTGCAGCCTCATAGCTGACATAGCCCACCACATAGTAGCCTTGCTCTTGGTAACTTTCCACTTGTGCCAGCAAATCTGCCACTTCTGCTATATCTCTCGTTTTTAACTCTTTAATCGGCTGGGTAAAGATGTATCTCTCCCCCAAAGCCCTAAAATCAATCACTGTTTTTCTATGCATATTTCAAGTATAGCATAAAAAGGCAGATCAAGAAAAACTTAATCTACCTTTTTACTCATCTATTTAATACAATCTATGCTTTAAAAAGATTTCCTGCAAATCCATCTGATTTCTGCAAGAGTTGTTTGTAAACTTTTTCTTTGAGTGCAACTGTTTGATAAGTTCCGCTAATCCCACTGGATAAAAGAATTGGAATAATAGCATCATAATGATGGGATAATTCACGGAATAATTCAATTGTTTCACCAACTGCTGGTTGTGAACTCGTTGGAAATACCTCTGATTTTTTACTTTTTCATAGAAATCGGCAGTTGTCAAATCTTGTTCTTTACGATAACTTTCTTGTCCAAAAATAACTGATAGTGGCAATACATGAATATCCCACTCACGGCGTTCTTCTGGTGTCAAATACGCAGTACTATCGGTTACGATCGCAATTTTCCTTTTCTTAAAATTAGCAATCACGTTGCTTTCTGTAGTATACCAAAAATCTATATTAGGGGCAAACCTGGAAATTGGAAGAAAAAAGAAAAAGGAGCCAGGCTTTCACCTAAACTCCTTAACACTAAAATTTTATTTTGCGAAAACTTCTTCTTTAAAACTATTTGTAGCTTGTAATAATTTTTTAAAGACTTTTTCTTTCAGTGAAACTGTGTTTGTATATGATTCTTTGTTTGTTCTAGCCATTTCTTCCTTATCTTTTTGAACTGCTTCTTGGAATAGTGTTTCCAATTGCGCATATGATGAAATGGTTTTTCCGTCTATCTCAAATTCATGTATCCCATTTTTAGCTTGGGCTACAACTTTTTTGAAATATGCTTTCTTCCAATCTTCTAAAGTATGGAATTCACCTTCAGAAATTTTTTCAATAATATAGCTATCACTTAATACTTTATTTTCTTTTCGAGCTTCTGCACTATATTTATTTGATGCATAACCGACGAACCCTTTTTCATATCCATAGTATCCCCACAGACGGAATGTATTGTGTTTAAATGATAACGCTCCTGGAGAACCTTCACTCGTATTTCCACCATAGATTCCTCCGGTAATTCGAACATTGACATATGCTGTTTGGAAGTCTTCCGGTTTATATAGACCATGGAAATCCCGATTTGTAATGAAATTGTTCGTAATTAAATCATCGACAGAATTTAGTGGTACTTGTTTATCAGTATCATTCAACGGACGAACATTGTCCCATTGATCTTTAGAGTTAGCTGGATTTCGTAGTTGTTTGTCCATCTTCTTGAACCATTTGTGTTTTAATGCTGTATCCTGCTGTTTAACAACCGTATCCCCTTCTAAATAATCCAAGAGCATTAACGTATCATTATAGCCTTTCATATAATGATCAATTTCCTCACGTGATCTTAATTCGTTTGGATTTGTATTATACCATTGATTTCCATCGTTTGGACGAATGTAGGCCATATTCAATCCTAACGCTCCATAATCTCCTTGGTGCCCAATTTCAGAAGGCGATTGTAACATCCCTTGAGCGAACGCTTCAACATTGGTTCCTGGACGATGTCTCCATCCTCCCAAGTAAGCCATACGGTCATTAACGTGTGTCGTTTCATGCGTAAATGCTGAAATCCCGAACGGACTAATCATATTAGTAAGCATAAAGAATACTGATGCTTCAGGTCTATTTGGATCATCATAGATAGATGCCATTGCCCCCATACGTGTATCGGTATTGTGATATGTTCCTGTTGGTCCGAATACTTCTCGAACCGGTGCAATTTCTGTTCCTTTATCTGAATATCCTAATCGATTTACAGAACCGCCTGGATATAATTGATTATCCCATACCGGAGTTGGTACTATATTTTTACTCTTCAACAGACGTTCTCGAACATTTGGTAACGCTAGTCGAGACCAGAAGTCTAAGTACGCTTGTTGGGCTTTAGCTACCTTATCAATTTCCGATTTAAATGCATTTCTTTCATCTTCCGTCATCTTGCCATATTTCTCAAATGAACTATAAGCTATTGTATTATAAGTTGAAATTAGGAACATATGCGCATTTTTTAAGTTTAGAAGCGGTAAAATCATCTTAGAATGGGTACCATTATTCAATCCATCATAAGCACGATGTTTCTTATCTTTAAAATCTTCCGTTGTTGTCTCAGGTTCTACAACATAAACATTTTTTGCTGAGTGAATAAACCAATCATTAAGATCAGTATCTTCTGTGAATAGACGCATATTATAGTTTAAGAATCCGTTTAACTCGCCTATACCGATAGTTCCACCGATAGTTTCGCGATAAGCTTCTAAAGTTCTATCACCTTTAATGTTACTTTCTTTAGAACCAACTTTAATCAAGAAGTCTAACGCACTAATATTCTTACCATAGAAATCAGGTTTAAATAACATCAATTCTTTAATGTTGATATCATCAAAGTTAACCCCATAATATCGGTTTAAGTAGACCATCCCTAATAGAATCGCAGCTTTATTCTTCTCAACTTTATCAAGAATATATTGACGTCCTGCTGCTGAATCATTTAGTTGGTGATCTTCATTTTGAACTAATTTTGTTACAAATGCTGTTAATTGATCTTTTACTTCTTTGAAGCTTTCTTCTAAGAAAAGATTTTTAATTTCGTTTTCTTTATTTTGATTCGTTTTATTCAAATGCTTGTAAATTGTATCCGATTGTAGTTCAATTGGACTTAGTTTAGCTAAAATTCCATCAATTAGAGCATTGTGATCTTTTTGGACAATATTCGGAGTGAATTTAATTCCTAAATCCGTCACGGTATATTCTTTTACATTACTCAATCCTTCCGAACTTGCGGATAAACTCAAGTATTCTTTCGTTCCATCTGAGTAATGAACAATAATTTTATTTGCTTCATCTAAGTTGGTAACAAATTTATGATCCTTCATAGGTGTAACAGAAAGAACATCTTTTGTATTTAGAGCATGATCTTTTGCTAATGTATTCGCTTGATGAACAATATATTCCTTATTATAGAATGGCATGAATTTGTCCAAATTAGCATACGCTTTTGCGTAATCCACCTTATAGTCTTGAATGTTCGCGTATGATTTTTCATGGTTTAGCGCATCCACTGGATTTAGTTCGCTCTCTTGAGTTGCAGCTGTAATGTTATAGCTGGCAACTTTGGCGTCCGCTTCTTCTTTTGTTAATTCCACTTGCTTTTTCGGATATTGCAGGAAGGATTTTTTCCCTTCACTAACTCCTGCAACACTATACAATTGATTGATTTGTGGATGAGCATCCTCGTTTTGGATATCATCAGTTCCAAACAACATCTCTCCATGAACCACTTTTGCATAACTTACATTATCTCTAACTGTTCCATAAGGCCAAGTTTTACTTGAAATCGCTCCAGCTCCAATTGGATTTGTAATATTTAAAGTCCCTTTCGCAACAGATTGCGTTAAACTTCCTTTTTGTCCTATTAAATGATCTCCAATCATACCATAGTCAATTGTAGGAACTAACATACTTCCGCGAAGTCTATTTCCTGTAATATCTGCATCTGCATAAGCTCTTTTAACTATTCCACGATAATTTCTTAAAGCAATACCAGCAATTTGGTTGTTTGCTCCAGTAGAATGCAATTTACCGATAAATGCTACGTTCTCAATCTTTGTATTTTCTTCTAAATTGTTTACAAATCCTGAAACGTTATTTCTACCGATGACTCTACCTGTTACTTTAACATTTTCGATTGTAGTAGATCCTTTAATAACTCTTGCAATTGTAGATACATTATCTTGTGTAGGAACATTAATGTCTACATTTTCAAAACTGATATTTTTAACAGATCCATTTTTAATAGTGTCAAATAATGGATGTTCAAGATTACTAATTGAATAATGTTTTCCATCTACACTTAATAATTTACCTGTAAATTCATTTGTAACGTAAGAATTTCCGTTAGGAGTTACATTTCTAGCGTTAATCGTTTGACCGATACGGTATTCTCCTGCTGGATTAGTTTGAATCGCATCTACTAATTCTTTGAAATCATAATACACATTATCTACATGTGTTTTTGGCTTTTCAATATAGTGAATATATTCGTTGGTGAATGTAGAATCTGTTCCTCTATCCACTAAATTATCCGCAACAGCTGTAACCTTATAAACAGGAACGCCATTTACTGTTGTTTCTTCAACATTTTTAACAGCTAACAATGTTGTTTTATCACTATCTGAAGTGAATTTTAAGTAATAGTTACTTAGATCTGTCGGTACAGCTTTCAAAGCAGATTCATTCGCTTCTGCCCCATTTTCATATTTGATTAAATCTGTACGTCTCGTATTTTTAATCTCAACTTTTTTAAGGTCAATTCTTAGCGGCTCTTCCTTCAGAACTTCTTCCTCATCACCCTCACCACGGTCATAAACCATCTTCGTTTCAAGTTTATAATCTTTGTAGTACTGTAAGTCTGTCAAAGAAGCTGTTAGATCTTCTGGTGAAACATTCAATTTCTTCACAATCTCGTCACCTTTTTTCAGAGTTAGGGTGATAGATTTAATGGCTGCCTTACTTGGATTTTCCAAATTATAACGAATTTGAGATGATCGTTTCAAATCATTAACATCAACAAGTGACAAACTTAAGATTGGTTTTTCAAAGTTTTTAGTTCCTAATTTGACGATACGATCTTGGTCTAACTCCAGAACATGTTCCACAATTTTAGGTGCTTCTTCAGTTTTTAAACCTTTGATAGTTTTGTAAGTCTTGGTAACTTTTTTCTGTCCATCTTTTCCTTCTTGGACAGTAACTCTTTCACCTTTTTTCAGTTGGTCATCTTCTTTAACAACTTCCTTAAATGGAATCTTTTCAAGACTTTCTTCTACCAGAGTTCCTTCAATTGGTTTTGTCCCACGACTTATTTTTTTAGTGACTGGTTCTTTGACGACAGTGGTTGTTGTATTTAAAACTTGGTCAGTCTCCACACCTTCGAGAGTCTTATAAGTCGTTTTGGTAATTTTACTACCCTTTTCTCCATCTTGGACTACAGTTTCTTCATCCGTATATTTGGTTGGATCCTCGATAATTTCTGTCTTATAGTCAATCTCAGTAGTAGTTTCTTTCGTAACCGCGCCCTCAGTTACTTTATATTCAGATAACTTTTCTTGAACTAAAGATTCTCCTTCTTTACCTGGTTCTTGAGTGCCTTTAGCCTCAACCTTTCCTGTATATACTGTTTGCGGTTCTTGAACTAAAGACGCGCCCTCTTTACCAGTTTCTTGAGTGCCTTTGGCTTCAATTTTTCCTGAATATACTGCTTGCGGTTCTTGAACTAAAGACGCGCCCTCTTTACCAGTTTCTTGAGTGCCTTTGGCTTCAATTTTTCCTGAATATA
>NZ_CAMHZD010000005.1 GCF_946190065.1 Streptococcus mitis
AAAAGGACTCAGTCCTGTGCAATACAGAACTAAATCCTTCGCATAAATTAATTGTCTAACTTTTTGGGGTCAGTACATTTGACGGGTGGTCATGATTTACGAGTAAATTCAAGTTCGATCTGATAAAAACAACTAAATTACTCTACAGATTTCAAGGCTTCAAGCATATCAACCTTTCTCAGATGATAATTGACAAAGAAACCAAGCAGGGTCAAAATGATGCTTACTGCTGCCACTGGGATTACATAGACTTCCCAGCCTACCTGCGGATAAAAGAGAATAGTCGCAGGAGAAATCATTTGAATCAAAAATTGGTGTAAATAGAAACCTGAGACCAGACCAAGTACGATTCCCACAAGAGACAAGACAATCGTCTCACGATAAATATAGAGTGTGACTTCTTTATTATGAAAGCCGAGAACCTTGATAGTGGAGAGTTCACGGATTCTCTCAGCTACGTTGATGTTAGTCAGATTGTAGAGGATAACGATAGCCAATAGAACCGACACGATGACTAAGATGGTCATGGTCTGATTGAGTGAGCTAGCGACGGAGTCAAAGAGTCGAATGGCTGAAGCATTCTGGACGACGCTAGACACCGCAGCTTGATTCATAAGTAAGCCGGCCTGTCTTTCGATACTAGTAGCACTGGTATCTCTTAACGAGACCAAATAAGTGTTGGCTTGGGGTAGATGACCATAAAGTTGTTCATAGCTAGCTTGACTCATATAAATAAAGTGACCAACGTAGTTCTCAGTAATGGCAGCAACCTTTAGCTCCTTACCTTCAATTTCTAGAGTCTGCCCAACTTTGACACCTGCCAGCTGGGCAAGTTTAGCTGTAATAACGACGCCATCTTTTAATGTCAGCTCCTGCTGATGACTTTGAAGATGGATAAAGGGAGTCAAATCTTCCTTCTCTGTCATCATAAGGGTGATGGTCTGAAGACCAGACTTGCCTTTGAAATCTTTGTCTAACGTTTTAGAATAGATTTTCTGGTAGTCTTGAATATCCTGCCCTTTCAACACTTCTTCCAACTCTGCCTTGTCTTGATTGGTCGCACTAGGATTTTCAGAGACAATCATCTGATACTGTTGGATTTGTTGAAACTGTCTAGACGGAACTCCTGCTACAGAGGATTGGATTCCCAAACCTGCAAAGAGCAAGGCTACAGAACCAGCCACACCAAAGATCGTCATCAACATTCGTTGCTTATAACGAAAGATATTGCGAGCTGTTACCTTATGGGTAAAACTGAGACGGCGCCAGATAAAACTGATACGCTCCAGTAAGATTTTAGCTCCTTTAACAGGAGGTTTAGGCAATAAAAGCTGGGCTGCTTCGTCATGAAGTTCCCTACGAGCCACCAGATAGGCTGGTAACACACTCGCCAACCAACTCAGACCAAGTGCCAGTAAACTATAGCTCCAATAGAACTGAATCTGGGTTTCTCCCACCACCATACCTTTTGTAATGACACTTGAAATTACACTGGCTAGCAAATAATGACCAAGTATGCTACCTAGAGCTGTTCCGACAGTCCCAGCTACTAGACCGTAGAGGAGAAATTTAGCGATAATATCCTTACTGCGATAGCCCAAGGCCTTAAAAATACCTGCATGTGTTCGCTCTTCATCCACAAAGCGAGTCATGGTTGTAAAGGTCACCATAGCTGCTACGGCATAAAGCACTACAGGAAAGATATTGCCCACTGCCCGAATACTGGCTGAAGCATTGCTGTACATGAGATATCCCTGACCACCTGGCATGGTCTGACGATTATAGACCTGATACTTGGGCTCGGCCAAATCGTCCAAGACTTGCTGATGTTTGTCTAATTTTTCCTTTTCTTGGGCTAAATTTTGTTCAGCTTGCTTTAGTTTATCTTCTTCCTTGCTCAATTCCTGCTTGGCTTGGGTAAGTTGAGCACTGGCCTGCTCTCTCTGAGCTTGAGGAAGCAATGCTAGTTGACTTTCCTGAGCTTGTAAACGAGCTTGAGCAGTTGCTAAACGACGCTTGCCTTCCTGCAAATTTACCTGCGCCTGGTCAAGGGTCTCTTGCCCTTTATCGAGAGACTCTTGACCTTCTTTTTTCAAGAGTTGCAGACGTGCCTTACCATTATCTGATAAAGCTTGTTCAAGCTCTTCCTGATGTTGCTTGGATTTTTCTTCATAAGCTACTGAAAAAGCATTTAAACCTGACAAATCTTGATATTTCAAACGAACTATATTATAGACTTTTTGATCAAACTGGCTAGGTAAAATCACCCCGTAGGCTGTCAGAGTCCCGCTTCCGCTTCCTGCATAGCCCATATCTCGCTGGGAGAGAATTTCAGCCGAATCCACAAAACCAGTAATGGTAAAAGTATGGTCTTTTAAAGAGGAATGACCACCTTCTTTTTCTTTAAAACTAATCTCCTGTCCTACACTGTATTGACCCTGCAAATGACTGGCCAAAGCGATTTCCTGGTCTGACTGAGGAAGTCGGCCCTCTCTTAGCTGAAAGGTTGAAATTCGCTCTGGTTTGGAATACAGCCGAATGGCATCCTGCCCATTATCCATAGCCACATCTGTCAAATAGCCAAACTCGACCTCTGCGCCCTCTATCTGTTCTAATTCTTTTTGATCTGCTTGATCCAAGCCATAGTTAGACATGACTGCCAAATCCAAGGTTTTAGTAGTTGTTAAATAAGCATTAGCTGTCGCCTCCATATTGGGACTAGTCACTTTGAGACCTACTAAGGCTAAAGATCCCAACATCATCAAGGTCAAGATGGATAAAAAACGCCCCTTGGAGCCTGTGAAGGACTGAATTAAGTCCTTCCAATAAGTTTTTCGCTTGATCATGCTAGTACTCCAAACTGTCAATATCCTGAGGATGCTGGTTAATCACCACATCCTTGACACTGGCATCATGCATATGAATCACGCGATCCGCAATAGGAGCTAGCGCGCTATTATGGGTCACGATAATCACCGTCGCTCCCTTTTGACGAGACATGTCTTGGAGAATTTTCAAAACCTGCTTGCCCGTCTGATAATCCAAGGCACCTGTTGGTTCATCACAAAGAAGGATTTTAGGATTTTTGGCTACCGCGCGTGCAATGGAGACTCGCTGTTGCTCCCCTCCAGAAAGCTGAGCTGGAAAGTTATTAAGACGATGAGCCAGACCTACATCTGTTAAAACCTGCTCAGGATCCAAGGCATCCGTCACGATTTCAGAAGCTAGTTCCACATTTTCCTTAGCTGTCAGATTGGACACTAGATTGTAAAACTGAAAAACAAAACCGACATCATTTCTACGGTAATTGGTTCGCTGGTGAGAACTATAGTCTGCAATATTGGCACCATCAATCCAGATTTTCCCCTCATCATTGGTATCCATTCCCCCAAGAAGGTTAAGAACCGTTGACTTGCCTGCACCAGATGCACCTAGAATAATCACCAGTTCTCCTTTTTCAATTTCAAAATTCACATCACGATTGGCCACAATCTCCGTGTCCCCAACCTGATAACGCTTGTAACAGTGTTTCATCTCAATATAAGCCATCAGACCCACCCTCTCTCAAACAAATTACTTCCTACTACCATTATAACGCTTTTTCAACCAGTTGGAAACTGCTCATACTCAATGAAAATCAAAGAGCAAACTAGGAAGCTAGCCGCAGGTTGCTCAAAGCACCGCTTTGAGGTTGTAGATAAGACTGACAAAGTCAGTCACATATATACGGCAAGGCGAAGCTGACGTGGTTTGAATTTGATTTTCGAAGAGTATTACATTCTCAAATCCTTCAAAAAAGTCAGTCTCAAATCACTGCCTTCTATTATCTTCTTAAAAATAAAACTGAACCAGATCACCTTTTGCTGTCGCCACTGAAATACAATCTTTCTCTATGCATTTCGCTTTTGCTTTTTCTTGATTGACTTCAATCACACTTTTTTCAATATCTGGATAAGAGACTCGCAAATCTCCTCCACTCCTTGATAAAATGCTCATCTGTAAGAGTTTTTTATCCTCCCACCTCATGCTAACTTCAAAATGTCCACGTGCCATTAAGCCTGAAACAGAACCTGATGACCATGCATCGGGTAGGGCAGCTAGGGGCACCAGATAAGCTGTATGAGACTGGAGCAACATTTCTGCCATGCCACTGCTAGCACCAAAATTACCATCTATCTGAAAAGGTGGATGGCTACACCAAAGATTTGACAAGGTAGATGTCTTTAACTGCTCTGCTAATAATTTATGGGCTCGATTACCATCTCCCAAACGCGCCCAGAGATTGATTTTATTGGCCTTGGACCAACCTGTACCCCCATCTCCACGATCATTGAGGATAGCACGCGCCGCTTCAAGATAGTCTTGTCCCTTATGACTAAAGAGATTTCCAGGATAGAGTCCCACCAGATGGGAAGCGTGCCGATGTTGGGCCTCCACTTTCTCATTTTGAAAATGCTGCTCTTCCTCCTCATACCACTCTCTGATTCGACCAGATTGAGTGATTTGCAGAGGATTTAGTAAATCATACTTTTCTTTGACTTCAGTCAACAAGTCCGCATCCAATTTCAATTCTTGAGCAGCCTGGATAAAATCATGGAATAACTGCCAAATCAGAGATTGGTCATAAGTATTGCCAATCGAAATCGGCCCATGTTCTGGCGAATAAGACGGAGAAGAGACCCAACGCTGTGCCTGCTGATCCTTATGTAAAAAGGCATTCCAAAAATGAACCGTTTCCCTCAACATGGGATAAATTTTCTCCCTGAGATAATCTTGGTCCCTATAAAATGTATAGGCCTCATAAACCGTTTGCATCATCCACGCATTGGCAGCTGGTGACCAACCCCAATAGTAATCCCAACCAGGTGACGTCCAGCCAAAAGGAGTCGCTTGCGTATGGACCAACCAACCGTTCTCCTCACCTTTCTGAGAGACGATTCCTGCATACCTTGCAGCCGCTAGACGACCATAGACACGCAAATCATCGATATAGTTGATGACCGGAAAGGCCGTCTCTAGAAGATTGGTAACATAGGCTGGCCAATAATTCATCTGCAGGTTGATATTCAAGTGATAGTCCGAATTCCAAGGAGGATTGTCGACCGCATTCCATACTCCCTGTAGGTTAGCTGGTAGAGCATCTGGACAATCTCTGGATGAACTAATCAATAAATACCGTCCATACTGGAAGAACAGCTCCTCCAAAGCCTGTCCCTCTTGTGGCTTATAATTTTTTAGCAAATCATCTGTAGTGGATGTGTCTACATCAGCTCTCAAATCCAATTGAACACGTTGGAATAAGGCTTGGTAGTCCTCAATATGCCTTGATTTCAATTGGGCATAGCCCTTTTCTTTAGCTATATCCACTAAGTCCTTTACCTGTTGCTCTAAATCTATTTTCTTGCGATAATTACTAGCAGGATTTTGGGCAAAATCTGTCTTAGCTGCCAAGAAGAGATTGGCATAACTGGCTCCTGATATCTGAACCTTATCCGACCAGACTCTAATGTCTCCATCTGTTTGCCAAGCGAGATAACTAGCAAACTGCAGGTTATTATCCTTAACCCGTCCCTTCATCAAGATATGAGAATCAGTGATATCCAGCTGGCACTCCTTGTAATCAGATTTTTCCTGCTCATACTTTCTATCAGAAGACAAATCACGGGTCAAGGACAGTTCTATAGTAAAATCTAGAGTTTTCGCCCCTTCCTTAGTAAAACTCTGAACCAAGAGATCATCTGGAAAACTGGCAAAGGCTTCTCGTTCAAATCTCGTTCCCTTATAGTCATAAGAAGTCGTCGCAAGCGCCTTACTGATATTCAACTGTCTCTGGTAATCCGTCACCTGAGACAAAGTCTTACCTTGCTGACTGAACTCAATGAAAATATCTCCAAAGGACAGATAGGTCCCATATTGACTCGTTTTTGGCCCGACTAGGTGCTGCTCAGCCAATTCCTTAGCCCGATTGTAATCTCTCTTTTCTAAAGCCTTCCGAATTTCAGCTAAAAAACCATACTGGTCCTGAAGATTTCCACCCTGATAATCTGAACTATCAGGAAGTGGACCTCCAGACCAGAGACTTTTTTCATTAAATTGAATCCGCTCAGCCCCTATAAGACCAAAGACTTTAGCACCTAAAGAACCATTGCCTATCGGTAAAGCTTCTTCTTCCCAACCCTTGTAAGTGGTTGAAGCTGGTTGCTTGTAGTCCAAAACATAGTCTTGTTTTTTATTCCTTATCATACTACCATACTAACATAAAAAGCCTAGAAATCAATTCTAGACTTACAATTTTTTATTTTCCAAGGTAGTATTCAGAAACTACGTTCAATTTTTCGTCAAATTCGAATACCAATGGTGGGAAGTTAGGGATTTCCACGTCCATGATTTCGTCATCTGACAAACCTTTGATGTGTTTTACAAGGGCACGGATTGAGTTACCGTGAGCTCCTACGAATACGTTTTTACCATCTTTAAGAGCTGGAGCGATTTTATCTTCCCAGAAAGGAAGGGCACGTTCCAAAGTCACTTTCAAGTTTTCAGCATCTGGGATAACTGAATCGTCAAGTGAAGCGTAACGACGGTCTGTGTGAGCTGAGTGCTCATCATCACGGTCCATATTTGGAGGCAATACATCGTATGAACGACGCCAGATGTGAACTTGCTCATCACCAAATTGCTCAGCAGCTTCAGCTTTGTTTTTACCAGTCAAACCACCGTAGTGACGTTCGTTCAAGCGCCATGATTTTTCAACTGGAACCCACAATTGGTCAGAAGCTTCAAGAGCCAAGTTAGTTGTTTTGATAGCTCGTTTCAATACTGAAGTGTAAGCTTGGTCAAATTCGATACCAGCTTCTTTGATCAATTTACCAGCGTCAATCGCTTGTTGTGTACCTTTTTCAGACAAATCAACATCAGCCCAACCAGTGAAAAGGTTAGCTTTGTTCCATTCAGACTCACCGTGGCGAGCAAAAACCAATTTTACCATTAGATGGATTCTCCTTTAAATTTTCCGAGGTTTCCCCTCGTTTATCTATTCTATTTTACACAATTTTTCACAAAAAAGCTAGTCAAAACCAAAAAGGAAAGGACTGTTTGACAATCCTTTTCCTTATTTTTTATCCTTCAACTTTGAATTTTTTGAGACTTCCTAAAAATAGTGAACCACCGATAATTGCTAGGATTCCTCCTACCCAACCAAGGGCTGGAATCAAGCCAACTGCTCCACCTACGATTAATAGGACAGAAGGAGCAGAACCAACACGACTTTCTCCCTTATAGTATACAATCGCAACAATTCCTAAAACTAAAATAGCAATTTTTAAAACGGTTGGAATAAAACTCCTGCAATTCCTGCAACTGTTGTAGATGCAGTTAATTCAGGACTCTGTGTAGCTGTTGCTGTAGCAGCTGTACTCACAACTGCTGCTAGTAAAAGAAACGGGGCAATAAGCAAGTAGAGTCCACCTACTAAACCAACAATACCACTATAAAGTGCTAAAGCTTTTGACTTCATAATAAATCTCCTTTTTATTTTTTTCAAATAAAATTGTATCATATTTGCTAAAAAAAAAAACATTTTCTGAAATTATAAAATAAAAACTTGCATAATATGAAATAAAATTAAGCAAATATGTGAAAAGAAATTTCCATTTCACCCTTGCTAGTCTCCTTACTTTTTGTTAGAATGATGTCAAAAAATAAAGAAGGTTAACATTATGCCACAACATCTCTTTAAAGAATTGGCTCAACTGGAGCAAGTAGAGGCTCTAGCTCTAGGAGGTTCACGAGCCGGACAAGATTTTGACAAAGACTCTGATTATGATGTATATGTCTACCTAAGTGCCCCTCTCTCGCCAGACATCAGAAAAGAAATTCTCAGTAAATACTGCTCCTATATGGAAATCGGTAATCAATTTTGGGAATTGGAGGATGATTCTGTTCTCAATAATGGTATCGAAATCGAGCTGATTTACCGCTCTCTGGACGAATTTGACAAAGATTTACAAGCCGTAGTTGTAGAGCACCAAGCCCAGAATTCTTACACTACTTGTATGTGGTATAATCTGCTCAACAGTAAGATTCTCTACGATCGATATGGTCGATATGCTGCTCTCCAGAAAAAGTACAATCTTCCTTATCCAGCTGAACTGAAAAAGAATATCATAAACAAGCAGTTCCTGCTCCTCGACCAAGCTATGCCAGCTTTTTCAAGACAAATTAAAAAAGCCCTCAAACGTCAAGATTTACTCAGCATCAATCACCGCACTAGCGAGTTTTTCGCCTCTTATTTCGATTTGCTCTTCGCCTTCAATGAGCAGCTCCATCCAGGAGAAAAACGCATGCTCCAGTTCGCAAAAAACAATTGCTCTCATCTACCTCAAAATTTTGAAAACGATATCCAAGACTACTTTCAAAATCTCTACCAACTAGCTCACCAGCAGAAAACAGTCCTAACTTTGGAGCATCTCCTATCAAATCTTAAACACTTGATTGATGAATCCCTTTAGAATACCAACAAATAAAAGCTCATGAAATCTACTTTTCAGATGATTCATGAGCTTTTTGAAACTCAACAATATATAGCTATGTAAAGTCAACTGAAACAAGAGGAGAATAAAAAGGTCCTAACATTAAAACGCATCATATCAGGTGTTCAAAAACTTGATACAATGCGTTTTATAGTCTATAAGATTAGTTGTCTTTTCTTCTCAAATTGAGTTTTCTTTGGGCTTTTCAACCTTACTTAGCTTCAAATCCTTCTGCGACTGCTTCCACAAAGTTTTCTTCTACGATGCTTGCACAGTGGTCACAGATGACTGCATGGTAGCTGCGTTCTGCTGTTGTTGGGTCGATACGACGGCAACGGTCACATACTTCACCTGCAGCGCGTTCAACAGTGAAGGCCACATCTTCGAAGCTAACAGCAGTTTCTGGAGCTGGTCCTTCTGCGATGGTTAATTCTGACACGATCAAAAGTTGAGCTACATTGCTGTTTACTGCTTCGAGTAGAGTTTTCACAACTTCGTTTGGATAAACTGTCAAGTGTGCTTCAAGTGATTTACCGATTACTTTGGCATTACGAGCTTCTTCCAAGGCTTTTTGAGCTTGTCCACGGAAGTCCATGAATGCTGCCCAGGTATCCAAGATTTCTTCTTGGTTAGCAAAAGTTTCTGCTTCTGGCAATTCTGACAATTGAACGAAGTCTTCTGCTTCAAACTCAAGATATGACCAGATTTCTTCCGCAGTGTGAGGAAGGATTGGTGTCAAGAGTTTCGTAATTTTCACAAGAATGTCATAGAAGACAGTCTGCATTTGACGGCGTTCCAATGATTTGGCACCTTCGATGTAAACAACGTCTTTGGCAAAATCAAGGTAAAAGGCTGACAAGTCAACGTTGATAAAGTTTACCAAGGCCTTGTAGATTGTCAAGAATTCAAAGTTAGCATAAGCATCACGAATGGTCTTAACAAGCTGGTTAAAGCGAATCGTCATGTACTTATCAACTGAACGAAGTTCATCGTAAGCTACTGCGTCTTGAGCTGGGTTAAAGTCAGATGTATTGGCAATCAAGAAACGAAGAGTGTTACGAATCTTACGGTAAGTTTCAGAGACTTGGCTCAAAATATCCATAGAGATACGTACGTCGTTGCTTGAATCAACACTTGTTACCCAGAGACGTAAGATTTCAGCACCAAATTGTTTTTCAACATCGCTAGGAGCAATCGTATTTCCAAGAGATTTAGACATCTTCTCACCTTTACCATCAAGGGCAAAACCTTGTGACAAGATTTGTTTGTAAGGCGCTACGCCATGGTTGGCAACAGATGTGATGAGTGAAGAGTTGAACCATCCACGGTATTGGTCAGAACCTTCAAGATAAAGATCTGCTGGGTAAGTCAACTCAGGACGGTTTACTACAACTCCATTCCATGAAGAACCTGAGTCAAACCAAACGTCCATGATATCTGTTTCTTTCTTGAACTCGCCATTTGGTGAACCTGGATGAGCAAATCCTTCTGGCAAGAGGTCTTTGGCATCACGTTCCCACCAGATGATAGAACCGTGTTCCTCAAAGAGTTGAGCCACGTGTTCAATGGTTTCAGCTGTCATGATCGCTGTACCATCTTCAGCGTAGAAGATTGGAAGCGGAACACCCCAAGCACGTTGACGAGAGATAACCCAGTCACCACGGTCACGAATCATATTGTACAGACGAACTTTACCCCATTCTGAGTGGAATTTCACTTTTTCAATTTCATCCAAGATTTCTTGGCGGAATTTAGAAACTGAGGCAAACCATTGTGGAACTGCACGCCAGATAATTGGTTTTTTCGTACGCCAGTCAAATGGGTATGAGTGAGAGATTTCTTCTTGGGCAAGAAGGAGGCTACCAAGTTTTTCGATAACAGTTGGAACCACCTTGTCGTAGAATTGACCTTCAAACTCAGCACCAGCATTAGCCATCATGATACCACGCTCGTCAACAGTGACTGCGACTTCAAGACCATTAGCAATACCGACATTGTAGTCGTCCTCACCAAAACCAGGGGCTGTATGGACAATACCTGTACCAGAGTCAGTCGTAACGTGGTCACCAAGGATAACAAGCTCATCTACAGCCGTATCCCATGGGTGTTCTGTTACGATGTGGTTCAATTCTTGACCACGGTAAGTTGCCAAGACTTGAACATCAGCCCAACCAAATTTCTCAGATAAGCTATTCAATAATTCTGCAGCAACCACAAACTTACGGGCTTCACCAGCAGGTTGAACCAAGACGTAATCAATATCCGCTCCGACAGTCAAACCACGAGAAGCTGTGATAGTAAATGGAGTCGTTGTCCAGACAACGATATAAGTATCTGTATCTAGAATTCCTTTGCCATCTTTTACCTTGTTGGCATAGTAAAGGGAAGTTGAAACTAAGTCATGGTATTCGATCTCCGCTTCAGCAAGAGCAGACTCTGATGACCAAGACCAGTAAACTGGCTTAGCACCACGGTAGATATAACCCTTATTAGCCATCTCACCAAAGACACGGATTTGAGCAGCTTCATAGTCAGGAGTCAAAGTCACATATGGATTTTCCCAGTCACCAGAAACCCCCAAACGTTTGAAGTCTTCACGTTGTTTATCTACTTGAGAAAGAGCGTATTCACGACAAAGTTTCAAGTACTCAACCAAGTCCATTTCTTTACGTTTGACACCTTGTTTTGCCAAAACTTGCTCGATTGGCAGACCGTGTGTATCCCAACCTGGGATATATGGTGCATAAAATCCTGACATAGATTTTGAACGAACAATGATATCTTTTGAAATCTTGTTCATAGCGTGTCCAACGTGGATATTTCCGTTCGCGTATGGAGGGCCATCATGCAAGGTGAAATGAGGTCTTCCTTGGTTCAATTCTTGACGACGTTGATAAAGTTTTGCATCTTCCCATTCCTTTTGCCAAACTGGCTCTTTAGTAGGAAGGCCTGCACGCATTGGGAAAGCTGTTTTCCCAAGGTTAAGGGTATCTTTGAGTTTCATGGTATCTCCTTTATAAATAATAACAAATTAAAAACCACGACTTCCAAAAAGGACGAAAATCGTGGTACCACCTTTATTCGGAAAAAGATTTAGTCTTTCTCCCTCTTATCCCGTAACGTGGGAAACGTCAAATCTTACTCCATTCAGACTTGAGCTTTTGAGAGGATAATCTTATCAATAGGGATTACAGGACTCACACCATCTCCTGCTCGCTGGAAATATAAGGATAAGATATTGTTCTCAGATCATTTCTTATAAAATTGTAACAGATTCTTGCGGTGCCGCAAAACCTGGTTCTGAGTTTACAGCTTCAGTAGCTGGTGTTGGTCCTGAGTAATGGCTTGGAGCTACTTCTGGCTCTTCATACATTGGACCAACTGGATGAGCTGGACTTTCTTCAACAACCGGAGTTAGTGAAACCACCTGTTCCTGCTCAGCTCTTGCTTCGGCTTCTGCAAGCTCCTTATTAGCGGCTTCGATACGCGCTTGCAACTCTGCCATTTCCTCGGGAGAAAACTGACGAGTAATATCAATTGGTTCTTCCTCTGGATGTTGTTGCAAAACAGAGTCACCTAAGACTTCGCTTACTACTTCTTTGAAGGCTTCATCACTTGTTTGAAGATAAGTAGCCGTTGGACGAAGAATGTCTTCCCAATCTGAAGATTCAACAATTGCTAACTGGCTCTCAATTGTAGATTTGAGACGTTGATGGAAGACACGGCTCTTGTTCTTCAATTCTTCTGTTTCAACAGCAACTTTCTTAGCATTATCAGTTGCTTGACGAAGAATTTCATTTGCCTTATATTTAGCTTCTTCCAACAAGCGTTGCGCATCTTGCTCTGCTTGGTGGATAATATTGTTTGAACGTTCAGTTGCGGCTTGTTTTACTCGTTCAGCTGTATCTTGTGCAATCAATACAGACTGACTCAATGAATCTTTCATCTCATCAAAGTAAGACAAACGCTCTTCCAAACTCTTAATATGTAATTCTTTATCATGATTAGAGCGAACCAAATCTTCATAATCACGGACTACAATATCTAAAAATTCATCTACTTCTTCTTGATCAAACCCTCTGAAACGTGTGTTAAAGGTTTTATCTTTGATTTCTAACGATGTAATTGGCATAATTTTCCTCACTTACTTAATAACAATTGGACCGTTAATTTCTTTTTATCTTTTTTTGTTTGCCCATTATCTCTAACGAGTTTCAATCGACCAAATTTCCTTACACTAATCAAATCATCAACTTGAACAGTATAATCTGATTTTTCAACTAAATGGTAATTGACTTGGACTGCCTGCTTTTCAATTAACTGATTTGCCTGATTTCTGGACAGCTTGAAAACCCCTGCCAGAAAAACATCTAATCTAGAACTAGCGATACAAATATCCAATTCTTGATAATTTTCCACTGTATCAATCTTCTCATTAAAATCCCGTTCTTCTAGACGAACCGGTAAACGAGCAATTTTCGTAATCCCGTCTTGGAAAAGGAGAGTAAACTGTCGATTAATGATAATCTGTGCTCTCTCTTCGCTGACTAAGATATCACCAAATAGTTTCCTATCAATTCCCAGCTGATTTAAAACAGTCCCTAATATTTTTGCATGCGTTAAGCGTTCAAACTTATTAGGATAGACTATTTCTTGCAAGGATAGTTCAAAATCAGAAAATTCGGGTTCAAAATAATCAGGATATAGGAGTATCCGCACATATTCAGTCTCAAGAAATTGCCGGCTGCTCATATAGGAGATACCGTTCGTTAATGCTAGAACTTTTAAAATCTTTTCCTGATGGGGATTTACAAAAGGTGTTAAAAAAGGAGAATAAGAATCTTCTACCTTTTTTATCCATTCTACTCCCTTATCAATAAAAGACGAATCATTCTTAGAAAAGTGTTGATAAATCATCTTGTTCATAGAAAGATCACTAAAAGTCGAATCAATTGTTCCCCTAAGAAGTGAACTAGTAATACCGCAATCCAGACAGACAAATCAAGGCCTGCAATCTGAAGTGGTAAACGTTGCAAGGGAGCAATTATCGGTTTCACTAAACTAATAATCAGGCGTCCCAGACGTGATTCATAAGCATTTGGGAACCAAGACATCAGAGCAAAAATAATTAAAATCAGCGAATAGATATCCACTGCATTTTGAATAAAACGAATGAAAAAGAGCATTATTTCACTCTCGTACGTTTCATGTCAAAACCAAATTCACTATTTTGTGATTCATCTGGTATTTTGATATCTTCAATATTGACGACAACATCAACTGGTGTCAACAAGTACATAGTAGATGCTACCTTTTTCATGTTACCAGCTAAAACATGACGTGCCCCATCCAAATAATCCAAACAACGACGTGCTTGAACTTCCGTCATGTATTGAAAATCAATTAAAATACTTTCGTTACCAGCTAATAAATCAACAATTTCTGTAGCATCTTCATATTTGCGTGGGTAACGAACATCAATTGTCACCTTATCAGTAGAACGTTGACTTTGCATAGCCAACTCTTGTTGACGGGCATGAAGACGAGTGATGTTTTTATCTTTAGATGGTGAGCTAGCAGCTTGTTGAGGCAACTCTTGAACAGAAGGAACTGGAGTTACAATCGGCTCTTCTGCTTTAAGCTGATAGGTAGTACCCACATCTTCTCCATCTTCTGTAAAATAATCTATAAATTTATCAAATCTATCTTTTAAAGACATATTTCTTTCCTATTTAAAAAATGCTGTACCAATTCTGACAAAGGTTGAGCCAAATTCAATCGCTTCCTTGTAGTCACGACTCATACCCATACTCAAGTCCGTCATTGGCATATTGGGAATTTGTTTTTCTCTAATTTCTAGTTGCACATCCTGCGTAGCTTTAAAAATCTCTTTCAACTCATCACTACTAGCTTCAAAAGGAGCCATGGTCATCAAGCCGACATATTCGATTTTATCTAAGGTGGCCAACTCTGGCAAAAGCTCCAATAGTTCTTCCTTTGAAAAACCATGTTTGCTCTCTTCCCTTGAGATATTTACTTGTAAGAAACACTTAACAACTCGGTCACTTCTTTTTTGAATTTCCTCTGCTAGCTTTAATGAATCCAAAGCGTGGAAATAATCAATGTACTGAATGACATCTTTAACCTTGCGTCTTTGCAATGTTCCAATCAAATGCCAGGTAATATTTCTATCTTTTAAAGCTTCATATTTCTCAAGAAATTTATCCACACGATTTTCACCAATATGATGAACACCTAGCGGAAGCAAAGCCTCCGCTGTCGGTACGTCTACATATTTTGTAACAGCAAGAACCGAAACAGAATTGGCTTCTCTTCCTGCCTGCTGGCTTGCATCTTTTATTTGTTGAAAAACACGTTCTGTATTTTCTTTCAAATTCATTTACTTAACGATTTTTGAAAAATGGAGGAGTGTCTAATTCATCCTCATCGTGTAAAGATGGCGCTTCGAAACGTTCAACTGGTGATACCACTGAATCAGTTGGTCGAACAATTGTCTCACGACGCAGGTCCCAATCACCAAATGCTGAAGATTGAGAAGTTTCTGTACGACGAGGTGCTGGACTTGGAATTTCTGCAGTTTCAGCCATATCAAAGTGACGATTATGATTGTGTGCATGACTAGGACTTGCTTGCTCATGACGAACAGCTTGTCTTTGTGCATGACCGACAACTTTTTCAACACGATCTTGACGAACACCAGTTGCAACGACTGTAACACGGATTTCATCTTTCATGTTTTCATCGATTGATGTTCCGAGCCAGATGTTCACTCCTTGACCAGCAGCTTGGTTGACAATTTCTGAAGCTTCTTCTGCTTCAATCAAAGTCAAGTCAAGACCACCAGTAACGTTGACGATGACATCCTCAGCTCCGTCAATAGTTGTTTCAAGAAGTGGTGAGTAGATTGCCTTACGAGCTGCTTCTACTACACGTTCTTCACCACTACCGATACCGATACCCATTAGGGCGTTCCCTTTATTTGCCATAACTGTTTTCACATCGGCAAAGTCAAGGTTAATCAAACCAGGATTTGTGATCAAATCCGTAATTCCTTGAACACCTTGGCGAAGTACGTTATCTGCTTCGCTAAGAGCTTCAAGAAGTGGAGTTTTCTTATCAACAATTTCAAGCAAGTTGTTGTTTGAAATAATCAATAGAGTATCCACATGTTCGCGAAGTTGATTGATTCCTTCCACAGCGTATTGGCCACGTTTGCTTCCTTCAAAACCGAAAGGACGTGTCACAACACCAACTGTAAGAGCACCTAAATCTTTAGCAATGCGGGCAATAACAGGAGCTGCACCAGTACCTGAGCCACCTCCCATACCTGCAGTGATGAAGACCATATCTGCTCCAGTAATAGCTTGAGTCAAGGCTTCTTCGCTTTCTTCGGCAGCCTTTTGACCGATTTCAGGTCGACCGCCAGCACCCAAACCACGAGTCAATTTAGGGCCCAACTGAATTACAGTCTCAGCTTTTGTACTACTCAAAGCTTGTACATCTGTGTTTGCTGCGATAAATTCTACGCCTGCAACACCTTCGTCAACCATGCGGTTAATGGCGTTACCACCACCTCCACCAACACCGATTACTTTAATCACTGCACCTTGGGCAGCCGCTGTATCAAATGAAAATGTCATAGTTTATTTTTCCTCTTTTATTCATCAAACATACTTCCAATTAAACCACGGAAGCGATCTGCGATTTTTGGTTTATTTTGAGAAGATACTTTATCTTCTTTCGGAGCAACTACGTTCGTAGAAGCTGATTGCTCTACCTCAGTATTTTGAACTGGTTGAATAGGGGTAGGTTGTGCTACCTGCGTAACACGTTGAATCATCCCACCAAAATTGATTGGTTGGTGACGCAAAGTATCCTCACCCTTGACTGCTCGTTGTGCTAACAAATGCACTTCAGTCAATTGAGCAGCAAATTCAGATAAGCTAATCACATGAGCGAAGGCAGGGTTACGGATTCCAACTTGATTTGGAACGTAAAGTTTAACACCAACGCCAAATACTTCCTGCGCAAGTTCTACAATACCTGGTAAAATAGCATTTCCACCAATCAGAACAATCCCACCTGGAAGATCCAACAAATGTCTTCTTTCCAACTCTTGTTTGATTTGTTCAAAAATGTGTTTAATGCGAGCTGAAATAATCTCTGCCAAGTAGCTTTCTGTAACTTCTACAGGCTCTACTTCACCAATCACTTCAACTTGGAAAGTTTCATTGCTGGCAAGTGATGGGTAGGCTTCCCCATAGTTCAATTTCAATCCTTCAGCTAATTTCTGTGAAGTCTTCAAGACTTTAGAGATATCTTTTGTGACATAATCTCCACCTTCTTGAAGAATATTTGTAAACTGGAGTTCTTGGTTACGGATTGTAGCAACAGTTGTTTGACCTGCTCCCATATCAATCACAGTAGCTCCAAATTCACGCTCTCCTTCATTCAAGACTGAACGAACCAAAGCCAATGGTGAAATAATAATATTTTCAACTTGAACACCTGAGCGCTCAACTGTTTTGCGTAAATTGTGAAGAATAGTACGTGGACCAGTGTAAAGTAAGCCACGCATTTCAAGACGAACCCCCATCATGCCACGTGGGTCACGAATACCTTGGAAACCATCTACGATAAATTCTTCAGGAATAAAAGTAATGACTTCACGATCTGGTGTCATACTCTTTGTCAAGGCTGATTTGACAACATTTTCAACATCTTGATCTGTAATTTCTTTTGTATCAGATGTAACTGGAATCATTCCTTGAGTTGGTTCTACTTGCAAAAGATTTCCAGGCAAACCAACATTCACAGATTTAATTGAAATGCCAGCTTTCTCTTCTGCTTGGGAAATAGCTGACTTGATAGCAGTTGCTGCTGCTTCAATATCAACGATAATCCCATCCTTTACACCTTTACTCTTGGCATTACTTACACCAATTACATTAAGTTCACCATCTCTAAGCTCGGCAACCAATACCTTAATCGAATTAGTTCCGATATCTAAGCCTGTAAAAAAACCATCTCTAGCCATTACATCGCATCCTCTCTCTTCCAAGTTTCAAACTTCTATTCAATATAGCTAAAACAGGGCATAGCTATTCACAGAATATTATAACACAAAAAATCCAATTGTGCTTAGTTTTTCCTAAATTTGCTTACCATTTTTCACATTCGCTCATCAACTTTTTTTATTTTCCAAACAAGTTATAAAAAATCAGATTTATGAAAAAAGAAAGCTCATTTCTAAGCTTTCTTTGCAATCATTTTTTCTGCTTCTTGTTCTAAAAATAGTTCCAAGATTTTCTTTGTCAACGCAATCGCTGCTGACAAGGCTAGGGAAACGATTAAATAATTAGCTACTAAGCCATGGTCCCCAACCAATGGTGGTTTTGTGAGGAATCCGTAATCTCCACCCGTTACTAAATTAACCACAAAAATTAAGGCATTTAGGGCAAAGGTCATGAGAAAAATTCCCTTCACATCCAACAATCGTGCATCGTACTGTCTCAAGAGATAAACCAAAGAGTTCCCCAAGAGAGCTAAGTGCCCAAAGATAAAGGATAAAATCGCAATATGTGGGAAAGGATAAGCATCTGGCACTGGATAAACAAAGGCTGCTAATGTCCCAAATGTCCCCAATAATGCAAAATACTGCCTATATTTAGACTGACCAGGAAGCAAAAGCACCACAAACATAGCCATACGGCAATGGTAAAAAGGTAAACTTTCTGACAGCGGCATATGATTGACCCAATACCAACCATAAAGTAGAATCAACTGAACTGCCTGTAAGATTTGGAAAAATCGTTGGTAAGCCTTCTTTTCACGATAGCGATAGGCTGTATAAAAGGTCAAACCCAAGAGTGCAAATATACTGATATACCAAAAAAGGTCAAATTTAGGTGGCTCTGTTGTTTGGGTAGTAAAGAAAATATCCCATAAATTCATCTAGTCTTCCTCATTATTCAAAATTTTCCTGCATATTATTATACCATGCTACGTAAGAAAAATGGATTTAGAAATACGTAAATGTTTGACAAAATCACTTGGCTTCATTTTCTAAACTTTCTACCAACTTGGCTAGATTCATAGAGTTAGAACCTTTGAGTAGGATTTGGTCATGGGCTCCAAGGCTTTCTTTGACTTGCTTGACTAGATCTTCAAATTGGTCTTGGTCTTCTGTTTTCTTGAAGTAGTAAACGTGGCCGATTGGGAACATCTGACTAGCCAATTGGGCTAATGCGGCAATGTCTTCTCCATAGAAAATAACGGTATCAAGCACATCTGGAGAAAGGCTCAAAATCATCTGATTATGGAGTTGAACAGACTGGGCACCAAGTTCCTTCATATCCGCCAAAACTGCAATTTTCTTGCCACCTTCATTGGCTGGAATGGCAGAGAAAGTCTCTAAAATCAGCTTCATAGCAGTTGGATTAGCATTGTAAACATCTGATAAGATATCTGCTCCATTGACTGCTTTCTTCCACTCGGTACGGTTACGCGTTAATTCAAGATGTTGGAAGGCTTGACGAATTTGCTCCTCTGAAACTCCTTCTTGTAGGGCAACATAAGATGCAATCATAGCATTGGTGGCATTGTACTTACCAGTCACTGGCAAATCAAGAGCTTGTTCCAAGAAATTAGTCTTAAAAGTCAGACTTTCCTTGCGCTCAACTAAGTCTGTAATTTCCAACTCTGCTCCTGAGCCAAAACGAACTATTTTTTTATCAGTTGGCAAGTAGTCCTCTACAATCGGATCTGCTGGTGCCAAAAGCAAGGAACCAGACGACATGCCATCAACAATTTGCATTTTTCCTTTAGCAATCTCAGAACGGTCTTTGAAAAAGGCCAAATGGGCTTCGCCAACCAAGGTCACGATGGCTGTTTTTGGACGAGCCAATTCTGACAAGAGATGAATATCGCCCAAGTGATCCTGCCCCATCTCCAAGACCAACTTTTCTGTTCCTTCAGGCATGTGGAGAACTGTGTAGGGAAGGCCAATCTCGTTATTGTAGTTGCCTTGTGTTTTGTATGTTTTATAGGTTGTTGATAGCAAGTGCGCTAACATATCTTTGGTCGTTGTCTTGCCATTTGAACCTGTAACAGCAAAGACATCAACAGCCGTTTTTTCAAGATAGTAGGCTGCTAGGGTTTGAAAGGCAGTCAATACGTCATCTACTAAAATGTAGGGATGGTTTGCAATTTCTTTCTCAGACAGGGTTACAGCAGCGCCATTTTCAAAGGCTGTTTCGATAAAGTCATGACCATCACGCTCCCCTTTGAGGGGCACAAATAAATCCCCTGCCGCAATTAAGCGACTATCAAACTCGGCATTTTCTAACTTGGTATCCTCAAAAATGCTGATGTCATTTTTAGCTCCGACAACTTGAGCCACTTCATGGATTGTTAATTTCATTTCTACTCCTTTAAAAAGGGTTGAAGTCCGAGAACTCTAGTCACCTTGCAGTGATAGTTCTGGCTCCTACCCTCTCTTTCATTTTATAGCAAATGCGCTTCGCGCTTGTCGAAACTTTCTTTAGCAAGGTCAACCAAACGCTCGATTAGTTCTGGGTAGCTGATTCCCATATTGTCCCAAAGTAGTGGATACATTGACCACTGGGTAAAACCTGGCATGGTATTGAGCTCATTTAGGAAAATCTCTCCCTTATCTGTATAGAAGAAATCGCAACGAGATAGACCTAAACCACCAATAGCACGGAAGGCCGTTTCTGCATTTTGACGCATAGCAGCTACCACATCATCACTGATTTTGGCTGGAATGTCCATAGTAATCTTGTTATCAATATACTTGGCATCGTAGTCGTAGAAGGCAACATCCTTAACTACTTCTCCTGGAAGCGTGCTTTTGACATCGTAGTTACCCAAGAGACCAACCTCGATTTCACGAGCATTTACCCCTTGCTCTACCAAGACACGGCTGTCATATTGGAAGGCAAGCTTCAAAGCTTGACGGAGTTCGTCTTGATTTTCAGATTTGGAAATACCGACACTTGAACCCATGTTTGATGGTTTTGTGAAGACTGGATAAGTCAATTTTTCTTCTACTTCAGCAATTTTAGAAGATACATCATCACCTTCGACAATGGCCACATAAGGAACTTGGGCAATCCCGACAGATTCTAACACACGCTTGGTCGTGATCTTGTCCATGGCAAGGCTAGATGACAAGATGTTACAACCAACATAAGGCATTTTCAAAACTTCCAAAAATCCTTGAACTGAGCCATCTTCTCCCATCGGACCGTGAAGGACTGGAAAGACCACTGCTCCCTCTTCATAGATAGCACTTGGTGCCACTTTCTTATCCCAATCAATGGTTTCATTGGTCATAAGACGATCCTCTTGACCGGGAGTCTGGCTAAATTCTTGCGTTTTAATAAAGTCACCTGACTGACTAATAAAGAAAGTCTTGACTGTGAAACGATCGTAGTTGACCGCACGCATGACACTCTCAGCTGAAAGAACAGAGACTTCACGCTCTGCACTACGTCCACCGTATAAAAGAATAATCGTTTGTTTCATATTATTTGTTCCAATTCTAATAGAATACTCGTTCTTTAGTATATCATATTTGCTTCTTTTTTGAAACTTGAACCTGATACTGGTCTTCAATAAATCTAAAAAAAGACCGATAAAACAACTGTCGGTCTCCGTGATTTTTGTATAAATAAATTGAGTGTGTTAATTTGTCTAGACTTACAACTCTGTCCGATTTTCAATCGCTCGTAAGAGTGTAACTTCATCTGCATACTCGATATCCGCTCCCACAGCAAGACCTCGTGCTAGACGCGTAACCTTGATACCAGCCGGCTTGAGCAAACGAGAAAGATACATGGATGTCGCTTCACCATCTGCTGTAGCATTTGTTGCTACGATTACCTCTGAAACTTCACTATCCATAAGACGAGTCATGAGGCTCTTGAGATTGATATCGTCCGGACTGATACCATTCATGGGAGAAATGAGTCCGTGTAAAACATGATAGAGTCCGTGGTATTCTTGGATGTTCTCCATGGCTGCCACATCGCGACTATCCTCGAGAACTAAAATCGTCGTCTGGTCCCGACTTGGATCGGTACAGATAGAGCAAGGATCGTCATCAGTTAAACGACCACAGATGGAACAATAGGTCAGCTCTCTCTTAGCAGAAAGGAGATTTTTGGCAAATTCATTGACATCATCATCAGACATTCCAATCGTATAAAAGGCCAGACGGGTAGCCGTCTTAATCCCGATACCTGGTAACTTGGAATAACTATCAATTAGCTTGGCTATAGGTGTTGGATAAAGCATATGTTCCTTTCTAATTCATTGGATGATGTTGGTTATAGAGGTTGATAATGTCGCGCGCAATGGAAGGTCCGACACCATTTGTAAGATTGGTGTTATGCGGAAAGACAACGGCTACAGCGATTTGAGGATTATCTGATGGTGCATAGGCCACAGCATTAGTATTGTTAGCTTCTTGACCACCCTCAACATAACTTTCGGCAGTACCTGTTTTTCCACTAATGGATACCGCTGAGCCATTTGAAAAGGCACGACCGGTTGTCAAAGCACTACCACCATGTGACACTTGATAAAATCCTTGTTGGAGGATGGAAACATCAGACTCAGAAATATTAATTTTATTCATTTCCTTGGTTTCAACAGATTGGATTAAGTTCCCTAAGCCACCTTGTTCGTTGTTTCCATAAATCCCCTCGACAATGTGAGGTGCAATCCGAACACCGTTGTTGGCAATGGTTCCAACGTACTGGGCCAATTGCATAGGGGTATAGTTATCAAACTGACCAAATGCATTAGTAATATAATTAGCAAAATTATACTCTTTTGGAATAAAACCAGTTGACTCATCTGGAAGGTCAATGCCTGTTGAGGCTCCAAGACCATATTCAGCAAATGTCGCACGCAATTTCCCCATGGCGGATTCTAAATTGTTAGTTAAAACAAACATATTTGGTTGATAGGTCTGACCCATGATGCCCAAAGCCGTTTGGACCATGTAGGTATTAGAAGAATACTCCAAGGCTTCCACAGCTGTAATCGGGAATGAACCGTAAGCCTGAGTATACCAAGAATTAATTGGAGATGAGCCTTGGAAGATAATCGGTTGATCTGTCAAGGTCTGGTTCCCTGATAAGACTCCATTCTCCCACCCAGAACTGATAGTTGCCGCTTTGACAACTGAACCTGGGACAAAGACATTGGTTACCGTTCCCAAGGAATCAGGTGTTAAATCTCCCGTTTTCAAGTCATGTTTGAGTCCTGACATAGACAAAACCGCACCTGTTTTTGGGTTCAAAGCAACTGCATACACACCTTCAGAATACTTGGCTCCTCCATTTCCCAGTTCGGAATTGAAATAGCTCTTAAGCAGATTGTCCACGCTATCTTGGAAGGCCAAATCAATAGTCAGTTTAATATTATTCCCTTTGGTACCATCTTCGATATTTTCGACACTTTCCATATTGCCATACTTGTCTAGATGGACTTCTTTCACCGAGCGTTTTCCTTGCAAGGTTTCTTCATATTGTTTTTCTAGATAAGAGGTTCCAACACGGTCGTTTAGAGAATAACCCTTCTTGATATAGGCATCTGCTTCTTCAGCTGGTAGACCAGCTTTTTCACTAGATACACTTCCTACTATAGACGAAAGAGAAGTCTCTAGAACTTTTCGATCCCACGAAGTTGAAATACTGATACCAGGTAAATTCTTAGAGGCCGAAGCAATCAAGGCAATCTGAGTATCTGTTAAGGAGTCTGTCGCAATGGTCCCTGTCGCAAAATTTCCAACTGCATTGAGTTGGCTAAAAAGATAAATTTCTTTCTTTTCGTCATCCGAGTAGGCCAATTGGCTTGGATCGATACTTTCAACAGTATTATTGTAAAGTTCGGACTCAGATAATTGATTGCCATCAGAATCAAGTCGCTTCTCACGTGGTAAACTTTCCACTGCTTTCTTATAGACATCTTGATCTGCTAGATAATAGTCTACCAACTGTCGGTCAGTCAATGTTGGAGAAGAAACTCCCACATAAGCCAGCAACTTCTTGGCTGTTTCTTTTAAATCTGCAGCCGTCATTTTGTTGTTTCGAGTAAAGGAAACAACTTGTTTCACAGTATTTTCAACCAAAGGCTTGCCGCTGGCATCATAAATTTCGCCCCGAGCCGAACTAGTGGTCACCTTTGTTTTACTAGCAGATGCTAATTTTGTCTCATAAAAATCCTTGTTCAAAACCTGCATATAAAGCAGGCGACCAATAATGGCCATAAAGAGCAAAATGACAATTGAAAACAATAAATTAAGCCGAATCGGAATCGAATGGCTGTCAAATTTTCTCATACAAATCAGTCTCATTTCTAATACTCAATGAAAATCAAAGAGCAAACTAGGAAGCTAGCCGCAGGCTGTACTTGAGTACGGCAAGGCGACGCTGACGAAGTTTGAATTGGATTTTCGAAGAGTATAATTAAAATCTTACTCTTAATTGTACCACAATTTAAGAAGAAAATTATGGAAAATAAGAGAGCTTTTTCCTTTTTACAGCAAAATACGATTTTATTTATCCATCCCTATATTATATGATATAATAAATGTAAAAGTTCGATGACCTAGTCTTTTTCCAATATGACTCATTTAAAGGAGCCTTCCCTATGGACAAACCAGATATAGCAACCATCATTGATTCCCACTTCGAAGAAATGACAGACCTAGAGCAAGAAATTGCGCATTATTTTTTACAAACAGAAACCATTGTAGATAATTTATCATCCCAGCAAGTCACTCAAAAATTACATATCTCTCAGGCTGCTCTGACCCGCTTTGCTAAAAAGTGTGGTTTTACAGGCTATCGAGAATTTATTTTCCAATACCAGCACCAAGCAGAGAAACAAGACACCCATTCTCACAAGCACAGTCCGCTGACAAAACGAGTCCTCAGAAGTTATAGCAGTATGCGGGAACAAACACAGGACTTGATTGACGAAGTCCAACTAGAAAGAATTGCCCAGTTAATCGAAGATGCTGAGCGTGTCTACTTCTTCGGAACAGGGAGTTCTGGCCTCGTAGCTCGTGAAATGAAATTGCGCTTCATGCGTCTAGGTGTGGTCTGCGAGGCCTTGACTGACCAAGATGGTTTTGCTTGGACAACCAGTATTATGGATGAAAATTGTCTAGTACTCGGTTTCTCTCTTTCTGGCACAACACCTTCTATTTTAGATAGTCTATTAGACGCTAAGGAGATGGGGGCAAAGACTGTACTTTTTACAAGTGTTCCCAATAAAGATAGTCAGGCCTATACGGAGACTGTTCTTGTAGCCACCCACAGCCAGTCTTCTTACATCCAACGTATATCCGCTCAACTTCCTATGCTCTTCTTTATCGATTTGATTTATGCTTACTTTTTGGAAATCAATCGCGAAAGCAAGGAGAAAATCTTTAATAGCTATTGGGAAAATAAAAAACTCAATGGCTATCGTAGACAAAAACGTGTAAGAAAATCCTAGTTTGGCTGAGTCAAACTAGGATTGTTTTGTCTTGATACCCAATGAAAATAAATATACAACACACCTACGATATTTTGGTGATAGGCAAATTCTAATCGTGTTTTTCAGTTCTTCCATAAATCTTCCTTTTCGTTTTTGAATGTTTGACAACAAAAAGGAAGTATCGCTATTTGCTACTTTTACTTTCTCTCTATAAATTTATTTGATTATTGTACTTCGACAAACTGAGATTTAGATTTTAACCCTCACCTCACAGAACATAAAACGGGCTATTCTCTTGAAGTATGTTTCATGAGTTCATAGTTTAATGCTAAGTGTAGCTATATAGTCAGTTCCATAACTCGATAATCGATGTCTTTTGTCACACGATTCATAAAAATCAATCATAGCAAGACCATTTTTAAGTTGTCCTCTAATCTGAGTCTCCAAGGTATGGCTAAATTCATATCCATATTCTGGATTTATGGTTATCTTTCCTTCCTCTTCAAGCTCTCTTGAATTAAAAGGCAATGAAAACTTCAAGAGTAGTTCCTCATCGGGTTTGTCCCATACAGTGTCAGCATCATACATGTATATCCAAGGGTTCATAAATCCGACCATTAACAATCCACCCTTTTTCAATACTCGAGAAGCTTCTTTATACATGTTTTCTAAGTCTTCTATATATACATTTGAAACTGGATTAAAAATAATATCAAAAGTTTCATTTTCAAATGGAAATGGTCTTGTCATATCTCCTTGAACTGTGTTGATTTTTAAGCCTTCGCTTTTAGCAACCATCTCATCTCTTTGTAATTGTGATTTCGAAAAATCCATTATGGTTACATCATAACCTTTTATAGCAAAGACTGGTCCCTGCTGTCCACCACCACAAGCTAAACCTAATATCTTTTTTCCATTTGCTTTTTCAAACCACTCTTTTGGAACTTTTTTCCCAACAGTTAATGCAACAGAAATTGGATGTTTTCTAACTTCTTCTAATTCTTCATGTGTCAATGGCTCAGTGTAGTTATTATTTATATTATTCCATCTATCTTCATTTAATTTTATATAATTGTTCATCTTATAATCTTCTCGTAATTTTATATTATTTCGATTTAAGGTGAATAGGTTGCCACATTTCTCTCACCTCTAGAAATTCTAATTTGTCAAATTTTCGTCCATCTCATTATATCATTTTGCCACATTTTCTTTTTTACTCAAGCTAAATATCAACTAAATTGATGATAAAATTTCCCACGATTACTTCCTTTCGCTAAAATTCTTCAATAAAAAAGAATTAAGCAAAACATTTTTCACTCAAGTAGTGATTAAGTGTTTTTCTTAATTCCATAATTCCAAACTAGAATTGTTTTGTCTTGAAATGATAATAGGCGCCCAGCATACCTGCTGTATTTTGATGATGAGCAAATTCTAATCTCGTCTTATCAGCCAGACTTGGTACCAAAGCATCTTTCAAAGTCTTTCGAATTTTAGGCTTGAGGATAGCCTCTTGTCCCATGATACCGCCACCGAGAATGACTACTTCTGGATTGACCACATAGCAAATATTTGCCAGACCTTTTCCTAGATAGTCTACCATACGGTCAATACCAGCCATACAAATCTTGTTGCCTTCAGTGGCTTCCTTGAAAATGCGTCGGCCATTCCACTGGTCAACTGGATTTCCATGAGCTGCTGCTACATACTCCACCAAAGCTGTCGTAGAGGCCAAGTCTTGGAAATCTCCATCCTGCATATGCATATAACCGACTTCGCAGGCTGAATTGCTAAATCCATGGAAGACTTTCCCATCCATAATCAAGCAACCACCGATACCGGTTCCAATGGTCAAGCAAAGGGTGACACTCGCTCCCTTGCCTGAACCAGATACCGCTTCAGCAAGACCTGCACAGTTGACATCATTTTCAATCTCACAAGGAATATTAAAGCTAGTCTCGATTTCCTTTTTGAACTGGGTTCCTGCATAGTTAGGGATTTGAGGCCCAGCATAGAAAATCTCACCCTTATCTGGATCCACCATTCCTGCAGAAGAAATAGCAACTCCTGCTACTGGGCCTTTTTCTAAATAGCTGGCTACGATATCTTTGGTCTTTTGTAAGATATGAGGTCCACCTTTATGCGCCTCTGTTGGCATTTCATGCGATTCAACAAGTTGGCCTTCTTGGTCGATCAAACCATATTTGATATTTGTTCCACCGATATCAATTGCAACGTAGTGTGTCATAAATACCTCCTTATGGATTAGAGGAAGCGCTCCTTGGTTTCACGAATCAAGGCTGCAGCTGCTTCTACAACTGGACGATCTTCTTCAGTCACTGGTGTCAATGGTGAACGAACAGAGCCAATGTTCAGTCCTTCATTGATCTTCAAGACCTCTTTGATGACACCGTACATATTTCCATGTGCAGAAGTGAGTTTACCAATGATAGCGTTGATAGCGTATTGTAATTTACGTGCTGTTTCCAAGTCTTTATCAGCAATTAATTTGTTGAGTTTCAAGAAGAGTTCTGGCATCGCACCATATGTACCACCGATACCAGCTTTAGCTCCCATGAGACGACCACCTAAGAACTGTTCATCTGGACCGTTGAAGACGATATGGTCTTCGCCACCAAGGCTCACAAAGGTTTGGATATCTTGAACTGGCATAGAAGAGTTCTTAACACCAATAACACGTGGATTCTTCAACATTTCAGTGTAGAGACTTGGCGTCAAAGCAACACCAGCTAATTGAGGAATGTTATAAATCACGTAGTCTGTATTTGGTGCTGCAGCACTAATGTCATTCCAGTATTTAGCAACTGAGTATTCTGGCAAGCGGAAATAAATCGGCGGAATCGTTGCAATAGCATCTACTCCTAAGCTTTCTGCGTGGCGAGCAAGTTCCATACTATCTTTAGTATTATTGCAAGCTACGTGAGCAATAATAGTCAACTTACCTTTGGCAACTGCCATGACTTCTTCTAAGATTAATTTACGGTCTTCAACGCTTTGGTAGATACATTCACCAGAAGAACCATTAACATAAAGACCTTGAACACCTTTATCAATGAAGTATTCCACCAAGGCACGCGTACGCTCTGGACTTACTTCTCCTTGATCATCATAACATGCGTAGAAAGCTGGAATGACACCTTCGTATTTTTTTAAATCTGACATAGATTTTCTCCTAAGATTTCTTTTTTTCTGCTAAAAGCAGGATTTATTCTTTACGTTTTTAGTATACACTTTATGAAAAACGCTTTCAATATCTTGTGTACACTTAGATTTTAGTTTCGATATGAATTTTGAAATGTTTATGGCTTGAAAGTAGTTTCATAGACAAGCCATCCTATTGGTATTTTGCGAAAATTTTCTCCATCAATCCAGTCTGGAGAAAGACCAAGAGCCCAAACCCAAAAAGCAGGAAGGCTGAGCCACCTAAAAGTAAACTGAAGGCGGACAGATAAAGAACCATCACAATAAGAAAGAGAATAGCTAACATGAGGAAGAACCAAGGAAAGTTAAAACTTGCCAAGATAAGTCCTTTTTGCAGCACTTCTTTCCAAGTCAAATCATAGCGTGCAGCGATGGGATAGCTAGCCAACATCACGATAGTGAGGAAGATAAGAACGCCTAGACAAATAGCTTTCACCATTTGGAAAGGCATAGCTGTCTGACCCCAGAAGAGATAGAGATCTAGAAGGCTTAATGAAACAATGCCTAACTCCAGCAAACCTAACTGAAGACCTAGCTTCAGATTTTGCTTGAAAGCTCTTAGATAGATTTTAAAGACAGGCACACGTCTGCTCTTCTTAATCTCAAACATAGTCTCGTAGAGGCTAATTTTAGCCACTCCAATCGTCACGATGGGCAAACAAGAGACGACAAAAAGAAGATTAGCTGTGACGATATCCAAGACCTTCTCACTAAAACGCATGAGAAAGTTATCTGTATCAAATGCTGCCTTGATAAGGCTTACTCCTTTTTGTGCCATATTTGCTCCTCCTGATTTTTTAATCAATCAAAATTTTAAAGAGATATTTACGAACCTTGTCTTCCATGCCTGCATAGCCATTTGGCTGATGTGGTTCTCCTGGGAAGAAAATCGCAAAATTGTGATAACCCAACAAGAGTGGGTATTTTTCATGACAATGAACAAAGCCAATGTCACTCGCTTCGTCGAATGCTACTGCTTCATCTTTGATACGTGAACCGTAGCTAGAATATTCATGGCCTTCTACCAGCAAATGCAAATCTGCATAGTTCTGATGATGCTCAAATTGATCATTTTCAGCTTGGTTGAGAACATTTTCCTGAACAACTAGAAAGACTTTATCTCCGTCAATCTCATACTTACCTAGTTCGAAAGAATCCTTACGGTGCTGATAGAGATAGTCGATAGCCTTATCTAGATTGGGATGAATTCCTTTGTAAAAGCCAATGTTTTTCAAATCGTCAAAAATCATACTGTTTCCTTCGTTTCTGATAGTTAACTAAAATCATTCTTAAGTTTATAAGTGTCTAACAAAATCTTTATGGTAAACAAATACCCAACATTTTGTAGACACTTATAACCTCTATATTCTCTAAATCTATAAAATATATTTCTGTATCTTGATAGATTTATTTTCCTATACTCAATGAAAATTGAAGAACAAACTAGGAAGCTAACCGCAGGCAATACTTAAGTATGGCAAGGTGACGCTGACGTAGTTTGAATTCAATTTTCGCAGAGTATTAACCTTTGACCGCTCCCATAGTAATACCCTGAGTGAAGGATTTTTGGAAGACTAGGAAGACTGTTACGATTGGAACTGCTGCAAGAGCGGCACCTGCCATGATCAAACCATAGTTGGTTGCCATTTCAGCCTGCATAGTCGCAACACCGAGTGAAATGGTCAAATTATTACGTGAAGTCAACATTACCAACTGCATGAAGTAGTCGTTCCATGTATTGATGAAGGTAAAGATTGCAAGTGCTGCAAATCCTGGTTTCACAATTGGGAAGGCTACGCTCCAGAAGGTACGAATCTCACCACAACCGTCGATTTTAGCTGATTCAAGCAATTCTGTTGGGATGTTTTCACTGAACTGTTTCATGAGGAAGACCCCGAATGGCCATCCAATCAAAGGCAAGATAACTGCCCAGAGAGTATCGTGAATTCCCATGAAGTTGACGATACGTACCAATGGTACAAGGACAACTTGTTTTGGAAGTGCCATGGCAGCTATGAAGATAGCAAAGAGAATACGTTGACCATAGAAACGTTTTTTAGCCAATACATAACCTGCTAGAGATGAGGTCGCACAGACTAAGAACATGGTTACCAATGAGATAAACACAGAGTTCCACATCCACTGCATAGCAGGGTTTTGCACCATGAGTTGTTGGAAGTTTTCCATGGTTGGCATTTTAGGGAACCATTGTGGCGGAATCATAATGGTATCAGGCTGTGATTTGAAGGCACCTGTCAAAATCCAGTAGAATGGAAAGATGAACAGCACAGTCAACAAGAGCAAAATGATTGTTGAAATAACAGTAAAGGCTGTTATAGGTTTCTTTTGTGTAGATTGCATAGCTGTCTCCTTTCTTTAATATTCTACGTCGTTTCCGAGTGCTTTAAATTGAACAAAGCTTACGATAGCAATCATAACTGCCAAGAAGACGCCAATTGTGTTGGCATAACCATATTCTGTCAATTGGAAGGCTTTTTCGTAAAGGTAATACATAAGTGTACTTGTTGAGTAGTTTGGACCACCTGAAGTCAAAAGCTGAATCAAGGCGAAAACTTGAAATGAGTTAATTGTTGTGATGATTGCGATGTAGAGAGTTGTTGGAAGAAGGCTTGGCCATTTAATCTTCCAGAAAACTTGAAATTCAGTTGCACCGTCTACACGAGCCGCTTCAACCAGTGAATTGTCAATATTCCCCATAGCAGCTATGTAGAGGATGATTGGTTGACCAACTGAAGTTGTCAAGAGGATAATCATAATTGCCAGTAATGCCCAGTGTTTATCTCCCAACCAAGAAATATTCTGGCTGATGATATGGCTTGACTTAAGGACAAAGTTTAGAATCCCTGATAATGGGTCATAAATCCATTTCCAAACAACTGTTACGGCAACACTACCTGTTACAACAGGAAGGAAGAAGACGAAACGGTAGAAAGATCTGGCAATAGCATTTTGATGGTAGGTTTGCGACGCCACAAAGAGCGAAAAGAGAACAACAATCGGTACAGATCCAACAACCAAAATAACTGTGTTAATCAAAGACTTCATAAAGACAGGGTCTTTAAACATACGAATGTAGTTGTCCAATCCCACAAACTCAAATTTAGTCATTGAATAGTTAAAGAAACTTGTAATGAATCCCATAATCATAGGAACCAATACAAAGATGACAAAGAAGAATAATACTGGTGCTAAGAAAGCGTAGGAAATCACTGTTTCCCGCATACGAATTTTATTGACTTTCACAGTCGGCACCTCTCTTTCACAAATAGAATATTTTGGATTTTCTTGAACAGTTTTAAAATCAAAATGAAATTTTTTAAGATTCGCTTATGTAAGAACTTCATTTTAATTTCGTGACAGTTTCTGATATTTCAAATAAAATCCTCCCTTTTCTTACATAGATTATGCACAGGGAAAAGGGAGGAGTCAATCTGATTCAGTGCTTATTGTTTTGTAGCTTTTTTAATTGTTTCGTTAGCTTTTTCAGTGAAGGCTTTTAAAGCATCCGCTGGTTTTTGATCGCCATTTGAAACTGATTGCAACATTGGGAACCATAGAGTTCTCATTTCTGCAAAACCATCAATTGTATTGTAGTATGGTGAGTAGTATTTAGTCCAACCACTGATTGTTTCCATACGTTTATCTTCATAAAGTTTTCCAAATGAAGTACGAACTGGGAAGGCACCTGTACGAACAACGTCTTTTGGACCCCATTCTTTGTCATCCGCGATGAATTGAACGAATTTCTTAGATGCTGCAACTTTCTTGTCGTCTTTGTTGTTGAATACTGCAAATCCGTTTACAAGGTATTCAAGAGCTGGTTTACCTGAATCTGATGGGAATGGTACTTCTACCACTTCTACTTTACTTGCTTCCAAGAGTTTAGCTTGGATACCGTTTTGAGCTGGCGCCCAAAGGATTGTGTAAGATGTTTGACCGTTGGCAAAGTTTTGGATATCTGCTCCACCGTCAAATTGTGAACCGTTGTTCAACAAACCGTCTTTGATCCAGCTAGCTGCTTTTTCAAGACCTTTGACGAATTTAGGATCATCAGTTGTATATTTTGTTACATCTTTATCTGTTACAGAACCGCCGTAAAGGTTTGAGATGAAGGCACGTGTTCCTTGGTCTCCCCCTTGACCAGAACTGAACAATGAACCTGGTGTGTAGCCTTTGTCTTTAAGCGCTTTCAAAACTTTCTCAAAGTCGTCTGTTGTCCAACCTTCTTTTACAAGGTTCGCAACTCCAGCATCTTCCAACATTTTCTTGTTCATAGCCATGTAGAATGGTGCTGAACTGATTGGATACATGTAGGCTTTGTCTCCAGCCTTACTTGCTTTTACAATGTTTTCATTGTTGACATCTTTAACAAAGTCATCTGTGAAGAGGTCATTCAAGTCAGCCAATTTACCATTTTTACCATATTGGATGATACGTCCTGGTGCGTCAAAAAGTACGTCTGGAGCTGTTCCTGCTTCGATGGCTGTTGTGATTTTTTCAGGACCTGACTTGAAGTCGATGGTTTCCAATTTCACTTTTATATCTGGGTTTGCTTTTTCAAACGCTTCGATGATTGATTTTTCATAAGTTCCAACACCGTCACCAGTTTTTTCTTGGGTAAATACTGGGAATGCCCACCAAGTGATTTCTGTTTTGGCACCGTCACCACCTGATTTGGCAGCATCTTTACTTCCGCCAGAATTGCCACAAGCAGCAAGACCAAGAACCGCAGCACCCGCAAGTACTGTACAAGCTAATTTTCTAAATTTCATCTGTATTCTCCTATGTAATAAGCGTATCCATATTGGATAATGAGTAAGATTGTATTTGTATGCGTTTTCATTTCATCCGATGCATCCACCACTCTCCTCTGCTTTTTATTAAGTCAGTAAGTACTTATACTCTTCGAAAATCTCTTCAAACCATGCCAGCTTCGCCTTGGCGTACTCAAGTATAGCCTGCGCCTAGCTTCCCAGTTTGCTCTTTGATTTTCATTGAGTATTAATCATCTACACCTAAAATTTCATTAATACTATTTTTATATAAGATTGCTTTTGCTCCATATATTGCTTGAATACCACCCTTCACTTCTAAGACATCAACTGCACCAATTTGTTTTAAAAGTGCTTTATCAACTTGATGAACTTCTTTTACAGCTACACGTAAACGTGTCACACAAGCATCTACATCTTCTATATTATTTGATCCACCCAACGCTCTGATAATTTGTAGGCTATCCTGTTTTAAATGATCTGCAGTATTTGAAGTTGAATCTGTGGATTCAGAAATTTCTTTAGAATCTACTTCTTCTCCTCGTCCTGGCGTTAGAACGTTGAATTGAGTAATGAACCATCTAAAAACAATATAATACAGAACACTCCAAATAAGTCCAAATGGAATCTGAAGAACCCAATTCGTTTTAGCGTTCCCCTGCAAAATTCCAAATAAAGTAAAATCGATTACACCTCCTGAGAATGTGTTTCCTATTGAAATATTTAAGACGTCTGCAATAAAGAAGCTGACACCATCAAGGAATGCGTGTACAACATATAGAACCGGACTGACAAATAGAAACATAAATTCAATTGGTTCTGTAATACCGGTAATAAAAGATGTTAAAGCAACTCCAAAAAACAGACCCGCGTATTTTTTACGACGATTTTTAGGAACACTATGGTACATCGCTAAACAGGCAGCCGGTAAACCGAACATCATTGTTGAGAAACGACCTGCAAAAAACCTTGTTCCTTCTGTAAATAATCCAGAATGAGTCGGGTCGGCTAATTGAGCAAAAAATATTTTTTGAGCTCCAACCACTGTTTGTCCTGCAACAGTTTCAACACCACCAAGTTCAGTATACCAAAACATAGGGTAAATCATATGATGTAAGCCTACTGCTCCAGAAAGTCTCATTAAAAATCCATATAGAAAAGTTCCAATTGGACCCGCCTGAGAAATATATCCACCTGTAGAAACAAGAAGTTGTTGAAAAGGTGGCCAAATAACAAAGAAGACAAAGCCAATTAAGATAGAAGAGAACGATGTAACAATAGGAACGAAGCGTGAACCCCCAAAGAATCCTAAAGCGGAAGGTAATTGAATATTGTTATATCGATTGTGCAAATATACGGCAACTATTCCGACAACTAATGCTCCAATAACTCCAGTATCAATTGCAGATCCTTCTGCCATAAAAAGTTTTACCAGAGCTTTAATCGTTGCAGTCATAACTAAGTAACCAGTTACTCCTGCTAGCGCAGCGGTTCCTTTATCTCGTTTCGCTAAGCCAATACATAATCCCACACAGAGAAGTAGTGATAAATTACTGAATACAACCTCTCCTGCAGAGCTCATTACTTGGAATATTGATTGAAAAAAACTATTGTCTAGTATTGGATAAGTTGCTATCGTGGTTGGGTTTGAAAGTGCACCACCAATCCCCAAAAGTAGACCTGCTGCAGGAAGTATAGCTATAGGTAACATAAAAGCTTTTCCAACTTTTTGTAAAACTTTAAACATAAAATTCCCCCTTACATCTTATTTGAGACCAGCAACAAAGCGTTCTGTAATCTCTTTTGGTCTAGTAATAGCGCCACCAACAACAATACCTCGCACTCCATATCCTAGGATTTGTTTGGCTTGTTCTGGTGTATGAATTTTTCCTTCTGCAATGACATCTACACCAGCATCACAGAGTTTTTTGATCAATTCAAAATCGGGACCATCCACTTTAGGACTGTAAGATGTGTATCCTGATAAGGTTGTTCCGACAAAGTCAATTCCTGCTTCAACGGCTGCCAATCCTTCCTCGAAAGTACTTGTATCAGCCATCAAGAGCTGGTTAGGATATTTTTCCTTAACCTGACGAATGAACTCTTGAATCTCCAAACCATCATAGCGTTCACGCTTGGTACAATCCAGAGCAATGACCTCGATGTCCAGTTCTGCCAGTTCATCAACTTCTTTCATAGTAGCAGTGATGAAGGGTTCTTGCGGTGGATAATCTCGTTTTATTATCCCAATGATTGGAAGGTTTGTAACCTCCTTGATTTCCTTGATATCGCGAACACTATTTGCTCGGATACCGACTGCTCCACCTTGCTCAGCCGCTTTGACCAGCAATGGAATGACTCCTCCCGCTTCTGTATAGAGCGGTTCGTGAGGAAGGGCCTGACAAGAAACGATGATTCCATCTTTGATTTGTGCAATCAAAGCTTCTTTAGTAATCTGTGGCATCCTCTTTCCTCCTTTTCTTTGTTCTTATGAGTTCATTATATACCATTTGTTAAGCGCTTTCAATACTTTGTCATAGAATAGATTTCAGTTTCAAAAGTATTTTATAGAACAGCTGTTTCTGAAAGTAGTTTCAGATAACATAAATATCCGTACCTATTACTCAAAATTACGAATCTTATTATAAACTTCTATATCAATAAAACCAGTCTAGAATTCCCATCTTTTTACAGGACTCCAGACTGGTTTATTTTAGATTAACATAAAAGTTCAAAGAACAACTGAAGACAAATTAACTGTCTTTTCGCTTATAAGAAATCATTGCTCCAAGGAACATTCCTACAAAACCAAGCAAAACTGTTGTTATTGATTTATTCTCACCTGTATCTGGTAACTTAGCCTGTTCATTGTTACCTACTTTATTCTCTGATTGACTAAATCCTGAGTTCTCATTTGTAGATAACAATTTAGATGACAGTGAAAGTTCTTCAACCTTGTTATCTTCTGTAGGATTTTTAAATGGTAGATTGTCAATGGAGCGTCGGAAAGTCATCGCATAAATACTAGAATTGTTAATTTCAAAAATAATCTTTCCAACTTTTTGTTCGAATTCAATAGTATGTAGTTTTCCTTCTGGATCTACAGCATAAACATTCTCAACGGACTGATCTGTAGCAAAAGTAACAAGGACTTTTCCTTCAAGTTTAACATATCTTCCATTTACGTCCTTCAATTTGATATCAAATGCTTTGTAGTTTAATGAACTTAAATCACTAACTTGAACTTCTTGCATTTGAATACCTATCACATTTTTCAATACTTCTTCTGAAGCTTGAATTTGAATACTTCCTGTTTCATTTTTTAAAATACGTTGTGAACTAGCAATTCCTGTGATAACGTTCTTAGTTTCTGCTTCATCCTTACTGTCTTTATTATTTACTTGTTTATCAGTAGATTTCACTACTGAACTTCCTTCTCCTGAGGTTGATAATGGACCCATATATTCTGGGATTTCTAGTATCGGAGATTCAGTGAAAGGAACTCCGCCTGTGAAGTCATGCTGTTCAACTGTTGGAGCTGGAAAGTCTCCTAATGTGGATAGAACACCGCTATACTCTGGAACTTCTGTAACAAGTGAGTCGCCTCCGTTAACTCCGCCTGTGAAGTCATGCTGTTCAACTGTTGGAGCCGAGTCTTCTCCTGAGCTTGATAATGTATCACCCATATACTCTGGCTTAGCTACTGTAGGAGCTGGAGAATCTCCTAATGTGGATATAATACCGCTATACTCTGGAACTTCTGTAACAAGTGAGTCGCCTCCATTCACGCCACCTGTAAACTCTGGCTTAGAGACTGTAGGAGTCGCAAAGTCACCAGATGTACCTAAAATACCAGAATCTTCTTTTCCACTATCTTTTTTTGGATCTAATTTCCCAGCTAAATCCTTATCCGAATCCTTCTTAGAAGGTTCCACTTCTTTATCTTCCACATAGACAGGATCTTTTGGTTGACCCTCAATATAAGAACGAACCCAATCCAGCTGCTCTTTTGATAAAACCAAACCACCACTACGGCTTCCTACAACACCATTTTGGTGAACTCCAATTAAAGCACCTTTATCATTATAAAGACCACCACCAGACGCTCCAGGTTTCGTACCTCCATAGCTAATTCCCTCTATTCCAGAACCGAAGTCTGTAGTTCCTACTACTTTGCTATCTAAAACTGGACTTAGCTTGTTATCTGGAAAACCATAGACCGAAACTGAATCCCCCTCTGCAACTTTCGAAGATCGTTTTACAACCTCTACAGGAGTTACTCCTTTTACCTCTTCTTTTAATCGAACCAAAGCTAAGTCATTTTTAAATCCAAATACTGAATCTTTCTTATTCCAATAAACAATATCATCATCTGAAAAATTCACAGACAACCCATTCGGTAAAGTTGCTTTATACACTGTATTGGTACGACCAGATTTAGTAACTACCTCAGAACCTTTAACTGTTAAGAAATTATGAGCGACTGTTAACACCAAATTTGGTGCAATTAAAGTACCTGACCCCGACCCATCTGGCGTTTGAATATGCGTTGTAGCATAGAAATTTTCTGAGCCATTCGGAGCTTGTAATACCTCTTTACTAGGCACAGGTAAGTTCGATTTACCACTCAAATCAACCTTTCCAACTTCAGTTCTTGCAAAATCCGAAGAAGAGGTAGATGGAGGAGTTATCGAATCTACTACCGCTCTTATAATTGTATTACCTAAAGCTAACTTACTGACATAGTCATCAGACCAAGTAGTATCACTTGCTAGTTTGTTAATTGACACTCCGTTATAGGATACCACTTTAGCTGTTGGGGAAGTTGCTATTAACTGTTTGAAGTCTGGATTTTGTCTTAAATGAAAATTCAAGCCACTTCCAACGGGACCTTCCTGAACAACCTTATCTGAAATCAAGCGAGTTCCTTTAGTATCTTCCACTCGAAGTAGAACACGACCTTTTTCTTCACCTTTTACTAAAGTAGCTCGACCTTTTTCATCAAAACTATACAAAGCACCATCAATCTCAGATTCTACATCTTTTAAAGCTATATGATTTTCATCATAGTAGTAACGGTTTGCACCATCTATATACCAACCCTTTATACCATATTTATCAATCATAGAACGAATCCAAGCTCTGTGCTTGTCCGTAAAAATCGTACCACCCCCAATACGCTCACTCTCAGGGGCGCTTGAAGTATTGGTTCCGTGCTGGTGGATACCGACTACTTCTCCCTTATCATTAAACAAAGGAGCACCTGAAAAACCTCCTAAAGCTGAGGAGTGATAAGTGACTGCACCACTCTCTTTATTGACACTGCTCACAGTTGTTGAGACTGAATAAGCCTTACCATCTTTCAATCGAGCTTTATTTTCTTTACTTAAATTTGGAGTAGAAAAATCATTGGGATATCCGACCATAGTGATGCTATCACCCGTAGAAACCTCTTTATCACTCAACTCTCTTGGAGAGTCCTCACCTCCCGTCATAGCTTCTACAGGCTTTTTAGTAACTACTACCGCTAAGTCATTACCATATTCTTTACCAAAATTCTTCTCATCATACAAATGAATAGAGTCTTTTTCAAGAGACTCGGATACCCCTGATGTGGGTACTTTGTTACTCTTCTCTGTTTCTGAGTTCATCACAACATAACTACGAGCAGACTCCCCACCACGCAAGACCGCAGACTTATCCTCTTGGTTTTTATCATAGTAGTTATGAGCTACTGTTACCATCACATTCGGCGCTACAAAGACACCGCTACCTGATGCGGTTTGTTTTCCACTTGTTCCGCTATCATAAGTGGTATAAGTCATAGCAACACCTTCTGCAGATTTACTATGAACGTCCACATCGTGAATATCACTACCGCCTTGAATAACATCAGCAGAAACAACCCCGCCACCAATAATTGGTAACTCTGGTGCAGCTAAGCCAATCACTGCGGATAGTGTCAAACAACCAACCAAACCATAAGCTTTGGATTTACGAAATTTTCCCAAACCTTTTAAACATACAAACATGCATTACCTCACTTTAACTTTCAAAGTTAATTTATCCAAGTATATTCTAAAAAATAAAATATTACAGTTTCCATTAGCATAACACTCTCTACTTTGATTCTTACAATAAAAATAGCTATAGATTATTTTGTTGCTTTACAAATGCTATTTAAGTACTGTATCTCTAGGAATATAGTTTTTTATAAGATATTATCCTAATCAGAAAAACTAAGTTATACATAAACTTATATATAAATGTTCATTTGTAGCCAAACTGTATATTTTCTTATAAATTATAACATATTTCACAGACGCTTTCCAATGTATTGAAATAGCTTATACCCAACTAGATAGAAAATGAATTGTTTGACACCACAGCCCAGAAAAAAACTCATACTCAATAAAAATCAAAGAGCAAACTAGGAAGCTAGCCGCAGGCTACTCAAGACACTGTTTTGAGATTACAGATAAAGCTGACGTAGTTTGAAGAGATTTTCGAAGAGTATGAATTTCAAAGTATATATGAACTAGAATATTTGCTAACTAGATTCTGTACAAAAAGAGAGCTACTGGGCTCTCTCATTTATCATTTTACATACTTAAAAGGAATCTCACTACCACACAGCCAGTTGTAGACTTGATCATTAACAAATACATTCATGGCTTCGTGGGCATACTCAGGCATGATGCGATAGGCTTTATCGCAGGTCAGACGGTTGTAAATCGCAAATTGGGTAATAGGATAGCAAACATCGTCGTCCAAGCCCGTAATCATCTTAACCTCACCCTTGATACGATGGGCAAGATTTTTCACATCTATATAGTCCAGGGTCGACATGATTTCCTCCTCAGTTTCATGGAAGGGGTCGTGAAACTTGAAATAACGGAAAAGTTCGTCGTAAGCTTCACTGGTATTGCCAATCTCAAGCACTCGTCTGAAGTCTGACAAGAAAGGATAGATGGCAACAGTTTTCTGAATCCGAGGATTGAGCGCTGCCGCAACCAAGGCTAGAGCCCCTCCTTGTGAAGCACCATAGCTAGAAAGACGCTCCTCATCAACCTGAGGCAGACTAGCAACAATCTCGATCAACTGGTAAATATCCAGATAGACATCCTTATAAAAGAGATGCTCCCGACCTTCCACCGCACCACGGATAATATGTCCCTTAACCGTATTTCCTAAAGGAGAACGCAAACCGTCCTCTGAATAACCTGACTGACCCCGCACATCCATGGAAACAACACCGTAACCAGCCACGGTGAAGGCCAGCATGTCAGCCCAGTCCCAGCCACGTCCCATATAACCATGGAAATGGAAGATTATCGGAACCTTCTCCTCACTCTTTGGAAGAACAACACGTGCATAGATCTTACCTTTCTTGCTTCCTTCAAATGTTAACTCATAGCACTTGACTTGAGGAATGTGGAAATCTCTTTCCTCTAACTGATATGCTGGAAGTGTGGAAACTTTTTTTACTTCCCCATCCCAGAAAGCATCAAAGTCTTCTGGAACCTCATCCCTTCCTTTATAAGTCTTGATTTCTTCTAACAAAGCTGGATTTTTCATAACATGCTCCTTTAATTTTGTAATCGCTACCATCACTGTAGCATATCTAAGAAAGCAATGCAAGAAAGAAGGGTAAATAGAAAGTGAATTTAGATTTTCTTCCTTCAAGCCTATCGTCTGAAGGTAATCTTAAACTTCTAGTACTCAGTTTTACATATTATCCTTCACAGCTACTGCTACCATTTTGGCTTTGGCACGGACTTTAGTAGCTACTGTCATCTCCATAGAAATAATTTCTTTTCTTTCCCCTAATTCCTCCAGAGTAGAAATGACGACAATTTCATCGTCAATTGGACTAGGACTAAGGTAGTCAATCTCCAAGCGTGCAGTAATAAAACGTCCTATTAGAGTAGTTTCCGTCAGTTCTAACCCTTTTTGATGATGGGCAAACCAAGCTGCTGACGCCGTACCATGGCAATCAAAAATAGTCGCTATCATTCCTCCAAAGACATTTGATGGAACTCCGCCAGTATAAGCATTTTCAAGCTTTATCCGACTAATGCAACACTCCCCATCTAGACTTGGATAGGTTTTTAAATGTAAACCCAAATCATTCTTTGGGCCGCAACCCCAACAATGCTGGAATCGTTCTCCATACCTATCCTGGATTGCAATCGTTCTAGTTTCTAACATTCTTTTCACTCCTCCTTATTCAGATGGGGGCATTATATCAAGTTTCCGTCAAAGAGTAAATAGAATTGAAGACTAATATCTTTTTATCACTTGACTAAGTTTGATTTATAGCCGATTATTTCATAAAAATAAAAAAGAGCATTTCGCTCTTTCTGCTTCTATTCAATCTTAGTTTTTTGCTTCTTTCTTTTGGAAAGTGGTTTGGTAATTTACTTTAATCGTTACTGTCATGTGAGAGTCCTCGTTTCTTTTTGATGACTCTAGTATAAGGTCCAAACCTGAAATCTAGCTTAAGATTTCCTTAGAGAAAGCTTAATCTAGATGTTCTTTCTTTTCCAAATGAAGGGCAATCATGCGCCACTCTGGATCCTCTTGCCAACCTTCTATGGAACTAATGTAGCTAGCAACTTTTCTGGCTTCTTCTAAAATCGGAAAGTCTTCGATAATATCAGCCACTTGGAACTCTGGGAGACCTGACTGTCTGGTTCCAAAAATCTCACCCGATCCGCGCATTTTCAAATCTTCCTCCGCAAGGACAAATCCATTGGTGGTTTCTGTCATGATGCGCATGCGGTCTTTCCCAGAATCGGTCTTGGGATTAGCAACGAGAACTGCATAGGACTGCTTATCTCCCCGACCGACACGACCTCTGAGCTGGTGAAGCTGGCTGAGTCCAAAGCGATCGGCATCCATGATAATCATGACAGTCGCATTGGGAACGTTAACCCCGACCTCAATAACCGTTGTCGAAACCAGAATATCCGTTTTTCTCTCTTTGAAATCCTGCATGATCTGGTCTTTTTCGTCACTCTTCATCTTACCATGTAGAAGAGCCACTTCTGCCTTACCTGCAAAATGAGCTGTCAACTCTTCTGATAAAGCAATGGCATTTTTCAGATCCAGAGCTTCTGATTCTTCAATCAAGGGAGAGATGACGTAGGCTTGGGAACCTTTTTGAATTTCTCCCTCTAACCAAGACAAAACCTGAGATAGTTGCTCATGTTTGATCCAACGCGTCACAATAGGCTTCCGTCCTGCTGGCATCTGGTCGATAATGGAAACATCCATATCTCCAAAAGCTGTGATGGCCAGCGTCCGTGGAATGGGAGTCGCCGTCATCATAAGGACGTCAGGATTGTCGCCTTTTTCCCGTAAAATACGCCTTTGCCCCACGCCAAAACGGTGCTGCTCATCGATAATAATCAAGCCAAGGCGAGCATAATCCACCCCATCCTGAATTAGAGCGTGAGTTCCGATAATCAAATCAGCCTCACCCTTGGCAATAGTCTCTAAGACTTCTCTCTTTTCTGCAGCTTTCAAAGAACCTGTCAAGAGAGCCAGTTTCAAATCTGGAAAGAGACTCTGTAAACTCTCAAAGTGTTGCTCTGCAAGGATTTCTGTCGGCACCATGAGGGCAGACTGATAACCAGCTGTCACCGCCGCAAACATGGCCAAGCCAGCGACCACCGTTTTTCCACTCCCCACATCTCCTTGCAAGAGACGATTCATGTGATGGTCAGACTTCATATCAGTTAAAATTTCCTGTAAACTCTTTTCCTGAGCTGGAGTTAGGGCAAAAGGAAGTCTTGATTTAACGGCTGTCACTTTTTCCTGAGACCAGTTCAGAATCAGGCCGCTTCCCTGAACTCTATTTTCAGACTTGAGCGTCTGTAACTGCATTTGGAAATAAAAGAGTTCCTCAAATTTGATACGGCGAAGAGCCTGCTTGTATTCTGCCAAATCCTTAGGAAAATGCATAGCACGAACAGCCTGACAACGGGACATGAGTTTGTATTTATCCAGCAAGGACTGGGGCAGATTTTCCTCAATCAAGAGGTCCAGTCCCTGATCAAAGGCTGTCTTGATAACCTTGACCAGACTGGCCTGACTGATTCCCTGAGCCAGACGATAAACAGGTTGGAGGTCATCTTCCACCTGAACCAGGACCTTCATCCCAGTCAGACTAGCCTTGGCGCGGTCCCATTTTCCAAAGACAGCAAGGGTTGCTCCCAACTCTATCTTATCAGATAGGTAGGGTTGGTTAAAGAAGTTCACCGCAAAAACGACTTCTCCCTGCTTGAGGCTAAAGCGCAGACGATTGCGCTTGAAACCATAATACTGGACACTGGCAGGAGTCACGACTTGACCAGACAGGACTGCCTTTTCACCGTCTTCCAGTTCTAGGACTTGCTTGGTCTTAAAATCTTCGTAACGGAAAGGAAAGTAGAGCAAGAGGTCTTGCAAGTTTTCAATTCCTAGTTTGGCGTATTTTTCTGCTGACTTTGGTCCCACACCAGGTAAGACATGCAAGGGTTGATGTAGATTCATGCTCCACTCCTTTCTTTTCTAATAATATTCTCTCGGAATGCGGTCGCTGAGGAGACAAACCACCTCGTAGTTAATGGTTCCACGGTAGGTCGCTACCTGAGTAGCTGTGATTTCCTTGTCCCCGCTGGAACCAATCAAGGTCACCTTTGTTCCTAGCGGATAAAGCTTAGGCAGACGAATAGTGATTTGGTCCATAGAAACCCGACCGACGATTGGGCAAGCTTGCCCATCTACCAAGACAGCGAAATTTTGCATGTCTCGTGTCCATCCATCCGCATAGCCGATTGGCACGGTCGCGATGACTTGCTCGCTATCCGCTTGATAAGTTGCTCCATATCCCATGCAAGCTCCAGCTGAAACTGTCTTGACATGAACCAGAGCAGACTCCAAGGTCAAGGCTGGTTTCAAGTCATAGGGTAAGTCCAAAACCTCTCCGCTAGGATTCAGGCCATATATGGCATCTCCCATACGAACTGCATTGAAAATAGTCTCTGCATGCCAAAGAGTCGTTGCAGAATTGCTAGCATGAACCAGCTCTGGAAGACCTTTCATACCGGCCAAAATAGTTTTAAACCGTTCTAACTGGGCATTAAAGTAGTCATCTGATTTTTCGTCTGCAGTAGCAAAGTGGGTAAAAATCCCTTCAACACGAGCACCATGTTGTTGGAGCAAGTCTTGAGCCTGATCAGCTTCACTAGCCTCTCTAAAACCAATCCGTCCCATTCCTGAATCAATCTTGAGGTGAACTGTCAATCCAGTTAGGTCCGCTTCCTTATCTAAGAGTGCTTGGATCCACTCCAACCCAGCCACTGTCAAGGTGATGTCGTATTCTTTAGCAAGAGAAACAGCTTCGATTTCAGAAACTCCTAAAATGAGGATTGGCTTACTGAGCCCAGCCTGTCTAAGTTCAATGGCTTCATCAATATTGGAAACACAAAAACCATCAACATCATCTTGAATCGCCTTGGCAACAGCGACTGCTCCATGTCCATAAGCATTAGCCTTGACTACTGCAAATTTGAGCGTTCCTTGAGGGATATGAGCCCCCATTTGCTGAATATTTTGTCGAATAGCTCCCAGATGAATCAGAGCTTTGGTTGGTCTATGTGGACTAGCTTTCATGATTTTCCTCCAAAATGACACTGGCTGTCACAAACTGATCTGTGTGGCTGATAGACAGCCAAATCTTTCCTGAAAATGGTGACTGACTAAAATAAGGCGCCCCGCGTTCATTGTTCAAGACTTCTAAATCCTGAAAACCGAGCTTTCCAATACCAGATCCCATAGCCTTGGAAAAGGCCTCTTTAGCCGACCAGCGACCAGCTAAATATTCGATTTGTCTGCGCCCTTTAAGACTGTTAAACCGTTCCATTTCCTTAGCTGTCAGCACGCGCTTAGCAAATTCTTCATGTCGTGTAACTGCGCGTTCTATCGAAGCCAATTCTTCGATGTCAATTCCGTGTCCAACTATCATTCTCATCAAAAGGAGTTGAGATTCCCCAACTCCATCCTTTTCACTTATTTTGTCAAGGTAGCATAAATCTCTTCTACCAAGGTCTCTGTATTTTCCCAACCTAGGCAAGGATCAGTAATAGAACAACCAAAGACCTCTGGTTGGTTTTGACGACCATCTGCTAGGTAAGATTCAATCATAAAGCCTCGAACCGTCTTTTTAATCTTCTCATTCCAATCACGATTTTGCAAAGTCTGGCGAACAATTCGAATCTGTTCCATATATTGCTTGCCTGAGTTATCATGGTTGGTGTCGATGAGGATAAAAGGATTTTCAAGTCCCATTGCCTCATAACGTTCAATGGCATTTAGCAAGGTTTCATAGTAAAAGTTAGGCTCATTTTTCCCATATTCATTAACTGCACCACGAAGGATGACATGGGCCAGGGGATTACCTGAAGTCTCAACTTCTTGGCCATGGAAGAGGAAGGTTTGTTTGTTTTGAGCGGCATAGATGCCGTTAAACATAACCCCAAGATTTCCAGAGGTTGGATTTTTCATCCCTACTGGTGCATCAATTCCTGAAGCCACAAAACGGTGCTCTTGGTCTTCCACAGAACGAGCCCCAACAGCATGGTAGCTGACCAAATCATCTACCAAGACAAGATTTGACGGATAAAGCATCTCATCTGCCGTTGTCAAACCAGTCTCTGTAATCACGCGGTAATGTAACTGGCGTACAGCCTGCAAGCCGTTAATCAGGCTTGGAGCCTTAGAGGTATCTGGTTGGTGAACCAAACCTTTATAGCCGTCTCCGTTAGTACGAGGTTTAGCAGTATAAACACGCATAACCATGAAAATCTTGTCCGCCACCTTCTTCTGCAAGGCGGATAAACGGCGGGCATATTCCAAGACAGCCTCTTCATTATCAGAAGAGCAAGGACCAATCACCAAAAGGATACGGTCATCTTCTCCTGAAATAATGTCTGCCAATTCTCTATCACGGCGCTCCTTTAGTCGCAAGGCTTCCGCAGACAATTGGGTTTCCGCCTTGATTGCTTCAATATCGATTTCTTGACCTTTTTCAATAAATGCCATCTTATTCTCCTAGCGTTTGGTAGATTTCTCTGACAAGGGCTTCCGTATTCTCCCAGCCAAGGCAAGGGTCTGTGATAGACTTGCCAAATACTTCCGGTTCGTTTTGACGGCCGTCTTCTAGATAAGACTCAATCATAAAGCCACGAACGTACTGCTTGATTTTTTCATTCCAATCACGATTAATCAAGGTCTGGCGGACGATTCGAATCTGGTCCATATATTGCTTACCAGAGTTGTCATGATTGGTATCGACGATGATAAAAGGATTTTCCAAGCCCATTTTCTCATACTGGGCAATGGTATCCATCAAATTATCATAGTAGTAGTTAGGAATATTCTTACCATACTCATTAATTGCTCCACGAAGAATGGCGTGCGAAAGAGGATTACCAGTTGTTTCCACTTCTTTTCCTAGGAAAAGGAAGCTTTGTTTATTTTGAGCGGCATAAATTCCATTAAACATAACATTGAGATTTCCAGAGGTTGGATTTTTAAACCCAGTCGCAAAATCTGCCCCACTTGCCACAAATCGATGTTGCTGGTCTTCAACCGAACGGGCACCAACCGCCATGTAAGAAATCAAATCATCCACAAGCGGTAGATTTTCAGGATAAAGCATTTCATCAGCTGTTGTCATACCTGTTTCTGTGATAACACGATAATGAAGATGGCGAACGGCTTTGATTCCATTGATAAGACTAGGCGCTTCTGTCGCATTAGGCTGGTGAATCAAGCCCTTATAGCCATCTCCGTTAGTACGAGGTTTGGCAGTGTAAACACGCATAACCATAAAGATACGGTCTGCCACTTCTTCTTGCAAAGCTGCCAAACGTTTAGCGTACTCAAGGACAGCTTCTTCATTATCAGATGAGCATGGCCCGATTACCAAAAGAATCCGCTGGTCTTCTCCACGTATAATGGCTTCTAGCTCTTGATCGCGCTGTGATTTTATCTCCAAAGCTTGGCCTTCTAATTTTGATAAGGCACGAACTTCTTCAATATTAATTTTAGGACTTTTTGCTGTAAATACCATAACTCATCTCCTTATATAGCAAACGGATACCAAGTAAAAATTTATACTCTTCGAAAATCAAATTCAAACCACGTCAGCTTCGCCTTGCCGTACTCAAGTACAGCCTTCGGGTCGCTTCCTAGTTTGCTCTTTGATTTTCATTGAGTATTACATTTCACAAGGTATCCGCCTCTAAACTATCTCATTTTATTGTCTTTTACCGTGACAGTTTTTAAACTTCTTACCAGAACCACATGGGCAAAGTTCATTCCGTCCAATCTGACTCAAATCCAGATTTTCAGGCATATTTGCTTGGTGTGCAGCGATATTACGAGTCGCTGTTGTACTGATATGGTGTTCTGCTTGTGGTCTTTCTTGTTCATGAATTTGGGCTTTCATCATCAAGCGTGTCACATCAAACTCAATCGAACCAATCATGTCATTAAACATACGGAAACCTTCTGCCTGATACTCAACAACAGGGTTGTTCTGAGCATAGCCACGAAGTCCAACCGCGTTACGCAATTGATCAAGGGCATCGATATGATCTGTCCACTTGTTATCCACCACTCGTAGAATCAAGACTTTTTGGAATTCTTTAACTGCTTCTTCATCGCGTAGTTTTGAAACCTGACTATCGTAAACCTTCAAGGCACGTTGGAAGAGCTCTTCCTTGATGGCCTTATCAGACAAGCCTGACAAGTCTTCCATCGTGATAGAATCTTCTGGAAGCAAGTTGTACTTAGCAAAGTTCAAAATTGCCTCTAGTTTTTCATCTTGTTTGGCACGCGCATGACCATCAACGACACGACCAATCGTACGTTTGATCATAGCCTGAATTTCAGGTGCCAAGTCACGATCTGCAGTGATGACATCGTAACGTTGAGCATAGATAATCTCACGTTGTTCACGCATGACGTCATCGTATTGAAGGACTTGTTTACGGGTATCGTAGTTATTTCCTTCGACACGTTTTTGCGCTGCTTCAACCTGACGTGTCAACATACGAGACTCAATGGCCTCTTCAGACATGTTGAGACGTTCAAAGATTCCCTTCAAGCGTTCAGAACCAAAACGTTTCATCAAGTCATCTTCAAGAGATAGGTAGAATTGTGACTCACCTGGGTCTCCTTGACGACCTGAACGTCCACGAAGCTGATTATCGATACGACGGCTTTCATGGCGTTCTGTACCAATCACACAAAGTCCACCCAATTCGCGAACTCCTTCACCAAGCTTGATGTCGGTACCACGACCGGCCATGTTAGTTGCGATAGTAACAGCACCACGTTGACCAGCATTCATGATGATTTGGGCTTCTTTATAGTGGTTTTTAGCATTTAAGACTTCGTGAGGAACGCCAGCTGCGACCAATTTCTTAGAAATGTAATCACTGGTTTCAACCGCTACTGTACCAACCAAGACAGGCTGACCTTTTTGGTAACGAGCCTTAACGTCTTCGACAACCGCCTTAAACTTAGCCTCGATACTTGCATAAAGAAGGTCTGAGTGGTCAATACGTTGAACAGGACGGTTTGTTGGGATTGGAATAACACGAATGTTGTAGATTTCACGGAATTCTTCTTCCTCAGTCTTACCTGTACCTGTCATACCAGACAATTTCTTGTACATACGGAAAAGGTTTTGGTAAGTGATTGAGGCAGATGTCTTGGTTTCATCTTGGATTGGAACACCTTCTTTGGCTTCAATGGCTTGGTGCAATCCATCAGAATAACGACGACCTTCCATGGTACGACCTGTAAATTGGTCGACGATCAAGATTTCTTGCTCTTCGCTCACCACATAGTCAATATCGAGAAGCATGATGTAGTTGGCACGAAGGGCGTTATCGATAAAGTGAGTCAAAGCTACGTTTTCGATGTCATAAAGGTTTTCAAGCTTGAAGTAGCTTTCAGCCTTGTCAATCCCTGAATCAGACAAACCAATAGTCTTAGACTGCACATCAATGATGTAGTCGTCTTTGTCCAACGATTTTACATAGTGGTCTGCCATGTGGTAGAGCTGACTAGTTTCAACCGCATTAGCACCTGATACAATCAAAGGTGTACGGGCCTCGTCAATCAAGATTGAGTCAACCTCATCGACCAAGGCATAGTTAAGCGGACGTTGTACCATGTTTTCAGCGCGAACGACCATGTTATCACGAAGGTAGTCAAATCCGATTTCTGAGTTGGTTGAGTAGGTAATATCACACTCATAGGCTTCTTTTTTCTCCATTGGAGATTTGGCAGCCAAGTTAATCCCTACTGACAAACCTAGCCATGAGTACAATTCACCCATCTCAGTCGCGTCACGTTCTGATAGATATTCATTAACCGTAACTACGTGAACCCCTTTACCTGAAAGAGCATTGAGGTATACCGGCATAGTCGCAGTCAAAGTTTTCCCTTCCCCTGTACGCATTTCTGGCACGTCACCATGGTGAAGAACGATTCCCCCCATAACCTGAACCTTATATGGGAAGAGACCTAGGACACGTTTGGCACCTTCACGGACAACCGCAAATGCTTCATAAAGCAATGAATCTAGTGATTCTCCATTTTGATAACGTTCTTTAAATTCAACTGTTTTTGCTTTTAGTTGGTCGTCAGTCAAAGCAGCCATTTGGTCTTCGTATTTGAAAACCTTGTCGGCCATCTTTTCCAGACGACGGATTTCTCCTTTATCATTTTCGATAATTGTTTTTAAAATATTAGCCATGTTTTTCCTTACTTTAAATTCCGAATATTTTAGAATGTTCTTTTAATTTTAGCACAATTACTGATTATTTTCAAGGAAGAATCCCCATTTTGAAAAGGAAAAAGAGGCTAGTTCCCAAGCTAACCTCTCTGATTTTTATGAGACTTTAATTGCCAAAAATCGGCAAAATGGCAAATAGGATAAATAAGTTAATCCAAAGAGAAAGACAGCAGATCAATCCAAAAACAAAGAGACTGACTTTCTTGGACAGCAAAGCCATCAAAATGGACAGAATGCCAAAAACTAGCAAGACTTTCTGTATGCTGAAGAGGTCAATCTTCCCCCCCAGAATCGGACTGCCCCAAGGAAGAAAGAAGAAAGCAATCCAGATCAACAGAACTAAACCAATATAGACCTTAGAATAGCGTGTAATAAATGATTTTAGATGTGCCATAAGCTACCTCCTACAAATAGAAACCAATATGAATCAATACTTTCCACCCTTAGACTTTCCTAACTCCTTTCTTAGTCTAAGCATGTTTTTGAAAAAGATATAGGTTAACCAGTCACTGCCTAGAGATATGACTATCAAAAGCAACCCAACACCCCAAGTACTAGCATCTGAATCATGGCTCAGAACAAAAGGGAAAAATAAGAATGAAAAAATTGTCATATCCAAGCTAAACAGAGCTAAAAGGGAAATATAAATCCAGTAAAAATAGTAGAAGATGGGGAAAATTTTACTGTTTCTGTCAGCATTGTCTATCCAATAGAAAAAATAAAAACAAGGAAATAAGAGTATCAAATGAAACCAATTAAAGGACAGTTTCATCATCGACACCTCCTCTTTGAAATTGTTTTCTTTAGTTTCGTTCTATTAAGTGTTATTACCAATATAAATCAATGCCTTCCACCTTTAGACTTCCCTAGTTCCCGTCTCAAGCGAAACATTTTTCTGAAACAGGAATAAGTTAACCAATTCATAACAATAGCTAGCAGAAGAAAAAGAAACCAAATGCCCCAAAACTTGATATCTGTCACATTTCTCAAGACGATATTGAAAAACAGAACTGAAACAACTGTCCAAGCAAGGCTAAAAAGAGAATAGAGGGGGATGTAAACCCAGTAAAAATAGTACAAAATTGGGAAAAATTTACTATTTCTGTTGGCCTTTTCAATCCAGTTATCAAAATAAAAGTAAGGTGCTAAAAATAAGAATTTAAACAAATGTTCCATCATCGACACCTCTTTTTGATAACGTTTTCTTCAACTTCATTCTATCAAAAAAATCTGGAAATGTCATTCCAGATTCTACTTTTTTATTTACGTTTTCTTGCGATGAGATGAATCGGTGTTCCCTCAAAAACAAAGGCTTTGCGGATTTGATTTTCCAAGAAACGCAGGTAAGAAAAGTGCATGAGTTCTTCTTCATTGACAAAGATAACAAAGGTTGGTGGTTTGGTTGCCACTTGGGTCGCATAGAAGATTTTGAGACGTTTTCCTTTGTCTGTCGGTGTTGGATTGATGGCAATGGCATCCATGATGACATCGTTCAAGACAGCTGATGGAATACGTGTATTTTGACTTTCGCTGATTTGCTTAATCATCTCAGGAAGTTTGTGGAGACGTTGCTTGGTCAAAGCTGATACAAAGATAATCGGTGCGTAAGGCAGGTATTGGAACTGCTCACGGATATCTTCTTCCCAGTTTTTCATAGTGTGGTTGTCTTTTTCAAGAGTATCCCACTTGTTGACCACGATAATCATTCCTTTACCAGCTTCATGGGCAAATCCTGCAATACGCTTGTCGTATTCACGAATGCCTTCTTCCGCATTGATAACCATCAAGACCACATCTGAGCGGTCAATAGCACGCATGGCACGCATAACAGAGTATTTCTCAGTATTTTCATAAACCTTACCAGATTTACGCATACCAGCCGTATCAATCATGGTAAACTCTTGACCATCTGTATCTGTAAAGTGGGTATCAATGGCGTCACGCGTTGTTCCAGCAACGGGACTGGCAATGACACGGTCTTCTCCCAAGATAGCATTAATCAAGCTTGATTTTCCAACGTTTGGACGACCAATCAGACTAAACTTAATGACATCTGGGTTTTCTTCCTCATATTCATTTGGAAGATTTTCTACAATAGCGTCTAGCACATCCCCTGTACCGATACCATGGACAGATGAGATTGGCAGTGGTTCACCCAAACCGAGGGCATAGAAATCATAGATATCATTTCGCATCTCAGGGTTGTCCACCTTGTTGACTGCGAGGATAACTGGTTTGTGGGTCTTATAAAGCTTACGGGCTACGTATTCGTCTGCATCGGTAATTCCTTCCTTACCAGACACGACAAAGACGATAACATCGGCTTCTTCCATGGCAATTTCTGCCTGGTGCTTGATTTGTTCCATGAAAGGAGCATCGACATCATCGATTCCTCCTGTATCAATCATACTAAACGAACGATTGAGCCACTCACCCGTTGCATAGATACGGTCACGTGTCACTCCTTCGACATCTTCTACAATGGAGATTCGCTCACCAGCGATCCGATTAAATAGGGTTGATTTCCCAACATTGGGACGTCCTACAATGGCAATAGTTGGTAGGGCCATAATTTCTCACTTTCTACAATAACTTCTTCTGTTCAAGATTTTTTCTAGTTGAGTTTGGTTCTGCTTGACCAAACTGTTCTGCTAGGCGCTGACTCCAGCTTGTGGTCGCACGCGCTCCAGCATAGTCCGCCTGTACACGGTCGTAAGCCTCAATCACATCAACTGTTTGTTCCTGATACTCTTCCTCAAATACCACTTGATGCAATGGCAAGCGAGGTTTGACTTCATGTTCTTCATTTGGTAATTCTAGTGCCATCCCAAAGACAGGATAGGTGTAGTCAGGCAAATTAAAGAGTTCTGCTACTTCTTCTGACTTGTACCGCACCAAGCCAATAATGACACCACCATAGCCCAAGCTTTCAGCTGCCACCAAGGCATTTTGACCTGCAAGGGCCGCATCGACCGAACTAATCAAGAGACCTTCTACACCTTGAGGTTGGAAGGTATCCGTATGGAGTCGTGCTCCCTTTTCTGCTCGGTTCAAGTCTCCGACAAAGAGAAGGAAAACAGCTGACTGGCGAATGGCTTCTTGAGGTACCAATTCATATAAGGCATCTTTCTTTTCTTGACTTCGTACCACAATCACAGAGTAGGATTGGAAATTCTTCCAAGACGAGGCCATTTGGGCCGCTGTCAGGATTTCAGTCAAGTCTTCCTGAGGAAGGGCTTGCTCTTTAAACCTGCGCACTGAAGTGTGAGCCTTCATTAATTTGATTGTTTCTGTCATCGGCGGTTCACTCCTTCTAAACGAGTCTCCTCGGCCAAGTAACGGATGCGTTCCATGACCCGTCTAGCTTCCCAGGTTTCGTCATTTCCATGTTTCCCTTTAGCGAAATGATGCTCCAATTCTTCAAAGTCGAAGTTGGAGGTGAAAAAAGTCGGTAAATTTTCCTGCATCCGATATTGGAGAATGACCTGCAGGATTTCGTCACGCACCCAAGGTGTTGATTGCTCGGCACCAATATCATCTAAAATCAGGACTTCAGAAAGCTTAAGCTCATCCACCAAGGTCTTAACATTGCCATCACCGATAGCATTTTTGACATCAATGACAAAGCTAGGATAGTGGAGGAGAGTGGATGAAACACCACGTTTTTCTGATAAATCATGGGCTAAGGCAGCCACCATGAAACTTTTGCCCACACCAAAATCTCCATATAGGTAAAGACCTTTTCGAATAGCTGGATATTGCTCCACGAAGGCTAATAGCTTTTCAAAAACTGGTAAGCGCCCCAAATCATCCAAATCTACTTGAGCTAAACTAGCTTTCTTAAGACTGGCTGGCAGATTGATTAACTTGAGACGATTCTTAATAGCCGCTTCTTTTTCCGCTGCGATTAGTTCAGGAGTTTCTTCATAAGAAACGTCCGCATAACCATGATTCATAACCAAAATCGGCTTGTAGCCTTTGGCAATATAATCCGTATCTCCACGTAGAAACTTGTCACGCTCGGTAATGTACTGGTTAAATTTGGAGATACTGCGATTCAATTCCTCTGGGCTGAGGGATTCTTGCTGGATAAAGGCCGCAACATCAGGGTCCTTCATGATTTTCTGGACCAAATCTTGATAATGAAAACGGCTAGGTTGACGCTTGAGTACGTCTCCGACACTTTCCATCTAATCTCCTCCTTTTTCTAATCGAGCTAATAGTTCTTGTTTCTTACGTTCTAGTTCCAGACGAGTTTCCTCGCTGGTTTCATTCTTATAATCTGGATTGCTCCACTTGGGTACATTGGACTTGGTAGGACTCTGTTTACTGCTTTTTTGAGCCTGACTCTTCTGCCCTCGCTCACGAATGCGCAAGACTGCCTCTTCTGCCGAATGAATCTTTTGATAGGCATAGTCATTGGCTACCTTCATGGCATATTTCTCATTGATGTTTGCCGAATCTACCTTATTAAAGGTCAACAAGAGAATGATATTAATGACTTCGTCCAGTAAGCCCAAGCCAGCCATCTGTTGCAAGAGTTCTCTTTCTGTTTGAGTAATGGTCCCCTTACGTGTTTGTTTGATTTCTGCTAAGAACTGCAGGGCAGTTTTACTTTTGGCTTCTTTAATAATGGTTGCTTCCTTAGGACTAAAGTCAGAGGAAACAGGTTTTTGAGCAATTTTTTCCCGTATGCGTTTGGTTGAAATAACCTGGGAAACAGCTGTTGACTTAGCCAATTGATAAGTCTCAAACCAAGTCCATTTCTTCTCCTCGGCAATGGCAAAGAGGTTCAAGACATCGGACTGCTCATCCGCAAAGCGAAGCCCATCTCGAGCCATAAGCTGACGAAAATGGTCTAAGTCAAAATCGTTGGACACTTTCTTCTTGAGACCAAGGTCTCCTTGATTTCCTAGTTCTGCCAAGTCTGGAAAGACTTGATTGAGGGAGACAGATATTTCTTCTCCCTCAGAACTCTCAACTTTCAAATCCTCCACAGCTGCATCGCCAATCTTTTTCTCCAAAAGTCTGCGATAAACAGGATGCTCCAAGAAATCTTGACTCGAAAGAGGAGCATGGAGGGCTAGCTGATAAACATCCCCCTTTTGATAGAGAGTTAAGAGATTGAAAGCAGATAGGATTTTCAAGGATTTTATCAATCTATCCATTCCAAAGTTAAGATGGTTGAGAATACTTGAAAAGAGGTATTCCTTTCTACCATTATCCCAAAAACTGATTGTATAAAGATAAAGGCTCAGTGCCTCCTGACCGATAATCGGGAGGTAGCACTGTACCAGAGATGAGGTATCTTGCGACACCCGATTATTCTTTAGATAAGAAAAACGGTCAATTGGCTTCATTTATCTTTCCTTTTTCTTTTTAGAGGACTGGGTGATTTGTTGGAGCAAGCTCTCTAACTCACTAACATCCTTAAAACTACGATAGACACTGGCAAAACGCACATAGGTAATCTCATCCAACTCAGCCAACTCCTCCATGACGAGTGAACCAATGTCCTCACTTTGAATTTCATTTTCATTTCGACCACGGAGTTTCTGTTCGATACGATTGACTACCATGTTGATTTCATCACTTGACACAGGACGTTTCTGGGCTGAGCGGATAATTCCATTAAAGATTTTATCTCTGGAGAATTGTTCCCGTGTGCCATCTTTTTTAACAACCACTAAGGTTCTTTCTTCTACCCGTTCGTAGGTTGTAAAACGGTGCTGGCATTCATCGCACTCACGTCTTCTACGAATGGTGTTCCCTTCTTCTGCTTGGCGACTATCGATAACACTTGACTTGGTAGCCCCACATTTTGGACAACGCATCCTTTCCCTCCTTATCGTTTTCTTTTCATTATACCATTTTTTAAGAGATTCCCAAAACAATTCTTATTTTTGCTTGACAAGTTTTTTGTTTTGTTGTATCATTTAATTAAGACAAAAGGATAAAAGAAAGGAGACCAAGATGTCCTGGACATTTGACAACAAAAAACCCATCTATTTACAGATTATGGAGAAAATCAAGCTTCAGATTGTTTCCCATACACTGGAACCCAATCAACAACTTCCAACCGTGAGAGAGCTAGCTAGCGAGGCCGGTGTCAATCCAAACACCATCCAAAGAGCCTTGTCAGACCTTGAACGAGAAGGATTTGTCTACAGTAAGCGAACAACTGGACGATTTGTGACTGAGGATAAGGAGCTAATCGCCCAATCGCGCAAACAATTATCAGAAGAAGAATTGGAACACTTCGTTTCCTCCATGACCCATTTTGGCTATGAAAAAGAAGAACTACCAGGCGTAGTCGGCGATTATATTAAAGGAGTTTAAGCCTATGTCATTACTAGCATTTGAAAATGTATCCAAATCTTATGGAGCAACCCCAGCCCTTGAAAATGTTTCTCTTGACATCCCAGCTGGAAAAATTGTTGGTCTCCTTGGACCAAACGGCTCAGGGAAAACAACCCTGATTAAACTAATCAATGGCCTCTTGCAACCTGATCAAGGACGCGTCCTTATCAACGACATGGACCCAAGCCCAGCAACCAAGGCTATCGTAGCTTATTTGCCGGATACGACCTATCTCAATGAACAAATGAAGGTCAAGGAAGCCCTAACCTACTTCAAGACCTTCTATAAAGATTTCAATCTGGAACGCGCCCACCATCTACTTGCAGACCTTGGCATTGATGAAAATAGTCGTCTCAAGAAATTATCAAAAGGAAACAAGGAAAAGGTACAACTGATTTTGGTTATGAGCCGTGATGCTCGTCTCTATGTTCTGGACGAACCCATTGGTGGAGTGGACCCAGCAGCCCGTGAGTACATCCTCAATACCATTATCAACAACTACTCCCCAACTTCTACCGTTTTGATTTCTACCCACTTGATTTCTGATATCGAGCCAATCTTGGATGAAATTGTCTTCCTTAAAGATGGAAAAGTCGTCCGTCAAGGTAATGTAGATGATATTCGCTATGAGTCAGGTGAATCCATTGACCAACTCTTCCGTCAGGAATTTAAGGCCTAAGCAAAGGAGATTATTATGTTTTGGAATTTAGTTCGTTATGAATTTAAAAATGTTAACAAGTGGTATTTAGCCCTCTACGCTGCCGTGCTAGTTCTTTCCGTTCTCATAGGAATGCAAGTACACTACTATAATTATGTATCTTTCAAAGATAGCCAACCTGTCTTACTTTTCTTTCTGGCTCTCGTCTTTGGTGGATTGATGATTACACTTGGGATTTCAACCATTTTCTTGATTATTAAACGATTCAAAGGTAGTGTCTATGACCGACAAGGCTATCTGACCTTGACCTTGCCAGTTTCTGAACACCATATCATCACAGCCAAATTAGTTGGAGCCTTCATTTGGTCTATCCTTAGCTCCACTGTACTAGCTCTAAGCGCTTTTATTATTGTTACCATAACGGTTCCAGAATGGATATCAAATTCTGAGTTGATTCCACTTGTAGGAACATTCCTTCCTCAACTCTCTCTTATGGGGGTATCCTTCCTACTAAATACCATCTCAGGAATCCTCTGCATCTACTTGGCTATTTCCATCGGACAACTGTTCAATGAATACCGTACCGCACTAGCCATTGTAGCTTATATCGGTATCCAAATCGTCATTGGATTTGTAGAAGTCTTCTTCAATACCAGTGCGAACTTCTATGTCAATTCACTTGCAGGATTTAATGATAATTTCTATATGGGAGCAAGTACGGGTATTATTGAAGAGCTCATATTCATAGCTATATTTTACCTCGGAACCTACTATATCTTGAAAAACAAGGTTAATTTGCAATAATATTAGAGTCTAGCGACAATAACTCGCTAGGCTTTTTTCGTTCTCAGGACTTACATTTTTATATGAAGTATTTAATAAAAAGGAGTATAATGACTTTAAAACTAATTACATGTATATCTATAAGGAGGTCAATTCTTTATGCTGAGAAGATTTGTTACCAAGAAGCACCTCGTACTTTACTTCTTTTCTATTGCCATTACTTGGCTGGAAGCGATTATCACACCAGCCCTTGTTCAAAATATTGTTGCTAGTTTTACCAATCAAGAGCTAGGCATTCTTTGGAAAGTATTGATTCTAGGAATCCTTGGTAATCTCATCCTCTTACTAGGTTTGGCTGGGAAACGCTATTACTACGCCCGTTTGATTACTGACTTCAAATATGGAATCAAGAGTGCTATTTTCAAGCGATTTTTAAACAGTTATGAGATTGATGAAAAGGATATTTTGTCTGACCTAGAAAACGACGTCAAGCAACTAGAAGAAAGCTATATTGAGCCAACGGTCATCATCATTTCTTCTCTTGGCTTCACAACTGTGTCCATTCTCTATGCCCTATGGACCAATTTTTACTTGGGTTTGATTTTCATCCTCTTCTACTCCTTTCCTGTACTCTGCAGTGCTATTGGATCCAAGCGTTTGGATTCACTTTCTGAAAAGCGGTCCACTGTTAACCAGAGCTACTTAGCAAGCTTGACAAATTTTATTGGTGGTAGCCAACAAATTCGCCATTATCAGGGGCAAGACTACTTTTTTTCTCGTTATCAAAAGCAATTACAAACCAGTCTAGATGCCGAAATCAACTATGAAAAACAACGAACTTTAAACAGTCTCTTTATCAATAGCATCGATGCCTTTTGTTCTGTCACACCAATCGTCATCGGTGGCTTTATGACCTACTATAATTATTTAGACGCGGCGAGTTTTGTGGCCATCTATCTAGTTTCCCATAATATCGGCTATCAATTCCAAGAGTTGGCTTATTTTACCAACACCCGAAAAGCGACTCGAACTCTTCTCAACAAATACCAAAAACTTTTGGGTCAGTCTGACTCCATCTCGCCTAGAAGCATAGAAAACATTTTCCCTATCCAGCTTAACAGCATCTCCCTAGAAAAAGATGGGAATATCCTCCTGTCTCCGATTTCCATACACATCAAGCAAGGAGAAAAAATCGCCATTATCGGGGAAAGTGGCTCTGGAAAGACAACCCTGCTCAATATCATTCATGGAGAAGAGACACCGACAAGTGGACAGATTAGCTTTGCTGGTCAGAACCTGTCACGTCAAGAAATCACAAGTATTAGTTCCTATATTCTCCAAGATAGCCATTACTTTGACACGCTATCTCTGGAAGACAATATCCTTCTGGGACTGGATAAAAAGGAGGAACGTTTAACTTACATCCTCAAAAAAACGGGATTAGATCATTTGAAAAATAGAACGCTCAGCAATGATAGTCTGTCTGGTGGCGAGAAACAACGCCTAGAAATCGCTCGCTCTCTCTACCATAATAGCCAACTCATCCTAGCAGACGAGATTAAGGCCAATCTTGACTCGGAAAATAGCAGAAAGATCAGTGACTTGCTCTTCTCCCTACCTCAGACAGTCATTGAAGTCATTCACCACTACACGGAAGAAGACTTAAAACACTATGACCAAGTCATTCATTTAAGCAAAGAAAAGTAATAGTCTATAACATACGATTTTAAAAAGCAAGGAACCCGAATTCCTTGCTTTTTATACTCAATGAAAATCAAAGAACAAACTAGGAAACTAGCCGCAGGTTGCTCAAAACACTGTTTTGAGGTTGTGGATAGAACTGACGAAGTCAGCTCAAAATACTGTTTTGAGGTTGCAGATGGAAGTTGACGCGGTTTGAAGAGATTTTCGAAGAGTATTAACTCAATATCAAACTGGCTACAATAGGACTGACAAAGACATAGAGAATACCTGTGACACCGATAGCCAAACCACCCATAGCTCCTGCTACAGAGCCGTATCGAAAGGCTGTGCCTGTTCCGACTGCATGGCCTGTTCCTCCAAGGGAAAGACCAACAGCTACTGGATCGTCAATTTTCAACCACTTCAAAAGGGTTGGTCCGATGACACTGGTTAAAATCCCAGTTGCCACTACAACCACCAAGGTCACAGTCGTCAAACCTTGCAATTTTTCTGTAATTCCTACTGCCATGGCGGTTGTCACTGACTTAGGAAAGAGAGAAATGGCTAAGAAAAAGTCCATGCCAAAAATCTTAGCCACAAGGGCTGTGAAAGAGGTATTGACAACTACGGCTAACAGACTTCCAAAAAGAATACTCCGAGCATGGTGCTTCATCAAGTGAAAACTCTTATAAAGCGGAATCCCTAGAGCCACGGTCGATGGGACAATCAAGTTGTTCAGATAAACCCCACCTTGGTAGTAATCTTGGTAAGAAATCCCCGTCACTTTTAGAAAGATGATAATGAAAACAGCTGACAAAAGCAAGGGCGTTGTCAATGGATGGGGAAAACGTCTGTAAATCAGCATTCCCATTAGATAAGCTAGGATAGACAGGGCAAGCCCAAACAGGGGATTGGAAACAAATTCACTCATTTGGCATCTCCTTTCTCATAATCTCCCTCAAACCGTCTCTTGATAAACTGAACTACCAAGGCTATGAGGATAATATTGATGACTGCTGCAAAAAAGATAATCAAAACAATGGGCAAAAGATAGGGAGCAATCACATCAAACTTCTCCATGATTCCCACTGCTGGCGGCAAAAAGAGAATGGTCATATTGGCCAGCAAGAAATTCCCCACCATGTTGACATGCCTGGTTCTCAACCACTTGAATTGTAGGGCTAGAAAGAGAATAATCAAACCGATAATGCTGCCTGGGATAGGCAGATGAAAGAAACTAGAGATCCCCTCTCCGATTAGAGAAATCACAAAGAGAATCATTAATTGAACATATAATTTCATCCTAAACTCCACGAAATAGACTTCTTGCATACCAGTTTACTCTTTTTTCAGAAAATTTCAAGGAAATACGCAAAAGTTAATAAAAATAGGGAGAAAAGGGAATACAGACAATTAAAAACTTGTGAAAACAGGCATGATTTAGGATAAAAGATTCAGTGTCTTTCTTGCCAGCTTTCTTGAAAAGTAGTATAATTATTGCATGCGCAATCATCTTGTGATACAAAGACTGTCCGTGAATGGACTTTCTTCTATTTATAACTCTAAAAAGAAAGGAGATACTATGGCCTATTTGGAAAAATGGTTTGACTTCAATCGTCGTCAGAAAGAAATTGAAAGTCTCTTGGAAGAGACCATTGCCCAGCAGAGCGAGCAAAGGCTGACCTTGAAAGAGTTCTACCTCCTCTACTACCTGGACTTGGCTCAAGAAAAATCTCTACGCCAGATTGACCTGCCAGATAAACTTCATCTGAGCCCGAGCGCTGTTTCTCGAATGGTGGCTCGCTTGGAAGCTAAAAATTGCGGTCTGCTTAGTCGCATGTGTTGTGATCAAGATAGACGCTCTAGCTTTATCTGCCTGACAAGTGATGGGCAAAAAACACTAGCCACACTACAAAAGGCTGTCGAAGAAAGCTTGGAAACTGGTTTGGATTTCTTGATTTAAGATGATTTTTTAAAAAAAGTTGCGTGCGCAATCATTTTTCTTGACATTCTCTTTTACAAGGAGTAAAATAAAGTCATCATTAAACAAAGGAGCTTTTAAAATGATTGAAATTACCTATCTAGATGCCAGCAAGAACGAAAGAACTGTAACGTTCGAATCTTATGAAGACTTTGATCGTTCACAACAAGCTTGTCTTATCGGCGTCGCAGACTACTACCCTGTTCAAAAATTGACTTACAACGGTCATGATTTGGACTACCATGGAACTTACGGAGATATCTTCTTCTATCTCAAGAAACAAGATTTAAGCCAATATAACTAAAAAAGGAGAAATACAATGGCAAAAGCAATTACAGATGCAACATTCGAACAAGAAACAAAAGACGGTTTGGTCTTGGTAGACTTCTGGGCAACTTGGTGTGGTCCATGTCGTATGCAAGGTCCAATCTTGGATAAATTGTCTGAAGAACTTTCAGAAGATGTTTTGAAAATCGTTAAAATGGACGTTGATGAAAATCCAAACACAGCTCGTGCCTTTGGAATCATGTCCATCCCAACTCTTCTCTTCAAAAAAGACGGCCAAGTAGTCAAACAAGTTGCTGGTGTTCACACAGCAGAACAAATCAAGGCCATCGTTGCTGAATTGAGCTAATCATATTAGAGACCAAGTCCTTTCTTTGGTCTCTTTTTTCTTGCCCTTTGCCATTTTTCAAAAAATATGCTAGACTATAGGTAGAATATTACGATGTTTGGGACATGCCATCGCTAAAAAAAACCTTGACTTGGTATTTTTTAGCTCCCTCAAGGGAGCTTTTTGCGTGCTCTGAACATTTCCCATTTTGGAAGGAGTACTATGAAACGTCAATCTGCCTTGGTCGTCTTTAGTGGCGGTCAAGATTCTACAACCTGCCTCTTTTGGGCTAAAGAACACTATGAAACGGTCGAAGCCGTCACCTTTGCCTACGGCCAACGCCATCATCTCGAAATTCAAGTCGCTAGAGAAATCGCCAAGGAACAGGGGATTCGTCATCATATCCTAGATATGTCTCTGCTGGGGCAAATCACTAAAAATGCCTTGACTTCTGATCTGGAGATTGAGCAAAAAGAGGGAGAGGTTCCCAATACCTTTGTTGACGGTCGCAACCACCTCTTTCTATCCTTTGCGGCAGTTCTTGCCAAACAACGGGGCATGAAAGATATCGTGACAGGTGTCTGCGAAACAGACTTCTCAGGCTACCCCGATTGTCGGGATGTCTTTGTCAAATCCCTCAATGTCACCCTCAATCTTGCCATGGATTACGACTTTGTTATCCAAACACCTCTCATGTGGCTAGACAAGGCTGAAACTTGGGAGTTAGCCGATCAACTCGGTGCCTTTGACTATGTTCGTGAAAAGACCTTAACCTGCTACAACGGGATTATTGGAAGTGGCTGTGGAGATTGCCCAGCCTGCCACCTACGTCAGCATGGTCTAGATGTTTATCTCTCACAGAAAGGAGAGGCCTAATGTTTTTTGCACCTAAAGAAATCAAACAGGAAACTGGGGAGTCGCTTGTCTACAATCCTCACAGAACCTTGGTATCAAAAGAGTTTACTTTCGACGCTGCCCACCACCTCTTTCACTATGAGGGAAAATGCAAATCCCTGCACGGCCACACCTATCATTTGCAGATTGCTGTCAGTGGATTTTTAGATGAACGTGGCATGACCTACGATTTTGGAGACATCAAAGCTATATACAAGAACTACTTAGAGCCCCACTTGGATCATCGCTATCTAAACGAAACTCTTCCCTATATGAACACGACTGCTGAAAATATGGTTTACTGGATTTTCCAAACCATGAATCAAGAGTTGCCCGACGAACGCGGTCTTCGTTTGGAATACGTTCGCCTCTATGAAACTCCGACTTCCTTTGCGGAGTTTAGACGGGAGTGGTTAGATGACTAGGGAACGTGTCCTCAAACTACCAGTTCTGGAAATTTTCGGCCCAACCTTTCAAGGCGAAGGCCGTGCAATCGGGCAGAAAACCATGTTTGTCCGCACTGCTGGTTGCGACTACCACTGCGACTGGTGCGATTCTGCCTTTACTTGGGATGGCTCTGAAAAGCCAACTCGTATGACTGCTGACGAGGTCATTGCTGCCTTGGATAAATTGGGGAGCTACGACTATGTAACCCTATCTGGGGGCAATCCTGCTATCCTAGCAGCCAATATGGCTGAACTGGTCACCAAGCTCAAGGAACGCGGTGTCACTCTGGCTGTTGAAACTCAAGGCTCTCGCTGGCAAAATTGGTTGAAAGATATCGACCAGGTCACTCTCAGTCCCAAACCTCCTTCATCCAAGATGGAAGTCAACTTCGAAACCTTGGACTTTATCGTTTCCCAACTGGATCCAGACAAGGTCACCTTTAAAATCCCTGTCTTTGATGATGCAGATTTAGCTTTTGCTAAAGGCATACAAGAACGCTACCAACCAGATGTTCTTTTCTTATCTGCAGGAAATCCTGAGCCCAAGGTCACAGGCAATATTATCCAAGACCAACTGGACCGTCTCAAAGAACTCTGGGAACGCATCGCTGCTGACGATAGCTGGGGCAATGTCCGCGTCCTTCCTCAACTCCATACCCTCCTCTACGATAACAAACGTGGTGTTTAAGATTAGAAAGAAAAAATCATGTCACAACAAGAAGAAATGAAAAACCTCAGCCTACTGGGCAACAAAGAAACCAACTACATTTTCGAATATCAACCAGAAGTCCTGGAATCCTTTGACAATCGTCATGTGGAAAATGACTATTTTATCAAATTTAACTGCCCTGAATTTACCTCACTTTGCCCAATTACCGCTCAGCCAGACTTTGCGACCATTTATATTTCCTACATTCCTGACAAGTTCTGTGTCGAGTCAAAATCCCTCAAACTCTACCTCTTTAGTTACCGAAATCATGGAGATTTCCACGAAAACTGTATCAACACCATCGGGAAAGACTTGGTTAACTTGCTAAACCCTCGCTATTTAGAGGTTTGGGGAAAATTTACACCTCGCGGTGGCATCTCAATTGACCCCTACTACAACTACGGTAAGCCTGGAACTAAGTATGAAGGCTTGGCAGAACAACGCCTCTTCCAACACGACCTTTATCCAGAGAAGATTGACAACCGTTAAACTCAAACGAAAAAGCCCTGTTCCTCGAGATGAGGAGCAAGGCTTTTTGAGTTTCAATTATTCTTCTGTTCCAAGGAAGTTTTTCGCAACGAGGGCTGCAAGAACTCCACCAGCGATTGGTGCAAGGATGAAAATCCAAACTTGTTGAAGGGCTGCACCACCTACCAAAACAGCTGGTGCCAAGCTACGGGCTGGATTTACTGAAAGCCCAGTAATATTCAAGCCCACAAGAATCATCGCCATCAAGGACAAACCGATTACCAAACCAGCTATCGCGCCATTTCCCTTGCTTTCTGAAGTCACTGTCATGATAACCACAACAAACAAGAAGGTTGCAATGACTTCAAACAAGAAACCTCCAAATACAGTGACACCGTTTGCCAAGGCATTTTCACCAAGACTAGCAGTTGACATCCCTGAGTTAGCCAAGAGGAAGAAGACAGCGCCAGAAGCAATAAAAGCTCCAACAACCTGACCAAGGATGTAGTTGACAAGGTCTTTTGATGACAAACGTTTGTTTACAAACATAGCGATCGAAACAGCTGGGTTCAAGTGAGCCCCTGAAACAGTTCCGATTGAGTAGGCTGCAACCACGATGGCTAAACCAAAGGCAAAGGCGATTCCAAGGTGACCAAGGCCATCAAGACCATTTCCAAAAACAACAGCTCCTGTTCCGACGAACACAAGCATGAACGTACCGATTAACTCAGCGACAAATTTTTTCATTTTCTTTCTCCTTTTTTCAAAAACTAGATACTAGTCTATCAAAAGAAGGAAAGGGGTTCAAGAAAATTGATTGGAAATTTTCTTGAAAATCATGAAATAACTCACTTGTTCTTAGTATTGAAAAGACTGGATAGCTTCTTTCAAGTCATCTTGTAAACTATTTCTCTGGTCAAGTTGGACATAGACTTCCAACAGACAGGATCTAAAGTTGGAAAATTTGTAAAAATCTTCCCTTTCTTCTATCAGAAAATCAACTGTTTTTATCCAAGAAGCTACTTGCTCTTGTTCCAACTTCCCTTGTAAAATCGGTTCATAAAGTACTCTGGCTAAACGCCAATCCTCATCATCTGTAAAACGAAAGGGAATTCCTTTAAATAATTGACCAAGTATGTCAAATACTTCATGAATTTTGTTTTTAGGAAAGCCTGAATGACAAACTACCTCTGTCAGTAAATCGGCTCCATGTGCAAAAGCGTGAACCCAACCATACTGACTTGAAAAACTTGTTGTATCCTTTTCTTTTGAAAGATAGTACAAACCTTGATGTAAAAGGACATTGCGAATTTCTGCTTTTAATCCCTGATAAAAACCCGATTGCTGGTTGGCATCCGCAGACAAGAGATTTGCATAAACAAGTGCCCTAAAAGAACGTTCAAGTGTTGGCAGGTCTACCATATCAATCTCTTTATCTAGTCCTCCATCAGCTGAGACCACCTCAGCAATGAACTGAAATTGTTCCTGTGTAAATAACCCTTCCTGAATCCCTCTAGCAAAGCTTGTAAAAACAAGGTCGTCGCGAATTTCTGGAGAAGGATCTCCCAAATGGTCAAGTAACCACTGGATTTCTTCCTCATGATAACTTGGTTTTTCTTCTGCTATTTTTCTAAGTAACTTTTGATACATGGTCAATACCTCTACATTTCTAGCAACTTGATATAATCTAGACCCCATTTCTCGACAGCATCTAAAACAACTCTGAATTCCTGCCCCATTTCGGTTAAGCTGTACTCAACTCGTGGTGGAACTTCGGCATAGACCTTTCGTTGAACAATCTTATCCTTTTCTAATTGACGGAGATGACGGGTCAAAATAGTTTGAGTAATCCCAGGCAATAATCTCTGCAATTCTTTAAATCGTTTGGTACCCGTACTCAACTGATAAATGATTACCAGTGCCCATTTCCCCGTTAAAACCCTCTGCGTTGTCGCAAATGGACAAATACCATACTCACTCACTTTATTTGTCATAAAATATCTTCTTTCTATTTTTTTAAAAAAATTTATCTTTTAGTATCAATAAAAGTACTACTTTTGATACTAGCTATCGAAAAAGTGTCTACTTGTATTTTTGTTTGTAACTGTTACAATTATATCATAAAAAAGAAATGGAGAATATATATGTCAACAAACTTAGAAATTTTCAATGCTTATAACCAAGCTTTAATTGCTGGTGACTTTCCTGGTGTCTTTGAAACGATGGCAGACGATATTGTCTGGCATCAAACTGGTACTCATAGTATATCTGGTACAGTTGTTGGTAAGGACAAGCTAGGAACTCACCTGGCTACATTTGCTGAGAAAACTAATGGAACCTTTAAGGTGATAACAAATTGGGTTTCTGACAATAAGGATTTAATCGCAGCCAATGTTACTTTTCTTGGAACACGTGCTGATGGTACTGAACTCAATATGAACGGGATTGACCTCTTCCGCATTGAAGACGGAAAAATCAAAGAAGTTTGGCTCTTCTCTTCAGATCAAGCTGAAGAAGATAGCTTTTGGGGATAATTTAAGAGGCCAGGACAAAAAATTTTGATTTTAGGAATTCTTTATTATAAATTTTTAAAATCGATAGATTAGAAAAAAAAGCGAACAAGACAGAATTCTGAGTGTCAGATAACTCGTTTTGTTCGCTTTTTATATTTAAGGTTAGACTTTTGTTCCAGACTCTTTTAATTTATTCTCCCAACTGGGCACTGTAGGCGATAATCTGGTCAACCGTGTCTGACAAGAACTGGATGGTATCACGGAGTGGTTTATCTGTTGAAATATCAGCACCGATAATCATGGCTGACTCAAGTGGTGTCTTGCTACCACCTGATTTGAGGAGATTGAGCCAGTCTTCAGCTCCAGTTTCTGAGTTTTTAAGATGGAGGTAACCAGCTGTCGAGATCACAAGTCCAGCCGAGTAAGTGTAACTATACAAGCCCATGTAGTAGTGAGCTTGGCGCATCCAAGTCAAAGCTGCATCGTCGTCGATTTCAATGGCATCTCCCCAGAAATCGGTCAAAACTTCCTTCATAATGCTGTTGAGTTTGCTTGCTCCGAAAGTTGCTCCTTCTTCAATCAATGTATACACTTTACGCTGGAAGGCTGCTTCCAAAAGGTGAGTGATAAAGTTATGGAAGTAGGTGTCTGTCAAGCGGTGAGCCAGAGCGAAGCGTTTTTGACGAGGGTCGTCAGATTGGTGCTCCAAGTAATCACTGAGAAGCAATTCATTGAAAGTTGACGGTGCTTCGACATAGTAAGTCGACATGTGTGCATTAAAGTAGCTTTGATGATTATCTGAAAAGATGAATTGACCAGAATGCCCGATTTCATGAATCAAGGTATAGACATCACTCAAACGACCTGTCCAGCTCATGAGGACATAAGGGTGCACGCGATATGGGTCCGCTGCATAGCCACCAGAATCCTTGCCACTATTGGCAGCAAAGTCCACCCAGCGCTCTTCTTGATAGCGAGCAACTTCCTGACAATATTCTTGCCCCAAAGGTTCTACTGACTTCATGACCAAATCATAGGCGTCGTCAATGGTCACTTGAGGATTGAGGACACTATCCAAATCCAATTTCCAGTCTGCAAAGGTCATCTTTTCAAGACCATTCACCTTGGCAACATGCTTGAGGTATCTCTGAGCAACTGGCGCAAAGTCCTTCATGATGAGGTCAATCTGGCGATCAAACATGGCACGGTCCACTTCTTGCTCAGCCAGAAGATAATCAAAGACAGAGTCATAGCCCTTCATATCTGCCAAGAGTTTTTCAGACTTGACTTGGGCTAAATAAGCTGCGGCAGCCGTATTTTGGTGCTTACGAAGTCCTTCTGAGAAGGAACGGAAAGATTTCTCACGAACCTCAGCATCCTCGTGATTTTGGTAGAAATTCTCATAGGTCACAAAGCTGTTTTTGTAGGTCTTGCCATGGGCTTCAAAGTCGGCCATTTCAAAATCCCCAGCTCGCATCTTAGTATAAATATCCTGCGGACTGTAGAAAACTTCACCGAGATTGGTCAAGGCCTTCTCCACATCAGCTCCTAGATAGTGGGCTTTTTTGATTTTGGCCTGACGAATGGCCGCCGTCAAATGAGGTAATTCACCCAAACGGTTCAAGACTTCCTCATCAGCTTCCACCAAGGCATCGTCAAAAAAGGTCAAGGCTACACTGGCATCTGTTTCAAATTCCATCCCAGCTTGGGCAATGTTAGCAAATTCTTCATTGCTATAGTCTGTCGTCTGAGGCATAAAGCCATAGTTTCCAATATGGCTCATCTGAATGTAGATTTGTTCCAATTCCGCAAAGGCCTTTTCAAAATCCTCAAAAGTATGAAGATTGCCCTTGTAATCACGGCTAAACTGGTTGATGTCTTCACGAGCCTTCTCGATTGCACGCAAGAAATCCTCACGGTCTTGGTATAGGGCTGTTAAATCCCAAAGTTCCTTCTCTGGAAATTCTGAACGGTGTTTTTGTTCCATTTTCTTCCTCTTATTTCTCTAATTCTAATAAAACACTAAGGGCTGATAAAGCATAAAGCGGCGCTGTTTCTGCTCGCAAAATACGAGGACCAAGTCCTGCCAAAACAGCTCCTTTGGCTTCAAAACTTTCGATTTCTGCAGGTGACAGACCACCTTCTGGACCAAAGATAAAGAGCAGTTTGGCTCCTTTTTCAAGACCAGCGACTGTTTGTAAGAGCGCAGCGGCTTCTCCCTCTTTTGCTGATTCTTCATAGGCCACTATGATAGAGTCAAACTGGTCAAACTGATCTAGAAAATCTGCTTTTTTCTCGAAAAGCTTGATACTTGGAACAACATTACGCTTACTTTGTTCTGCCGCTCCAAGGGCAATTTTTTCTAGTTTTTCAACCTTTTTGCCCAATTTCTTGCCATCCCACTTGGCGACCGACCAGTCGGCAGGAAAGGCCCAAATCTGGCTGGCACCCAGTTCGGTTACTTTTTGAGTGATAAACTCCAGCTTGTCCCCCTTGGGAAATCCAGATGCGATGGTCACTTGGACTGGCAGTTCCACATTATCAGCTAACTCTTCAACCAACTCAAACTGACGGGCTTCCACATCCAGCACGCGCGCCAAGCGCTTGATACCATCATCAAAGACCAAAGTCACCTCATCACCTTCTTTCAAGCGCATGACTTGAAACATATGCTTGCTGGTTTCCTTGTCCTCGATGGTAACAAGAGAGATAGCACGGCCTTTGACAAAATACTGTTGCATGCTAGCCTCCAATCACACCGGAAATATCCTTGGTTTTCTTAAAGACACAGGCATTCCATTCCCCTTGAATCATGTGGGTTTCAAGGAAAAATCCAGCTGACTCAGCCGACTCGCGCACCATATCCCACTTGTCCTTGATAATGCCACTCATGATCAGGTAGCCTTCGTCCTTAACCAAACGATAGGCATCGTCTGTCAGATGAATAAGGATATCCGCCAAGATATTAGCTACAATGACATCTGACTCAATCTCAACTCCCTTAAGCAAGTCTCCTGCTGCTACATGGATGTTTTCCATGCCAGGGTTGAGCTCAATATTTTCCTGAGCGACACGAACTGCCACATCATCCAGGTCATAGGCGAAAATTTCCTTAGCACCAAGCAGCGAGCTAGCAATAGAGAGAACCCCTGAACCAGTCCCCACATCTAGCACCGTTTCGCCACCACGAAGGACCTGTTCCAAGGCAAAGAGGCTCATCTTGGTCGTCGGATGGGTTCCTGTCCCAAAAGCCATACCTGGATCCAGCTTGATAATCTTTTCTCCCGCAGTCGCCTCATAGTCTGTCCAAGACGGCACGATGGTCAAGTCATGGGTGATGCGAGCTGGTTCATAATATTTCTTCCAGTTGTCTGCCCAGTCTTCCTCAGCCAAGGCAGTCGTCCCCATCTTGACCTCACCCAAATCCATAAAATCAGTTAGTTCCGCGAGACGAGCCTGCAAGTCTGCCTCAACCACTGCCACATCAACCGTATCAGGATAGTAGGCTGTCACTACGATTTCTTCTTGCTGCTCTACCTCTGGGAAAATCTCACCAAAACGATCCACATTTCCCACATAGTCCATACTGTCTTCGATTGCAACACCTTGCGCTCCCAGCTCAATAAGGAGGTTAGAGACTAGCTCCTCTCCCTCACGCTTCACTGTAACTTTTAACTCTTGCCATGTTTCCATAAATTTTTTCCTTATCAATCTATTAATTCTTCTAATTCTTTTAAAGTTCTTCCATCCTGATCTTTCCAATCAGTTCGACCGTTCGTTTGCATACCCAGCAAAAAAGCTGCTGCATAAGAAGGGCTAGAAAAGAGTTGTTTTTCTTTTAACACTCCATCTTGAATGACCCGAGAAGCTATTAAATTCTGACGCATTTCTTTTAAACTTGCTGGAAGGTATGGAGAATCCTTTATTTCTACTTGACTTCCTTCTAAAACAACAAAACCTTCAGTTGTCCGTTCACAAGTTGCTTCTATTACTTTGTTAGATTTCTTAGTTTTACGCTTTAAATAAAGATAAGTTGAATGATTATCAGTCAGATCTTGACTAACTTTCTTTTTTGTTTCATTTCATCACGAGACTTCAAATCTCCCAATTGAATACGAGGTATTTTGTAAATCACTCCCGTCCAATTTGACAAAGTACATTTGATTTTTCCAGTTACTTCACCATCCATGAGAAACATATTGATATTTTTGCTACGCTTTGCCATTTATCGAACTTCCTCCAAATAATCCCTCACTCTATCTTGCAACTGCGGAACTACTTGACTGGATGTCAAAAATTCCTCAATGTTCATCAGTCTATAGGCTTGCCCTTCATCTCCAAATACGATACTGTCAAACTGGTCCTGTGTCAACAAACCGACTAGAAAAACGGATTGTTTATCTGCAAAAAGCATACTTGGATAAACCTTACTCCATAGCAGACAATCCTCAGTCAGATGAATTCCCAGTTCTTCATAAACTTCACGCGCCGCGCACTCAAACGGACTTTCATCCCCCTCTCGTCCCCCACCTGGCAGTTCCCACATATTGGGCCAGGGAATGCTTGCCTTATCATCGCGTAAGATAGTCAAGAGCTTATCCCCACAAAACAAAGCAATCTTACAGCCTGTGAAATCAGAAATTTCTAGTTTCATCTTCAGTTCCTTCTAACATTTCCTTTTCCAGCTCTGCTAACCAATTTTGATAATAGATTTTCTCATCCCGTAACATTCGGCTGCTATTCATTTTACGTCTAGCAATCTTCATAGCCTTGTGAGTTTGAACTACATCTTTCCTTACCTTAAATTGATACCAAGCTTGAATGACCTGCATATCTGCTGTTTTTATAGATAAAAAGGATTTGACCCCTCGAATACTTGCATATTCTTCCGCTTTCTTATTATCTCCTTCCATCAGAGCAACTTGAAGAAGGTATAATTGAGAGCTAGTTTTAGACATTGGATTGTCTGTTTTCTCTAGCACAGACTGCAACTGTTGCTTTGCAAGCTCTATATTATCATCCAATATGAATACCAATCCCTGAAGAGTCTGAACACTTTCTGCAAAACTCCCTCTCACATCCTCATCAACAGACATGATAAAGTCTTTCAAGTCATATTCTTGAGGAGCTAGCAAGGTCTGGGCAGAATGCCTCAACATCAGGTAGGCGTATTTCGTATTTTCAGGGTATTGTAGCAATTCCCAGATTTTTGCTCCATCGGTGATTCCGACTGGCAAAACGTTGTTTAAGAAGAAAGATAAATTTAGAAAAATCCAAGTGCCTGCAAAATACCAGCTTCTTGTCAAAAATCCAAAAAGTGTTGCCAATAATATCAAGCAAAGGTGAACTATCAAGCCACCTGAAAGCATTAAGATGATTCTTTGATCACTTTCATTCTCTTTTAAACCAATATACTGAGCACCAACATTTTTTATAACTGCTGTTCGACTAAGATGAAGCCTGCCTGACTTTTTGGTTAAAAGAAAGTTCCCTAATCCAAAAGCCACCAGACGATAGCCTGTCAAGTATCCACAAAAAGCATGACCCAGCTCATGAAGAATAAAGATTACATACATGCTTAGAAGAGCGAAGGTATAACCAAAAGTAAAGGCTAAAAATGCGGAATACCCCAACTCTGCAAATGCGATGGTTCCACAAGCAAAAGCTAGCATAATAAGGACAAAAGCTAGCACATAAACCAAATAAGTCCCAATTTTTTTCATAAAGTCTCCAACCAACCCCTAGTATCTCGGATAAGGATAAAATTCCCCCTCTTCCAAGCCAACTTTTCCTTCTTCAAAGACTTCTTGGTTCCATTCCATGACGAATTCTTCTGCTTCTGGGTCTTCCAAAAAGTCCATAAGGGCATCTAGTCCAACCTCGGCAGTATCTTTAAGGAAAAGAGCAAAATAAGCTAAAAATTCGCGAGAAAATCCTTTTTTAGGCAGGTAAGGAATGACCGTCAAATAGTCTTCCTCATTGACGGTTGACTTGGCAGGATTGTAAAAAAGCACTGCTTCTTCAAAGAGGATATCATCTGACGAAACCTCTCCGTCCTCGTCCACCATCTCCACACCTGTAGCGTTTTGTGCTTCCAATAGAAAACTCACTTCAACTGCGTGGTTGCGTTTGTCCCAACTAATCTCAAAGTCAAAGGGAAAGTTCTTCTCCAACTCTTCCTCTAAAACATCTAAAAATCCGTAAGTTGCCATTTTGTCCTCTTTCCTATGCGACTCTTAAATCGCCCCGATTGCTCGGAAATATGCTAAAATAGATACTACCATCTTACCACATATACATCAGAAAATCCACGTTAGAAAGGACTGCTATGCCAGACAATCTCGCGCTTCGCATGCGCCCTAAAACCATCGACCAGGTCATCGGTCAGGAACATCTGGTTGGACAAGGAAAAATCATCCGCCGCATGGTGGAAGCCAACCGACTGTCCTCCATGATTCTATATGGACCCCCAGGAATCGGCAAGACCAGTATTGCCTCTGCCATCGCAGGGACGACCAAGTATGCCTTTCGAACTTTCAATGCGACAGTTGATAGTAAAAAGAGACTGCAAGAAATCGCTGAAGAAGCTAAATTCTCAGGTGGCCTTGTACTGCTACTAGACGAGATTCATCGTCTTGACAAGACTAAACAAGACTTCCTCTTGCCTCTCTTGGAAAGTGGTCTGGTCATCATGATTGGGGCTACGACTGAAAATCCTTTCTTTTCTGTCACTCCTGCCATTCGTAGCCGTGTTCAAATTTTTGAGTTGGAACCTCTGTCTAACCAAGACGTCAAAGAGGCTCTTCAGATAGCTCTAAGTAGTCCTGAGCGTGGTTTTGATTTCCCAGTAGAACTAGATGAAGATGCGCTGGATTTCATCGCAACCTCTACAAACGGAGACCTGCGCTCTGCCTTTAACTCACTGGATTTGGCAGTTCTCTCTACCCCTGAGAATGACGAGGGCATCCGCCATATCACCCTAGACATCATGGAAAATAGTCTTCAGAGAAGCTACATTACCATGGACAAGGATGGAGACGGTCACTATGATGTTCTATCTGCCTTGCAAAAGTCTATCCGTGGCTCAGATGTTGATGCCAGTCTTCACTATGCTGCCCGCTTGATTGAGGCTGGTGATTTGCCAAGTCTCGCTCGTCGTTTGACTGTTATCGCTTATGAAGATATCGGTTTGGCCAATCCTGAAGCCCAGATTCACACCGTGACTGCCCTGAATGCTGCACAGAGGATTGGTTTCCCCGAGGCTCGTATCCTCATTGCCAACGTCGTGATTGATTTGGCTCTTTCTCCAAAATCCAACTCAGCTTATGTGGCTATGGACAAGGCACTTGCTGACCTCAAAACATCAGGGCACTTGCCTATTCCGCGACACCTGCGTGATGGGCACTACAGTGGAAGCAAGGAACTGGGCAATGCCCAAGACTATCTCTATCCACACAACTATCCTGGAAATTGGATTAAACAAGACTATCTGCCAGAAAAAATTCGTAATCATCACTATTTCCAAGCAGAAGATACTGGTAAATATGAACGGGCTTTGTCTCAAAGAAAGGAAGCTATCGACCGTTTGCGAAAAATCTGAAATCCTTTTCAAAAAATTGCACTTTCCTCTTGATTTTTTTTGAAAAAGTGGTATCATATAAACATAGAAACGCTGTGGTGTACGACTTCACACTTAAGTGTTGACCGACTATTTTTTGTATTATTAGGGAAACAAAAGTCTTCTAACAGCATGTAGGCCGTCTCACACGGAAACAGCTTCAGTTAGAGCGAGTTGCCCACCTGCTTAATTGCGCGGGTTCAATACAAACCGTGAAGTTTCGGCACCAATACAGCTTTTTTCTTTGCCTCCTTAGCTCAGCTGGCAGAGCAGCGGACTCTTAATCCGTGGGTCACAGGTTCGATCCCTGTAGGGGGCATCTAAATACAACAGGAAAAGCCTTGATAACCAAGGCTTTTTTGCTTATCTATAACTGATTTGCCTCATCATTTGCCCCACTTTTAAATCTATCTTTTCTTTTTGAATCAAATTACATCTTTACAAATAGTGTAAAGCCAGTTACTTTTGCTTTGATTCCATACAATATTTTCATGTAGAGAAGACAAATTTTATCTTCTCTTTTTATTTTCAAAATAATAAAAACTGATTTTCTTTTCATAAATCAGACTGAAACTTCCAAATTTTCCATTTAGTTTATTGATATTTCCTCTAAAAAGGTGTATAATATTTTTATTATCAAACTATACTATATAACAGGATGGTATTGAAATGAAATTTTCTAATCGTTTATCGCTATTCCTTGCAGGAGTTGTTTTTGTCCTTTTAGGACTTTTCCTATTTACAAACCCAGTAGCTAATCTTGTTGCTTACAGCTGGTGGATTGCATTTGGTTTACTGGTTTCTTCTATAGCAGCTATTTTAGGCTATTTCTCTGTACCAAAAGAGCTTCGCTCACCAGCTCATCTTTTCCAAGGGATTGTTAATCTTCTCTTAGCTCTTTACCTCGTTGCCTATGGCTTTGTGACGCTGCCAGTTGTCATTCCAACTATTTTAGGAATTTGGTTAATTGTAGAAGCCATTATAGTTTTCTTTAAAGGCAATCGTCTGGGATTGATTTTCCCTATTATTGGCAACCATATCATGTGGATAGCGTTGCTTGCATTTTTACTAGGTCTAGTGATTTTGTTCAATCCAGTAGCTACAAGTGTCTTTGTCGTTTATGTCGTTGCCTTTGCATTTTTAATTGTTGGTTTCACCTATATCCTTGATGCCTTTCGTAAATAATCTAGCTGCCATTTTGGGCATATTAAAATAGCTGGGAAGTTACATTCTCAGCTTTTTCTGTTGCCTCCTTAGCTCAGTTGGTAGAGCAGTAGACTCTTAAGCTATGGGGCGCAGGTTCGAGCCCTGCAGGGGGCACATCTAAATCAACAGAAATAAGCCTTGAAACCAAGGCTTTTTTAACGTCTAATAGCTTTTTGTAGAAAAGTATTTAAAAATAAAAGAGAAGAGAATCTCTCACTCTCTTCTCAGTATATCTTATTAAATTTAGTTTTTCTTAATCTACCTGATTTTCCTTTGCAACGACAAATTCTTTAACCAGTCGATAGATAACAGCAAATACGGGGGTAAAGAATATCATTCCAAGTAGTCCGAAAAGATTCCCTCCGATACTAGCTGCTGCAAGTGTGAAAAGAGCTGGCAAACCAATAGACTGACCTACAACTTTTGGATAAATAAGGTTTCCTTCAATCAGCTGTATAACTTGATATAGAAGAAGAGAAAGTAAGGCTTGAGTAGGACTCACTGTGAAGATAAAAATCGCTCCCACAACACAAGCAATCATAGGCCCTACATAAGGAATGAACGATAGCACTCCTGCAAAGATACCTGTCATTACTCCATAGGGTATCCCAAACATGCTGTAACCAACCGCTATCATAACTCCTATGATAACTGCTTCAATCAGCTGACTCATCAAAAATTGGTCATAAGTCTCTAGTGCTACTTGTCCAATGTAAGTCAACTTTATCACCACCTTCTCTGGAAGAAAAACTTTTAGAAGTCGACTCGTCATCGCTGCCAAATGTTCCTTACTGGATAAAAATAAAAAGGTGAAGACTATAATCAAAAAGGCATTCATCAAACTTGAAAAAATATTGCCGATATTACTAGTCAGACCTGATAAAAAACCTATCAAAGCTTGGCTAATAGAACTAGATTGTCCCTGTATGCCTGATACGATAGTTGACAGCATGTCTTTGGTTACAAATTCCGAGCTGTCTAGCAATTTCCTAAGTTGAGTCAGGACTGTTGAAAGGACTGCTCCCAGCTGACTAATAGTCTGGGCTAGGGTTGGCAGCACCAAAACCAAAAGAGCAATCACGATTAAGATAAGAGCTAGGAAAACAAGTACCATGGCAATCGGACGACGCAACTCTGCCTTTACCTTCAATTTAACTAAGTACTGTTCAATTTTTTTCATAGGAACATTAAGCACAAAAGCAATAACAGCACCATAAATCAAGGTTGATATTACATCAAAGAGAGAGATTGCTCCTGATATAAAGCTCGATGCATTCAGAATTACAAGAGCAACCAGCCCTATAAAAAGTATTAACGGGGTGTATTTTTTTACTAAGTTCATAAATTCTCCTTAATAAACATGTTTAGATACGACTATACTATTTGGTTTTTCAAACTCTCGATTAAGGTAGGCTTGGTAAGTTCCTGGAGCGATAAATCCTTTGGGTGAGAGGATATCGGTGCCAGCCTGACCGACTATGGTATCAGCCAAGAGCACACAGTTTGTAGATAAGACAAAGTAGGATTTAAACTTAGATTTGATAAATTTATAAAGTTCCCCATCTGTCTCATGTCTGATTTTATAAGCGTAGGTGTAGTCTTCCTTACCATCACCTGTCATGATTTTATCTGCACTTGGCTCCCATGGAATCGTCAGTTGTTTCAATTCAGCCAACTTTTTCTGAACTGCTTTTTCCATTTCAGGCGTCAAATCTATCCCATAACCAAAAAGCGTTTTTTGACTCTCACGTTTACATAGGTCAATGTACTTGTCACGATCACAGAAATATAAGACACCATCTCCTACCATGCCAAATAAGGTCTCAGAAGACGGATCATAGTTGCCATAAGAAATAACACGGCCTTGATAGCAGATATCCACATGACCAATTGCCGAAAACAGAGAGGTCTCAGCTGTATGAACAAAAATTTCAAGCTCCGCTGTCTTACCAGACTTCACCATTCCAAGATGGATATCCTCTCTCTCATCAGCATTTTCCTGCATGAATTTGTTAACTTTTGCTAAAGTTCTTGCAGGGATGAGAGCGGCTAGGACAATAGGTAAGCTAATTCTAATACGACGTTTGAGATGGTTTTTCCCAATTTCCTCCTCAAACAAGAAACCATCACGGATATTGGACAGACCATAAAGGAAAAAATAAGCCCCTAATACAAAGAGTTGAAAGACAGAATTTCCTGTAGAGGACAAAAGACTAGTCCCACCAAGAAAAACTAGTACGAGTCCATCTAGTAAGAGACGAAAACGAGGTCGAATTTTGTTTTTGCGGTAGAGAACATAGGTGACAAGGTTAATACTAGCATGAAAAATCTGATAAACTCCAATCACAAGAGCCAAAATATAAATCGGCACATCCGTCGCAAGATTGGAGCCAAGCAAATATCCCAGCACTAACAATTTAACCAGTGCAACTCCCAAGGTGTCCGTTGACTGACTTTTTTTGAAAATACGTAATACTAAATCTAAGACCGTTGCTATCCAAGCTAAAAACAGAACCAGTCGAATAACCTTTACTGGCAACCAAGTCCCCGTGACCATCAAGATGAGACCTAGCAGAACAAACAAGAACCCCTGAGCAAGTAATTTCTTACCTGTCAGACCTAAAGATAGAATTTTCGCCATATAAAAACCTTTCAACAATAAAAATTAAACACTCCGATTAAACTGACTAGTAAATAGCCAACACTACAAACAGCCTGTGCCAGCAACATATGGTGACTAGAAATGACTGTAGTAATGTCACCATCTTGTCTTATGCACTTCTAAAATTTGTTATATTGATTAGAAACCAGAGCTTATAAAAACTAGCTAAACTCGAGAGATAGACACAATTGCGACGAAAAAATGTATAACCAATTCAACTTGTTAAGGTAAGAAAGCATTATTTCCAATCTATTAATTATTCATCTATTACCTATTATGACACAATATTCCCTATAGTTCAACTTTTTACTTGTTTTTATATTACACGGACTAAAAAGTTTTCAACAGTTGATTGCATTTGTTTTAATAAGTTTTAACCTTTCTTGGTTAGATAAAAAAAGAACCATACAGTTTAGAATCTGTATGGTTTTTGCCCCACTTTTGTCCCATTTTTAAATCATGACATTGAAAATACCTAAAATCACTTATATTTCAATATTTTTAATTGCTCTCAATATGAAAGTCCTTTCCAAATCCCTGTAGGGGGCATCTAAATCAACAGGAAAAAGCCTTGATTTACAAGGCTTTTTTGTGTAGTCTTAGCACTAAAAACGATAGAAAAAGCGGCCCTTCTGTACTGACCCCAAAAGTTGGACAGAAAAAACCTAACTTTTGTGGCGCAGTTCATTAGCGCCACATAAAGTTATTTAAGCATCTCCTTTTCTCTCATTACCATTTTCTGTTATAATAAATTGTACTTCTAAAATAGAAAGGTCTTAAGATGACAACTCTTATTAAACATAAACGTGTAGAATTTTCAGAACTTTTTTATGACTTAGTTTTTGTTTTTGCAATTTCAAAAGTAACTACTTTAATCGACCATCTTCATAACGGTATTTTGACTTGGAATTCTTTCCTTGATTTTTTCATTGCTATTTTGGTTCTCATCGATTCCTGGATGATTCAAACCGATTATACCAATCGCTATGGAAAGAACTCTTTATTTAACATGGTAATCATGTTTATCAAAATGGGACTTTTACTCTTTATAGCCAATATGATTGGACCTGATTGGCAACAATATTTTCATTATCTCTGTTGGGCTATTGGTACATTAACCCTTACCTTATTTTTTCAATATTTGGTTGAATTTTTTAGAAAATCAACCGATGATGTTGAACGGGAAAGTATCAAAGATTTTCTATGGATAACAGGTCTAGGAAGTTTAGGAGTCTATCTAGCAGCTCTTCTTCCTATTTACGTTAGAGTCTATATCTTCTTTGCTAGTATTCTGTTTATCTTTATTATGCCAAGTATCTTGCTTAATAAAGATAAGCATTACCAGGTAAATCTCCCCCATTTAATCGAGCGCATCTCCCTTCTTGTCATTATTACGTTTGGAGAGATGATTACGAATCTAGCTAACTTCTTTACAATCGAGAATTTCTCGATTTATTCGGTTCTTTATCTCATTATTATGATTTCTCTGTTCTTGTTTTATTTTGGTCAATTCGACCATGCTATTGATGAAAAATCTAATCAAAAGGGACTATTTCTAATTTACAGTCACTATCCTATTTTCATTGGACTTATGATGATGACTGTATCGATGAGTTTTCTTCAGAATCCTGAAGCTAATCGTCTCTTTGCAACCAGCTTCTCTTATATCGGATTTGGCCTCTTTCAAGCTGCTGTCCTAGTAAATGGGCCCTATAACAAACACTATCTTCGCTATTCGAAAAGTTACTACTGTGTCCAAGCGACACTCTATCTGGCTGCCTTTATTCTCTCTTTAATCTTTGCTTCTAATCCTATAATAGTAGTGAGTATAACAACCATTTTAGCTCTAGCTATAGCCATTCATTTTATTTATTTTTATATGACACAGAATAAAAAATATTCCAAATCTAACTGGGAGTTATTTTAATGAGTTTATAACATTAAAAAGCTTTGGGAACCAAGGCTTTTTTGCTTTCTACCTAAACTTTTTCATGATGTATTTCCGTACAGGTTCTTCAACCATTTGAACGATTTCAAATCCTTCTTTTTGGTAAAGATTGTAAGCTGTTTGATTTGCCTCGTAGACATTTAGAGAAATACTATCTATGTCTCCATTTTCAAAGGCCAAACTAACAAATTTCCTTAAAGCCTGGCTACCTAAGCCTTGCCCCTGTTTCTGGGGGTTGATAAAAAATCTTCCAATATGAAGATTACTGTCTTCTTGCCTGATTTTCTGGATAAGCCCCACAAACTCTTGTCCTTCAAAGATTGAAAAGATTCCTTCCAAATCTTGCAAAACTTGAATTGTCAAGGGAAAAGGAATCATTGTTCCCATCCATTGTTCTTGAAAGGATTTGCCAAGGAAGTTGGACCATTGGCATACGAGCTGAGCGTTTTCTGTACTCACCTTTTCTTCAAAACGAATTATCATCTTTGCCTCACCATCTTATCTATGTTTCTCCATTATACTACTTCTCCCATTTTTTACGAATAGATAAGTATGATTGATTTTTATTTTTTTCTTGTCGGGAGCATTCTCGCTTCTTTTCTTGGTTTGGTCATTGACCGTTTTCCAGAGCAATCCATTATCCAACCTGCTAGTCACTGCGATTCCTGTCAGACTCGCTTGCGTCCCTTAGATTTGATTCCGATTCTCTCACAGGTCTTCAATCGCTTTCGCTGTCGCTACTGCAAGGCTACATATCCTGTCTGGTATGCCCTTTTTGAATTGGGCTTAGGACTCCTCTTTCTGGCTTGGTCTTGGGAATTGCTTTCCTTGGGGCAAGTCGTCCTAATCACCGCTGGTTTGACCTTGGGCATCTACGACTTTCGCCATCAGGAATATCCCTTACTAGTCTGGATGACTTTCCACCTAATCCTAATGGCCGGATCTGGCTGGAATCTGGTCATGGTCTTCTTCCTTGTCCTTGGAATTGTGGCTCATTTTATCAATATTCGCATGGGCGCAGGGGATTTCCTCTTTTTAGCTTCTTGCGCTCTCGTCTTTAGTGTAACGGAGTTACTGATCTTGATTCAGTCTGCTTCTGCGATGGGAATTCTAGCCTTTCTCCTACAAAAGAAAAAGGAAAGACTTCCTTTTGTGCCTTTCCTCTTACTTGCTACTTGTTTAATTATTTTTGGTAAGCTACTGCTTGTTTGATAAAGTCCAATTTCTATCATATGTCCTTCATGAAATTATTTCACAGTTAAATTATAAATTATTTCTTTTATACAAAGGAATGATATTATCAAATTGATCTGTTCTTTTATCTTCTTGATATTGATCAAAAAATTTCATTTCGACCGAAAATATTTCGCTTATAAACTGTAAACGAATACTTTGTTTAGACATTATAGTCGCTAGACTGACTAGATGATTACTCAAAACGACGTCCAGAATACTCTTTACTTTGCTTGGCTTTTTTACAAAAATTTGATCATCCAAAGGTTCAATCATTTTGTAACCTTTTTGCGCAATTTGACGATAAAAGTAAGAATGTTGCTTTGGAGTCAATAATCCTAACTTAAAAGCTCGATACTCTAAAGCTTGTATCGAAACATTCAAATCCGACTTCAATAAAATATAACTATCAGGATTGCTGACACGCTTGCCAACCCTCTCTTCAAATTTGACTAAAAACTCTTCTTTTGGCAATAAAAAACATGATGCAAAATAATTTGCTTCTTGCTCCAAACGATCGCCATCTTCATTCATATCTTTATATTTGTGTAAAAGAATATGTCCTAGCTCATGAGCTAAGTCAAAATTTCGACGTACAGATGATTTATTCGTCCCCAACACAATATAAGGTCTTCCCAATTTTGACCATGCGCTATAAGCATCAGCTTGACCATTAATTAATCGTTCCACGATATAGATGCCTGAACGTTCTAATTTATAAAGCAAATCATGATTATCTTTTGAAATACCTAATTTTTCCCTGGCATAAAGAGCCAATTCCTCAATAGATTCTCCCTTATGATAAGATTCACTCACTACATTACTTAGGTCATGAATTGTAATATTAGGTATAATTACAAAACTTTCAAAATAATCAATCAAACTATCTACCTTATGTAAATACATAGTTTGAATATCTATTGTTTTCCGTGTTGCTAGGTCTGCATTTCTAAAGGCGATTACAGAAGAATCAAATCGAATACTTTCTTCTTCTTGTTCAAAATAAGTTAAATCAACATGAAATTGGTTGGCCAAATGCATTTTGGTTGATAATTTAGGTTTCGTTTCGTTGGACTCAAACTGCCAAATGGCTTGTTCCGTTAAATTAATTCTCTGAGCTAATTCTGCTCTACTTAAACCATTTAACAGCCGTAATTCTTTCAATACCCGACCATTAAACATTTACATACTCCTTACTACTTTTGACCTTCTTGTTTTTCTATTCTTGGAATAATTTCAAAATCTTCTGTTTCCGATAATTCTGAAAAATTAGGAATATCTTGGTATTAGCTTCTTCGAAATGGTACGAACTTGATTGAATATACTCAGACAAATCTTGAATCAAGTGTAACTGACCAGTTCGTGCATCAGGCATAACAACATCTACAGATATAATATTGTTTTCTGAGTCCGCCTCATAAGTTAAAATCATAAATTTTTCGATATTCGAATTTTTAGTAGCTTGTTCAATTTCTTGAATCATTTCATCAGAAACTAACTCCATCTGAATTGGAAAGGAATGACTATCTTCATCATTTTTGTAGGAAGAATGTTGATTAAGATAAAGTGTATTCATCCGAGCATATTCAAATAAGTAGCCACTCTTATTTTTTTGTACCAAAGGAAATTGGCTCGTAAGTCGCTTCTTACCCTTTATAATTAACAATACTTTCCCATATTTTTCTGTATTTGTTTCAAATTCTAAATATCCCCAAGTCTGTCCTGCTAATTGTAATTTATACTCAAACAAATCTGCTGATGCAAATGCATTATCAATATGATTAGGTCGCGTCCATGCATAACCATTCGACACTTTCATTGTCTCTCTTTTTTCTAGACGTTCATCTACATAATCTTTTTGACCTTTCATCAAAGTATCTACAATTTTTTGTGCCTTGAGCGAATCAAAGAGATCCTGATTTAACATAATTATTCCTCCTCCGAATACTTTTTAATGAATTATATCATTTTCTTAAAGAAATTACTACAATAATTAGTTTTTTCTTAAAGTTACATATCAGAGTAATTTAGCAAATGATATCTAAAACTAGCCTTTCTCCTGCAAAAGAAAAAGGAAAGACTTCCTTTCGTGCCTTTCCTCTTGCTCGCTACTTGTGTGATTATTTTTGGTAAGCTACTGCTTGTTTGATAAAGTCCTGAATCGGCTCTCCTTGGTGGAGGGCTTTTACAATTTTCGAACCAACGATAACACCATCTGACACTGCATTAAAGCGTTCTACATCTTCTTGACTAGATACGCCAAAGCCTGTCAATACTGGGATGTCGGCCACTTGATGCAATTGTGCCAAGTGCTTGTCCAAGTCTGCGCGGTAATTGCCTGATTTCCCTGTCACCCCATTGATGGCAACGGCATAGACGAATCCTTCTGCCCCATCAATCAACTCTTTCTGGCGCTCAATTCCTGTCGTCAAACTAACTAGAGGAATCAAGGCGATGTCTGTGTCTGCCAAAAAGGGTTCTACAAAGTTGGCATGCTCATGAGGCAGGTCTGGGATAATCAAGCCCTTAACCGCTGTATCTGCCAAATCTTTGACAAATTTTTCAACACCGTACTGAAAGAGGGGGTTGAAGTAGGTCATAATGACAAGTGGCACCTCTGTTTCAATGGTTTTCAAGGTTTCAACCAAAGCCTGAGTAGAAGTTCCATTGGCTAGACTGCGCAAGCCCGCTTCTTCGATAACAGGTCCATCTGCAACAGGGTCTGAAAAGGGAATGCCCACTTCAATAGCAGAGACACCCAAATCTTCTAAAAAGTGGATTGTTTCTCCCAATCCATCCAAACCTTTCTCATGGTCTCCAGCCATGATATAGGGAACAAAAATTCCCTTTCCAGCTGCTTTTATAGCATTCAATTTTTCTGTTAATGTCTTAGGCATGAGCTTCTCCCTTCTTTGCTGCATCTGCTTCCAAGCGGTCCTTGACTTGAACCACATCCTTGTCCCCACGACCTGATAGACAGACAATCATAGACTTGTCTGGGCCCAGTTCTTTGGCCAATTTCACCGCAAAGGCGATCGCATGGCTAGATTCCAAGGCTGGGATAATCCCTTCCACACGAGACAGGAGTTGGAATCCTTCCAAGGCTTCTTCGTCCGTCACAGGAACATAGCTGGCACGTTTGATATCGTGGTAGTGAGAATGTTCTGGACCGATACCAGGATAGTCCAAACCTGCTGAGATAGAGAAGGCTTCAAGAATTTGACCATGAGCATCTTGCAGTACATCCATGAGGGAACCGTGAAGCACACCTGGACGACCCTTAGTCAAGGTAGCTGCGTGGTGCTCCGTATCCACACCAAGTCCAGCCGCTTCAGCTCCATACATAGCTACAGACTCATCTTCTACAAATGGATGGAAGAGACCGATGGCATTAGAACCACCGCCAACACAGGCTACTAGGGCATCTGGCAGATCTTGACCTGTCAAATCGCGGTACTGTTGTTTAGCCTCTCGACCGATGACACTTTGGAAGTCACGAACGATTTCTGGGAAAGGATGTGGCCCCAAGGCAGAACCAAGGATATAGTGGGTATCATCGATATTTGCTACCCATGAACGAAGGGCTGCATTGACCGCATCCTTAAGCACACGCGAACCATCTGTCACTGCCTCAACCTTAGCTCCCAAAAGTTCCATACGGAAGACATTGAGGGCTTGGCGTTTGACATCCTCTTCACCCATATAGATGGTACATTCCATGTTAAAGAGGGCTGCAGCAGTTGCAGTTGCTACACCGTGCTGACCAGCACCTGTTTCTGCGATAATTTTCTTTTTACCCATACGTTTAGCCAGAAGAACTTGACCCAAGGCATTGTTAATCTTGTGGGCCCCTGTATGGTTAAGATCTTCCCGTTTAAGATAAATCTTGGCTCCGCCAATATGCTGGGTCAAATTTTTTGCGTAGTAAAGGGGAGTTTCACGTCCCACATACTGGCGCAAGAGTTGGTTTAATTCCTCTTGGAAACTTGGGTCTGCCTGACTTTCACGGTAAGCTTTCTCCAACTCCAAAACTGCTGTCATCAATGTTTCTGGGACGAAACGTCCACCGAATTTTCCGTAAAATCCATCTTTATTTGGTTCTTGATATGCCATTCTTTACCCTCTCTATAAATCTTCTAATCTTTTTATGATCTTTTTGTCCATCTGTCTCCACTCCGCTTGATACATCTACTGCATAGGGAGTAAAGTGTTGAATTGCTTTCACTACATTGTCTTCCTTAAGCCCACCTGCGATAAAGAAAGGCTGAGTTAGTCCAATCGTATCCAGTTGAGCCCAGTCAAAGGTCTGGCCACTCCCAGCCACAGGGGCATCAAAGAGTAGATAGTCTGCCTGAGAATTGGGCACATGTCCCTCTCCATCCACCTGCACAGCCTGAATACTGGCACAAGGCAAATTCTCAAACAAATCATCCGCCACCTGACCGTGGACCTGTACCAAGTCCAAGCCAACTTTGTCTATCGCTTCTAGTAGCTCCACCCGACTTGGTGAAACAAACACACCAACCTTTTTGACATCCGCAGGAATAAGCTTTACCAGCTCAGAAGCCTGATCCAAGGTCACTTGTCTTTTACTAGGTGCGAAGACAAAACCGATGTAGTCCGCTCCTGCTGAAACAGCTGTTTCCACCGCTTCTTTGGTCGATAGTCCACAAATCTTAACCTTTGTCAATCTGCAACTCCTTGATTCTCTGGGCTACATCTTCTGCCTGCATGAGAGCTGTCCCTACTAAAATGCCGTTAAAGTATGGTGCTACTCGCTCTGCATCCTGCCCTGTAAAAATAGCAGACTCAGAAATGTAATAGCGTCCTTCCTTAAAGTGCTGGGACAAGTCTACACTGGTCTGCAAATCGACCTTAAAGGTGGTCAAGTTACGGTTATTAACTCCGATAATCTGAGCACCAAGTCTGTGGGCTACTTCTAGTTCAGCTAGATTGTGGGTTTCCACCAAAACTTCCAGACCAAGCTCTGTCGCGTAGTCGTAAAGTTCCTTGAGGCGTTCTTCTGACAAGGCTGTCACAATGAGCAAGATGACTGTCGCACCAGCATTGCGGGCACGGATGATTTGCTTTTCATCAATGATAAAGTCCTTGTTGAGCGTCGGAATGTTTACCTGACCAGAAATCTCCCGCAGATAATCCAAATGCCCTTTAAAGAAAACCTCATCTGTCAAAACCGAAATCATCACTGCACCGTTTGCTTCATAAGTCTGGGCCTGTTGCACAATATCCACATCGAGATTGATATCTCCCAGACTAGGGCTAGCTTTCTTGACTTCAGCGATTACCTGTAAACGGTCTTGGTGTTGTTTTAGATAGTCAACCAAGCGATAGGTCTGGCGCAAGGGTTGAATTTGCTCCAGCTTCATCTGCTCCACCTCACGCGCCTTCTGCTCCAAGATTCGTGATAAAAATTCCTGACTCATTTTTGGTACTCCTGTAACAGTCTAAGTTTTTCAAAGGCCTTGCCACTAGCAATCACTTGACGAGCCAAGGCAACTCCTTCTTTAATACTAGCTACCTTACCATTGGCATAGAAACCAAGACCAGCATTTAAGACTGTCGTTTCCAAGAATGGACTTGGTTCATTTTTAAGAACGCTGAGCAAAATTTCTGCATTTTCCTGAGCATTGCCTCCACGAATATCTTCGATAGCATAGCCTTCCATTCCCAAATCCTCTGGAGTAAAGCTTGACAAGGTGATTTCGCCATTTTCAAGAAGAGCAATCTTGGTTGTTCCATTCAAGCCAGCTTCATCCAGTCCTTCTGGCCCAGCAACCACGATGGCACGCTTGCGACCCATATTTTTCAAAACCTGAGCTGTACTTTCTAGCAGTTCTGGACAACTAATTCCAAGAAGCTGTGTTTCCAAAGCCATTGGGTGAATCAGAGGACCAGTCAAGTTCATAATGGTTGGAATTCCCAATTCCAAACGAGCTGGCATGATGTATTTCATTGCTGGGTGCATATTTTTAGCAAAGAGAAAGACGATTCCAGTTTTATCAAAGACCTTACCTAGTTCAGCTGGTTTGAGATCTAGGTTGATACCCAAGGCTTCGAGGACATCTGCAGAACCAGATTTAGAAGAAATCGAGCGGTTACCGTGTTTGGCCATGTGAACACCGCCACCAGCCAAGACAAAGGCTGCAGTTGTGGAAATGTTGAAGCTGAAGGATTTGTCTCCACCTGTACCACAGTTGTCCATGGCATCATGAATTTCAGTTGGAATGTGTTGGGCATGGCCTCTCATGACCTGGGCAATGGCTGTGCGTTCCTCAGGTGTTTCCCCCTTCATCTTAAGAGCCAAAAGAAGAGAAGCAATCTGCGCTTCAGTTACACGCCCAGTTACGATACGCTCAATGACATCCGTCATTTCCACACCTGATAAATTTTCAAATTTTGCTAATTTTTCAATAATCTCTTTCATCCTAGTTTCCTCACTTTACAACCTTTTCGATAAAATTCCGAATAGAAGACAAGCCATCTGGCGTTCCGATACTTTCTGGATGGTACTGGAAGCCATAAATTGGAAGTGTTTTGTGTTGAATCCCCATGATGGCTTGGTCATCAGTCGAACGAGCTGTCACTTCAAAGTCTTCTGGCATTTCCTCAATCAAAATACTGTGGTAACGCATGACTGCACGGCCATCCTCGATGCCTTGATACAAAACAGATGGCGCTTCAAAGCTGATATTGCTCTGTTTCCCATGCATGACTTTGGGAGCCAAACCTAACTTACCACCAAAGACTTCTGCAATGGCTTGGTGGCCCAAACAAATCCCAAGAATCGGCTTCTTGCCAGCAAAATCACGAATCATATCTTCCATCTTTCCAGCATCAACTGGCCAACCAGGACCAGGAGAAAAGACCAGACCATCTGCTTTTTCAGCTTCTTCATACAGCTTGGGATCATCATTTCTCAAGACCTGCACTTCTGCAAAATTCCCAATGTATTGGGCCAAGTTATAGGTAAAAGAATCATAGTTGTCAATCAATAAAATCATGGTCTTAGTTCTCCAATTCTAGTCATAGATTTTGCTTTGTTAATGGTTTCTTGGTATTCGTTTTTGGCGATAGAGTCGTAGACAATCCCTGCCCCAGCCTGCACATAGGCTGTTTGATTTTTGAGAATCATAGTTCGGATGGCAATGGCGAAATCCATATCACCCGTCGCAGACAAGTAGCCAATCGCTCCTGCGTATACGCCCCGTTTTTCTGTTTCCAGTTCATAGATGCGTCTCATCGCTCGAATCTTTGGTGCTCCTGAAACTGTTCCAGCAGGAAGTGTTGCTTTCAAGGCATCCATTGCAGTGAGTTCTGGAAGCAAACGCCCCTTAACCACGCTGGTCAAATGCATAACATAACGGAAGAGCTCCACTTCCATATACTTAGTGACTTGGACACTAGCCGTTTCAGAGATGCGACCAATATCATTACGACCCAAGTCTACTAACATTCGATGCTCTGCTGTTTCCTTCTCATCCGAAAGCAGGTCTGTCGCCAAAGCCTTGTCCTCTTCATCCGTAGCTCCTCTTGGTCGCGTACCTGCAATCGGATTGGTTGTCACGATGCCATTTTTGACAGAAACCAAACTTTCAGGACTGGCGCCGATGATTTGATAATCCCCAAAATCATAGAAATAAAGGTAATTAGAAGGATTGGTCACGCGGAGATTTCTGTAGAAGTCAAATGGATTTCCAGTCACTTCTGCTGAGAAGCGTTGACTAAGTACACATTGGAACATATCACCATTACGAATCAAGTCACGAGCCGTTTCCACCATTTCCTCAAACTTCTGAGGAGCGATATGCGGTTGGAAGTCAAGCGGTGATAAATCCAAGTCTTCAAATTCATTTGGAGCAGGAATGCGTAATTCTTCAAGCACATGGTTCAAGGCTTCTTCCAAGTTTTCTTGACTACGCTCACTATAGAGTGCATCCTCGATGACATGGATTTTTTCCTTCTTGTGGTCAAAGACAATGTAACTCTCATAGACGAAGAAATGCATGTCTGGCGTTCCAATTATATCTTGAGGAATTTGACCAATTTCTTCATAAAGCGAAATCATATCGTAACCAACAAAACCAATTGCCCCACCACCAAAAGGTAGATCTGAATGGTGCTGGCTCTTATGAGTCACTTGATAAAGGAAATCCAAGGGATCCTGATCAATCACTTGACCATTTTGATAAAGAACTCCATTTTCAAACTTAATCTCAAAAACAGGATTATAGGCTAGGATAGAAAAACGAGCTGTTTCCTTGTCTCTCGGAATACTTTCTAAAATAACCTTGTGTTGCCCCTTTAGACGCATATAAGCCAAGATTGGTGATAAGACATCTCCATGAATGATTCGTTCCATTGTATTTCCCTTTCAGTTCTACTTCTAGTCCGTGGCGACTGTATGAAAAATCCCCACGCAAAACAACTTGCGTGAGGACGAAATTCGCGGTGCCACCTCAATTATAGGATTTCTCCTATCTCTCATTCCTGTCTCAGAAACCTCCTGTAACAGGCTGTGCGATAGAGGGCACTCCCTTGAGAATTATGTTTTTTTCTCTTGTTTCAAATGGACCCAACCTTACAGCTTTCTCTGCTTGTTTTCAGCAACCACAAGCTCTCTGTGAGAGAAAAGACTGTAATTTTTCCATCTTTTATTTTTTAGCTTCTAGGTAGTCTGCAATCGCAGCTACGTCCTTGTCTCCACGACCAGAGACATTGATGATGATAATTTCGTCTTTACTTAGTTTCGGTGCACGTTTAACTGCTTCTGCGATAGCGTGTGAGCTTTCAATCGCTGGGATAATCCCTTCAGTCTTGCTGAGAAGGAGGAGAGCCTGAACAGCTTCTTCATCCGTCGCTGCGACATATTCCACGCGACCAGAATCTTTAAAGTAGGCATGTTCTGGACCAACCCCTGGATAGTCCAATCCAGCTGAGATAGAGTAAACTGGAGCTAGCTCTCCATCTTCCTTAAAGACTGCATAAGTCTTCATGCCGTCGACAATTCCGATACTACCTTTTGTCATAGTAGCTGCGTGCTTGTCTGTATCAAGTCCATGACCAGCAGCTTCGACCCCAACCAATTTGACTTCTTCATCAGCCACATACTGTGAAAAAGCACCGATGGCATTGGAACCACCACCTACACAAGCAATGACATAGTCTGGTAAGCGTCCTTCTTTTTCTAAGATTTGACGGCGAGATTCTTCACTGATGACCTTTTGGAACTCATGAACAATGGTTGGATATGGGTGAGGTCCCACAGCAGATCCCAGAACATAGAAGGCTTCAAGGTCATTCATCCATGCTCCAAAGGCTGCATCAACAGCATCTTTGAGGGTACGAGTCCCTGTTTCAACTGCGTGAACAGTTGCTCCCATCATCTCCATACGGAAAACATTGAGACGTTGACGCTCCACATCCTCTGCCCCCATGTAGACATCACAGGCCATACCAAACTTGGCTGCAGCCGCTGCTGTAGCAACACCGTGCTGACCAGCTCCTGTCTCTGCGATAACCCGTTTTTTACCCATACGTTTAGCCAGAAGAATTTGCCCTAAAACGTTGTTTAGTTTGTGAGAACCAAGGTGGTTAAGGTCTTCGCGCTTGAGATAAATCTTAGCTCCACCTAAGCGGTCTGTCAAACTTTCTGCAAAATAAAGCGGTGTTTCGCGACCTGAATAGTCCTTCAAATAATGGCGAAATTCTGCCAAAAATTCTGGATCATCCTTGTACTTGTCAAATGTCACTTCCAACTCATCCAACAAAGCCTGAATAGGCTCTGGTACAAAACTACCACCAAATTGTCCAAAATAACCTTTAGTTGTCATAAAATTTTCCTCTTTCTGTATTTATTCGACTTTTTGTTTGCTTTTAGTAGTAGGCAAGGAGCTGCAGATAGAACTTTAAGTTCATCAAAGCAACTTAACGCCCTAATAAAAGAAAAACAAAATGACCGAAAGAAAAAAGCCCACACACAGAATTAAATTCCGTGTGAGGGCGTTGGTAACGCGGTGCCACCTCAATTATAAAGGGACTATCCCCTTTACATCTCTACCTTGTCTAACAACAAGTTGCACTGTAAGGTGTGCGCACCGAATTTTCATTGTTTCAAATTCATTTTTAAAATCAGCCCACTTTCACTACTTCCAACCACCTGTTCACAATGACCACAGGCTCCCTGAAGATTAAAAATAGTTACTTTTCTGATTTATTGAACTTATTTTAATACTTTGTTTTTTCTTTGTCAAGACTTTTTTACGATTTTTTTGATAAAGTTAGCACTTTTTCAGAAACTGTTTTGAAAGTCTCAATGATATAGTCCACTTCTTCATCACTTAATTTAGTGTGAAGAGGAAGGGTAATTTCATTTTCAAAGAAGGTATAGGCCTTAGGATAGTTCGCCATGTCAAAACCAAGATTCTTATAGGCTGTCAAGAGCGGAAGCGGTTTGTAGTGTACGTTACTTGCAATTCCCGCTTTGGCCAATTCTTGGATGATAAGATTGCGTTCTTCTAGGCTCGCTCCTTCTACATGGGTGATGTAGAGGTGACGTGAAGATTCGACAGTTTCAGTCTTGTGTGCTAAAGGAAGGATGCGAGAACCTGCAAAACCACGATCATAGCGGTTCACAATGTCCTTACGACGTTGCAACAAACTTGCATAGCGATCCAATTGTACCAGACCAAGTGAAGCCATGATATCGGTCATGTTGCACTTGTAGGCTGGTGTTACGATATCATATTCCCATGAACCCAATTGCATCTTGGCAAGAGCATCCTTAGTTTGCCCGTGAAGGGAAAGAATTTGGAATTCCTTGTACATCTCTTCGTCGTCAATCGCTGGATTGGCTTTCCAAGTCGCACTTCCACCTTCTGCCGTTGTAAAGTTCTTAACAGCATGGAATGAGAAGGAAGTAAAGTCAGCGATAGAACCAGCTGGTTGTTCTTTATAAGTAGATCCCAAAGCATGGGCACTATCAGAGACAATCACAATACGGTTAAAGGCTTTTTGCCACTTGCTTGAAGCAGTAAAGAGGTCACGTTTCTTTTCCACAACTTGGAACAAACGGTCATAGTCGCAAACAATCCCTGCAAGTTCTACTGGGATGATCACCTTAGTTTTCTCAGTGATAGCTTGCTCCAGCAAGTCATAGTCCATCTCAAACGTATCTGCTTGAATATCCACCATGACAGGGGTCGCCCCTACGTGAGTGATAACACTACATGAAGCTGTATAGGTCATGGCTGGAACGATAACCTCATCACCAGGTCCAACTTCCAAGACGTGCAAAATCAACTCAAGCGCGGCAGTCGCAGAGTTAAGACAGACAGTCTTGGGCGTCTGTGTGTATTGAGACAAGCGACGCTCCAGTTCTTTTGTCTTGGGACCTGTTGTAATCCAACCAGAACGCAGGGTATCCGCTACTTCAGCAATTTCTGCTTCTGTAATATCGGGTGGTGAAAATGGAATATTGTAATTTGGCATTGATTTGCTCCTTTTATCTGTACTCATTCTCTCATGACTACTTTATTTTAGCACTTCAAACACGGTTTGAAACATGATTTTGATGTCTCCAAGGAAACTAAACTCTCGGAGATAGGCGAGGTTATAGCGCATCTTTTCAGGAAGAACGTGTTCGACATAGGCTTGGTCAACCGACAGACCTTTCTCCGTCATTTGACTGATGATAGTGTCCTCATCCTTGTAGTTGATGCTGGCTGGAGAGGTAATCCCTGCTGGCAAAAGCAAGGTCGCCATCATTTCAGGGCTATACTGCTCTGTGTAGCGTGGCACTTCAGGTCGTGTACCGACAAAGGACATTTCGCCTTTAAGGACATTGACCAGCTGAGGCAGTTCGTCCAAACGCACACGGCGGATGAAATTGCCAACCTTGGTAATGCGACTATCGTTAGCAGAAGTCACCAAACTTCCTTTTTTGTCTGCATCCGTCACCATGGTACGGAACTTCCAAATCTTGAAAGGTCGATTGTACTGGGTCACACGCTCTTGCTTGTAAATCACTGGCCCCTTGCTATCCAACTTGATCCAAATGCTCAAGATGAGAAAGATGGGAGAGGTCAGAACCAGTACAACCAAGGCCAAAACCCAGTCCAAACAACGCTTGAAAATCAGCGAACCCTTCCTTTTAGAGACAAGCTGGTAGTAAGACTCAACCTCGCTTGATTTCATTTCCACGGGCAAGTCTTCCCATTTCAGCATGCTGTTTCTCCTTTGTTTTTATTATACTATTTGTCAACATTTTTCATTATACCACAAAATGGAAAAGGCGGTGAAAGAAATCTGTAATTTGAAGGATTTCCTTCTTACACTCAATGAAAATCAAAGTACAGCTTTGAGGTTGCAGATAAAGCTGACATGGATTTGAAGAGATTTTCAAAGAGTATTAGGACATGGCACCCGCCTGCAAGCTATACATCTTGTGGTAGGTTCCTCCTAGAGCCAAGAGTTCCTCATGGCTTCCGCTCTCGATAATGCGCCCCTTGTCCAAAACATAGATACAGTTGGCGTCTTGGATGGTCGAAAGGCGGTGGGCGATGGCAATGGTTGTTCGTCCCTGTCTCATCTTAACCAGTGAAGCTTGAACCAGACTTTCTGTTTCAGAGTCAATATTGGCTGTCGCTTCATCCAAAATCAGGATTTTAGGCTGACTGGCGACTGTTCTGGCAAAGGCTAGAAGCTGGCGCTGACCTGTTGAAAAACTGGAGCCACGCTCAGAAACAGGGGCGTCATATCCCTGAGGAAGTTTTTGAATAAAGGAATCTGCATCCACGAAGGCTGCCGCAGCCTGGACCTGCTCATCACTGATTTCTTGGTACATGGCGATATTGGACTTAATGGTCCCATGATAGAGGAAGGGCTCCTGCAAGACCAGACCAATGTTTTTTCTCAACTCTTCCTGACTGTAGTTCCTGATATCCACATCATCCAAGAGAACTCGCCCTGACTGGAATTCATAAAAGCGCATGAGGACATTGATAATCGAAGATTTCCCAGAACCTGTATGCCCCACAAAAGCAATGGTCTCACCCTTGTTAACGGAGAAGGAAATATCATCCAGAATCGGATGTTTACCGTCATACGAGAAACACACATGTTCAAATCGAATATTGCCTTCTTTGACTTTAGCCTGTCCATCTTCTTGAAGGGGCTCATAGGTCCTCTCGTCGATCAGAGCAAATACACGACCTGCAGAAACCATAGACGTTTGCAGGGTTGAAAAGTTTTGCGTTACTTCAATCAAGGGGTCAAAAAGGCGGTTTATGTACTGGATAAAGGCATACATAGTTCCTGCTGTTATTCCCAGATAAAGGCCACGATAGCCAAAGTAGGCCATTAAAACTGCATATCCTAAGAGTTTAAGCAAACTCATGGCAGGGCGCAAAAAGAGGGCATCCAAGGCTACAGAACGGTTGGCATAGACCAAGTGTTCTTGGTTGATTTCATCAAACTCTGACTGTAGGCGCTTCTCTTGATTAAAGGCCTGGATTATTCTGATTCCCTCGATGTTTTCAGCCAACTTGCTATTGATATCTGACAAGAGACTTCTGGTTTTCTCAATGATTTTCACTGATTTTTTCCGATAGAGATTGACCAAAAGGAAAATCAAGGGGAGAAAGAGCAAGACTAAAGCAGTCAAACGAAAATCCAACACCAACATGGTATACAGAGTTGTCAGAAAGATAAAAACTGCTGAAATAAAGCTGGATAAAATCCCTGAAAACATATCACTGATAGTCTCGGTATCATTTGTCAAACGAGAGACGATGGAACCTGCTGGCGTCTTGTCAAAATAAGACATGCCCAGCTTCTCCATATTGGCAAAGGCATCGCGACGAATATCCCTTACAATACTGTAGGACACCCGCGCAAAGAGAAGATTGCCGACATACTGGACCAGAGTTTGTAGAATATAAAGGCCATAGTAGGCCAGCAAAACGGTCACAGCGAGTTGGTTGAGATTGCTGAGATACTGGTCGATAAAGTGGGAAGCCACAAGGGGAATGACACTTTTTATGATCGTAGTCGCTAGGAGAAAACTTAGTGCCAAAAAGGTCAAGAGTCCATAGGGCTTGAGATAAGACATCAAGCGCTTCAATACAGTCCATTGTTCTTGTTTATTCTGCATCTTCTTCTCCTTTCATTTCCAGCTGCTGAGACTGGTAGGTCTGGGCATACCAGCCATCCATGGCTAGTAGGTCTTCGTGCCTGCCTCGTTCGATAATCTGACCATTTTGCAGGACTAAAATCAAATCTGCATGAACAACCGCACTGAGGCGATGGGCTGTGATAATGGTTGTTTTGTCCTTTCGCGTCTCCTTGAGGTTGTCGATAATCGCATACTCCGTCTTGGCATCCACGGCTGACAAAGAATCATCCAAAATCAAGATATCAGGGTCTAAAATCATAGCCCGACTCATAGCCAGACGCTGCTTTTGACCACCAGAAAGACTGACTCCTTTTTCACCGATCAGCGTATCAAATCCCTGAGGCATGGCTACAATATCTTTATAAACTTGAGCTAGCTTAGTCGCTTCCTCGACTGCTGTGAGCGGCAAATTAGGATTGCCAAAGCGGATATTGTCTAAGATAGAGGTCGCAAAGAGGAACTGGTCCTGAGGAACATAGCCCATAAGACTGCGAAGGTCTGTCAGACGATAATCGCGAATATCGTGACCGTTTAGATAAATGGCTCCCTCATCCACATCGTACTCACGCAAGAGAAGCTTAATCAAGGACGTTTTTCCAGAGCCTGTCTGACCAACCAAGCCCAGGGTTTGCCCTTTTCCCAAACTAAAGTGAACATTTGTCAGTGTTTCCTCATTTTCAAAGGCAAAGCTATCAATGGCATACTGCAAGCGCCCGTTTTCAATACTGTCTAGAGGAAACTCAGGGTCTTGTACAGGTGATTCCTGAGACAAAAGTTCCTCAATCCGCTGGTAAGAAACCTTCCCTCGCTGAGTAATATTAAAGAGGAAGCCGATGGCCATAAGAGGCCAAACCAGCATATCCAAGTAGCTGATAAAGGTAACTAGATTCCCAACAGTAATCTGCCCCTCCTGAACCATCAAGGAGCCTACCAAGAGGGTTAAAACATAGGAGGAACCAACAAACAAGAGAACCATGGGGTCAAAGAGACTATCGTATTTCATGGTTTGGAGGTTCTTTTGGAAGGTCAATTCATTGACTGCCTGAAAGGACTTCAACTCGTCCGCCTGGTAACCGAAAGACTTGGTCACTTTAATACCTGATACTGACTCCTGCACCTTGTTATTGAGTTCAGAAAAGGCAACTTGTGATTCACCAAAGGCCTTATGTGTCTTTCTACCTAAACGACTGGTCGCATAAGCCATGAAAGGTAAGGGTAAAATGGCAACTAGGGTCATTTGCCACGAAATGCTAAAGAGCATGGTCAGCAAGGTCACTAAAGCCGTGATAGAAGCATCAACAGCAGACATAACACCGCCTCCTGCTAGACGAGTCAAGGCATTGATATCGTTGGTGGCGTGTGCCATCAGGTCCCCCGTCCGATAGGTTTGATAAAAGGCTGGAGACATCTTTGTAAAATGCTCAAACAAGCGAGACCGCATAATCTGCCCCAAACGGTAGGAAGTTCCAAGGATATACATACGCCAAACATAACGCAGATAGTACATCCCAAAGGCCGCAAGAAGCAAATAAAATAGGTCAAGAAGGAGGTCCTGCTGGGTTAATTGCCCCGAAGTAATGGCATCAATGACCCGCCCCATGACCATAGGGGGAATGAGATTGAGGACAGAAACCAAGACCAGGGCCACAATCCCGACTAGATAACGGCGTTTTTCTAACTTGAAAAACCACCAGAGTTTTTGAATAATGGACATAACATCCCTTTCTGATTGCAAATAGAAACCTGAGGCCAATACTCAATGAAAATCAAAGAGCAAACTAGGAAACTAGCCGCAGGCTGTACTTGAGTACGGCAAGGCGACGTTGACGCAGTTTGAATTTGATTTTTGAAGAGTACAAGACCCCAGGTTTTTCTTATTCATAGGTTACGACTGTAACAGCACCCTTGTCATACTCAGCGATAAAGATGTTGGCTACATTGTCATGCCCTTGCTTGCTGAGATTATCAAGCAGCCACTCTTCGCTACGACCAATCGATTCCAAGACATCGACTTGGATCACACCGTCAGTCACAACTGGATACTTAGGATTTTCATCTCCCATTTGAACCACGATGAGTTGGCCATTTTGTTCTTGCACAGCTCGTTTAACTTGCTTCATCTGGAAAATCCCTTGGCTACGAAGTTTGAGGGCTACATCCGATGCAGACAAGCCAACTGAACGACAGGCTTCTGGGTCAATCTGCCCATTTTTGATGAGGAGAGTTGGTTTCCCATCAATCAAGCGTTTGACAAAGCGAACATTGTTATTGAGCCACTTTAGGGTCAAAACCAAAATCGTCCACATCATCAAAATCACTGTGTATTGCAGGATACTGATTGAACTATTGTAAATTACCCCACCGATGATACCACCAAGAACATAGTTCTGAATTTGGTCTGTAGCAGAGTTAGGTGCTAGATTCCCCTTTCCTGTCACATTAATAACAAAAACAAGAGAGAAAAGACCCAAGGCCAGTTTGATTAAAATTTCCATATAGTTGAGTGTCATTTGTTTACCTCCACCAATTCAATAGCGTCTGTTTGATGCAATTCTAATTTCTCTAAAAGATACTTGTCTGGTTGGCTCCCGTTCATGGCACGATAGACATTTGAACCTACCTTGACAAGCGCTCCATCAGTGGCTGCAGAAGTATTGACATAGACTTCTGATTTATCCACTCCCAAGTCTTTGGAAACAACCTCTATGAAATGAAGGGAGGTTTGAAATTGATTGTTAGAGGCTTGATTGGTCTGGTATTTTGAAATTGTCACTAAAAGCATGGCCACTAAGGTCAAGGCCAAAATCATGACCAATTCCCGAAACTTAGTCCCCTTTTTATCTCGATAGGCCTTAAAGGCAAAAAATCCTGTGATAGCTAGGAGAACAATTCCAAAGCCAATCATGATTCCATTTTGTTGACTGATTTGGCTAAGCACATAGTCATATGAGTAAAATTTCATTTATTTTCACTCCCTTTCATAAAATCATTCTTAATTATAAACGAAAGAGAGTGATTTTTCAAGCCATACGTTGGGGAAATGGACTTATCAGACCAACTTCTCTAACTAATGACTCAAATACCTGTTTCAAGATTCTAATTTTGATAATTGATAAGAATAGACACTAGGAATTATCACTACAAAGAAAAGTGTCAAGAAGAATACCCAGTAAACATATAGTTGCACAAAGGAATTTAGAAACAATAACAATCCTCCTAATACCCAAATTTTTCCAGCTAGACGATGCGTTTTTCTCCAGTTTTCATCATTCTCCAAGGTCCACGGTAGTCGAATACCGATTATATAATTTCGGTGTGTTTTTGGTAGATAATTTCCAATTATGATCATCATGACTCCCATAAAAATCTGAGCTAGTAGCCCACTCATCATGGAATAACCCAAAGATTCTCCGAAGATAGAAATCATTAATAGACAAGATACAAAAGGAATAATCCAGTAAATCAAAACTTGTATTTTTGAACTGATATTGCTAGATTTAGGATCTTTAATCATTATAAATAGAAGCAACCAATGCATCAAAAGCATGAGAGTCGGTAATCCAAAGATAGCAGACATTTTATGATTGTAGCCATCCGCTTGACCCAGTAGATTAAAATGAGTGGGTATCTCCTCTGGTAATTGATTCCAGAAAACACAACCTACAAGGGAAGGTAGTAGGATGAGAATGCTCGTAAATAATACCAATTTCTTATTGATTTTTATCTTCATCAAAATGATCTCCTTTCAGATCTGCTAACCAAACCATTATGTCCTCTAAAACCGATGTATTTAACTCATAATAAATAAAGTTTTTTTCTTTCATTTCATGAATCAAATCCGCTGCTTTCAAAATCGTGAGATGGTGTGAAATAGTTGCACTAGTCAACTCAAATTGACTGGCAATTTCTCCTGCAGATAATCTACCTGCTTTGAGTAAATTTAAAATCTCTCTCCTAACTGGATGAGATAAGGCTTTAAAACTATTTGCAAAACTCATAATGACTCCTTTCCCTTTGTAATATTAGTAGGGCTAGGAATAAGCAAGGTAGAACTGATAGCATTCCGGTCGGTGATGGGCCTAAAATCAAGAGGCTTGAAACTTTTTCTCCTGGTAATTGGAAGAGTAACCCAATACCTGCAGTTGCATTGATTGCCCCATGAAATAGGGCAGAAGCCCAGATAGAACCTGTCTTTTCCAACAACCAGCTCAACAATATTCCTACGCTAAAACAAAATAGAAACATAGCAACAACTCCCAAAACGGGATAAGCAAAATAAGTAAGACCATAATTATATCCTTGTAAATTGATTGGTAAATGCCATAGACTCCAAATGAGAGCAAGTAAGACATGAGTCTGGACTAGTGAAAAGCGTTCTCTTAGCACTGGGTAAAGATAGCCACGCCAACCAATTTCCTCCCCCAATGCAAAGAAACTATTAAAAAAAGGAGCGTAGGTCAAACTAGCTAGGATTTGAATCAAAACCAAGGAAGATAAGGGAATGGCTGATTGAGAGACACCTTTTTCTTGTAAGATGGCTTGAATAGATTCAAAACCAAGGCTGAAATTGCTAGGAAATACAAGAAAATAAAGTCCCGCTCCTAAAAAACTGATGACTGCTGGTAACCAGATAGCTAGTAAGTAAAAGCGCCAGTTCCTCTTGAGATTCACGACTAATTTAGATTTGATTCCACTAGGTTGATTCGTGATTTTCCCTAAAACAAAGACTGCAAGTGCAGGCATCCACATGGCTACAATACTAGCAAGTTGACTCCATGGAGAATTTAGACCAACACCACTTAGCCATAGTGCCAACCATATTATCCAAGCAAGGGCATAAGCCAAGACCACAAAAAGAAGGATTGTTCTCTTATTTGACATATATGTAACTTCACTTTCTATTTAGATGTTTTTCTAAATAACATTATACACCTTTCTATTCTAAACACAAGAACTATTTAGATTTTTTTCTAAATAGTTTAGGGAATTTTTATTTTCTAAGGATAAAGTCTAAAGAGTAATTTTCAAACCATACGTTGGGGAAATGGACCTTTTTTTGGTATAATAAAATCTATAATCTGAATGAAAAAGGTAACTTTATGAAACTCATCTCATGGAATATTGATTCCCTCAATGCTGCCCTAACTAGTGACTCAACTCGTGCCAAATTGTCCCAAGAAGTACTACAAACCTTGGTCGCTGAAAATGCTGATATCATCGCTATCCAAGAAACCAAGCTTTCTGCCAAGGGGCCTACAAAGAAACACTTGGAAATTTTAGCTGAACTCTTCCCAGACTACGAAAACACGTGGCGCTCTTCCCAAGAACCTGCCCGTAAAGGCTATGCTGGAACCATGTTCCTCTATAAGAAAGAACTTACGCCAACTATCAGCTTCCCAAAAATCGGTGCCCCTTCTACCATGGACTTGGAAGGTCGTATCATCACTCTAGAATTTGATAAATTTTTCGTTACCCAAGTTTACACACCAAACGCTGGAGACGGCCTCAAACGCTTGGAAGAACGCCAAGTATGGGATGTCAAATATGCTGAGTATTTGGCTGAACTAGACAAAGAAAAACCAGTCCTTGCAACCGGTGACTACAATGTGGCCCACAATGAGATTGACCTTGCAAATCCTGCTAGCAACCGCCGTTCACCAGGATTTACCGACGAGGAGCGTGCTGGATTTACCAACCTTTTAGCAACTGGATTTACTGATACCTTCCGCCACATTCACGGCGATGTTCCAGAACGCTACACTTGGTGGGCACAGCGCAGCAAGACCTCTAAAATCAATAATACTGGCTGGAGAATTGACTACTGGCTCACAAGTAACCGTCTCGCAGACAAGGTGACCAAGTCTGATATGATCGACTCGGGAGCTCGCCAAGACCATACACCTATTGTCATGGAGATTGAGCTCTAAGGAGAAAACGAATGGACTATCAAGCTGTCATTCCTGAATTTGTAGTATCTGACATCGAAAAATCACGCCACTTCTACTGCGACCTGCTAGGATTCTCTGTCGAATACGAGCGTCCAGAGGAGAAATTTCTCTTCCTCTCGCTTGAAGACTGCCAACTTATGCTAGAAGAAGGCAGCGTAAAAGAATTAGCTCAGCTGACCTATCCTTTCGGGCGCGGTGTCAATATTTCCTTTGGCATTGCAGATGTTCCTCAGCTCCACCAAAAACTGCTGGAAGCTGACTATCCTATCCATCGTCCCCTGACAAAAAGAGAATTTCGAGTAGGAGATAGTTTTATTTATCCCCATGAATTTGCAGTCTTGGATCCAGATGGCTATTTTTTAAGATTTAGCGAGTAGAAAAATAGAAACCTACAATACTGTATCGTGTTGTAGGTTTTTGTTCGTTCGTTTTTTTTATCTAAACACTAACAAAATCTTTGATTTCTAAAGTTATTTAGTGTAAAATAAAAACATTGGCACAAGCCTATTTGAAATTGAATATCATTTTACTTGTTTATGTCGTGAATTGGCACGACGTTTCTACAAGGTGCCGGAACACCTAACAATAAGTAAGTCAGAGTGAGGTATGGCCGTTTTTGCCATGCCTATTTTGGGGACTTACTTAGAGATTAAGTAGGTCCTTTTTTCTATTAGTTTTTTCTGGTTAAGGATCTGAAACAAGCAAATGGATTGGCTTTTAGACTTTAGGAGGTCTTATGAAATTATTAGAAGAGCGCATCCTCAAGGATGGGCATATCTTGGGTGACAACATCCTCAAGGTGGATTCCTTTTTAACCCACCAAGTTGACTTTAGCTTGATGCGAGAGATTGGTAAGGTTTTTGCGGAAAAATTCGCTTCTGCTGGCATTACCAAAGTCGTGACCATTGAAGCGTCGGGTATTGCCCCAGCCGTTTTTACAGCTGAAGCCTTAAACGTTCCCATGATTTTCGCTAAAAAAGCTAAAAACATCACTATGAACGAAGGAATCTTAACTGCCGAAGTTTACTCCTTTACCAAGCAGGTAACCAGCACTGTTTCTATCGCTGGAAAGTTCCTCTCACCAGAGGACAAGGTTTTGATTATCGACGATTTCCTTGCTAATGGCCAAGCTGCTAAAGGCTTGATTCAAATCATCGAACAGGCTGGAGCAACAGTCGAAGCTATCGGTATTGTGATTGAAAAATCTTTCCAAAATGGCCGTGATTTGCTTGAAAAAGCAGGCTACCCTGTTCTATCACTCGCTCGTTTGGATCGTTTTGAAAATGGTCAAGTCGTATTTAAGGAGGCAGATCTCTAATGCAAACTCAAGAAAAACACTCGCAAGCAGCCGTTCTTGGCTTGCAGCACTTACTAGCCATGTACTCAGGATCCATCCTGGTTCCCATCATGATTGCGACAGCCCTTGGCTATTCAGCTGAGCAGTTGACCTACCTGATTTCCACAGATATCTTTATGTGCGGGGTAGCAACCTTCCTCCAACTCCAACTCAACAAATACTTTGGGATTGGACTCCCAGTCGTTCTTGGAGTTGCCTTCCAATCAGTTGCTCCCTTGATTATGATTGGACAAAGCCATGGTAGTGGCGCTATGTTTGGTGCCCTTATCGCATCAGGGATTTACGTGGTTCTTGTTTCAGGAATTTTCTCAAAAGTGGCCAATCTCTTCCCTTCTATCGTAACAGGATCTGTTATTACCACGATTGGTTTAACCTTGATTCCTGTTGCTATTGGAAATATGGGAAATAACGTTCCAGAACCAACTGGTCAAAGTCTCTTGCTTGCAGCTATTACTGTTTTGATTATCCTCTTGATTAACATCTTTACCAAAGGATTTATCAAGTCTATCTCTATTTTGATTGGTCTGGTTGTTGGAACAGTCATTGCTGCTAGCATGGGCTTGGTTGATTTCTCTCCTGTTGCAGCAGCACCACTTGTCCATGTCCCAACTCCACTCTACTTTGGGATGCCAACCTTTGAAATCTCATCTATTGTCATGATGTGTATCATCGCAACGGTGTCTATGGTTGAGTCAACTGGTGTTTATCTGGCCTTGTCTGATATCACAAAGGATCCAATCGACAGCACGCGCCTGCGCAACGGTTACCGCGCAGAAGGTTTGGCCGTACTTCTCGGAGGAATCTTTAACACCTTCCCTTACACCGGATTTTCACAAAACGTTGGTTTGGTTAAATTATCAGGAATCAAGACTCGCCTGCCAATCTACTACGCAGCTGGTTTCCTGGTCCTCCTTGGACTCCTTCCTAAGTTTGGCGCCCTTGCCCAAATCATTCCAAGTCCTGTCCTCGGTGGTGCCATGCTGGTGATGTTTGGTTTTGTATCTATTCAAGGGATGCAGATCCTCGCCCGTGTTGACTTTGCTAACAATGAACACAACTTCCTTATCGCAGCAGTTTCAATCGCTGCAGGTGTCGGACTCAACAATAGTAATCTCTTCATCAGCATGCCGACAGCCTTCCAAATGTTCTTCTCAAACGGAATCGTCGTAGCCAGCCTACTCGCTATTGTCCTCAATGCAGTACTAAATCATAAAAAGAAATAAGAAAAAGAGGTGTAGACCTCTTTTTTCTATATCCTTACCTGTCTTTCTTCTGACCTCTGGCCTGTGACAAACATGGTAAAGGTTGCTTTGCAGACATTTCTGCCTTCTTGATTGGTGATATCCACATCCACCACACAGGTTGTGCGACCTTGATGGACACATTCTCCTTTAATAGTCAGCACATCATCAAGTTTTCCTGCTTTGAGGTAGTTGATAGAGGATTGGAGCGTCACTCCGTCTAATCCTAGCGAGATAACCACCAAACCACTGATCTGGTCACAAAGGGTAAAGAGATAGCCACCATGAGCATTGCCATAGTAGTTGAGCGACGAGTCCACTACTTTGGTCGTCACCACAACGTGACCATCTCTCATTTGTTCAATTTCGTAATTTTCAAAGGCAGATATAGCGTCAAAATGAAAATCTTTCATCGTTTCCTCCTGATATTTCAAACGACACTATGATACTACTTTTTATAGGACTGTGCAAGGAGAAAGCTCCTAGTCTGGCAAAATTCCGACCTGCTCCACAAATCGCATAAAGGCCGCCTGTCCTTGTTCTGTCTGCTTGTAGACTCCTGCATCCTCAAGTACACGCGCAAAGATAGTACCCACAGAGTCCTTGACGATTTCAAGGGCTTTTTCTTTATCCGTTAGATCTGGATGGTGGGCTCTGAGTTGGTCTGCCCATTCCTGATGATAATCGGCAACTGTAACAGCTTCTCCTACAAGATAGCTAGCAACTTGCTCCACTTCTTCTTTCAGACGTGGTGGCAGGATTGCCAAGCCCATGACCTCAATCAAACCGATATTTTCCTTCTTGATATGTTGGACATCCTTGTGGGGATGATAGATACCATCAGGATGCTCTGGCGATGTTTGATTATCTCGTAAAACCAAGTCCAACTCAAACTGTCCATCGCGTTTACGCGCAATCGGTGTGATGGTGTGATGCGGTGTCCCATCAGTCTCAGCTAAAATCTGCACACTAGGATCTGAATACTGACGCCATTCCTGTAAAATCTTGTCAGCCAAGTTGGTCAAATCCTCTTTGGAATCCGAAGTCAAACGCAACACTGACATAGGCCACTTGACAATTCCAGCCTTGACCTGCTCAAAACCAGCAAATCGGAAAGACTTTTGCAAGGGAGCCAATTCCATAGGAAATACGTGACGACCTCCTTGATAGTGATCATGAGTTAGAATAGAGCCCCCCACAATCGGCAAGTCGGCATTAGATCCAGCAAAATATCCTGGAAACTGCTCTACGATAGCCAACAGACGTTCAAAACTCTGACGACTAATGGCCATGGGACGATGCTGGCCATCTAAGAAAATACAGTGCTCATTAAAGTAAGCATAGGGCGAATACTGGAAGCCCCACTCCTGACCAACCATTTCAAAACGGATAATACGGTGGTTACTGCGAGCTGGGTGGTTGACCCGACCATGGTAGCCCTCATTCTCTAGACAAAGCTGACACTGAGGATAATTACTAACTTGCACCAACTTGGCTGCCGCAATCTCTTTGGGATCCTTTTCAGGCTTAGAGAGGTTGATGGTAATTTCAAGTTCACCGTAATCAGATGGAACACGATAAGCAATATTTTTAGCAATGGCCTTGAGTTTGATGTAGTCATTTTTCTGACTGAGTTGGTAAAAATCCTCTATCGATTGCTCAGGAGAGTGGGCATAGGTTTCCCAGAAGTCACGATTGACCTGACTCGGACAAGGAGTCACCAAGTCCATCAGTTCAGCACCAAGGATTTCACGTGCAGTCTGACTATCCTCAATCATCTCTAATCGAACGGCTTCCTCAACCAGCTGGTCCTTGAGGTCAATCACTTTATCCAGATCCGTCTCAACTTCCAAAACACCGTCTCCCACTCGTGCCAAGACACGATTGGTCAGGTAGATTCGATCCATTTCCTCAAATGAACTTTCAGAAATGACCTGTGTTACAAATTTATCTACTAAGGTCACTATAGAGCCTCCTTTTAACTAGTCAAGGACGCGAGTGCCACCTGCAACTTCAGCGATATAGAAGCTTGGAGCGTAGCCAACTACTTCCTCGTAGTGTTTGCCTACAGCTTCCTTAAAAGCCTCAACAGTATCTTTTTGAACCAAGGCAATGGCACATCCACCAAAACCTGCCCCTGTCATACGAGCACCGAGAACACCTTCTTGTGTCCAAGCTGTGTGAACAAGAGTATCCAATTCCAAACCAGTTACTTCATAGTCATGCTCCAGAGAAACGTGTGACGCATTCATCAAACGACCAAATGTTTCCAAATCTCCTGCTTGAAGGGCTACTTGAGCTTTGAGGGTACGTTGGTTTTCAAGCACAGCATGGCGAGCACGTTTCAAACGATTTTCATCTTTAATCAGATAGCTGTATTGGTCAAAGGCCCACTCATCCAATTCACCCAAGGTCTGAATATCTAAAGCAACTTGCAATTCTTCCACTGCTTTTTCACACTCAGCACGACGTTCATTGTATTTAGAATCCGCCAATTCACGGCGTTTGTTAGTGTTCATAATAACAACGACATTGTCCTTCAAATCAAGTGGTACCAAATCATACTCTAAAGTGTTAGTATCTAAGTAAATAGCACGTTGGTCTGCACCCATACCGATAGCAAACTGGTCCATAATGCCAGAGTTGACTCCGATAAAGTTGTTTTCTGTTTGTTTTCCGATTTTAACCAAATCGAGACGCTCTAATTTTAAATCAAAGAGATGCTCTGCCACGACCCCTGTCAAAAGTTCCAAGGATGCTGAAGAAGACAAACCAGCACCATTTGGGATATTCCCATAAACAAAGAAATCAAAACCTTTGTCAATCACATGACCAGCTTCTTGCAAGAAATGAAGAACCCCTTTTGGATAATTGGTCCAATTGTGCTCTTTTTCAAACTTGAGGTCAGCGAGAGGCACTTCGATAATGCCCTTGTCCTCAAAATTAGCTGAGTAGAAACGTAAAACTTGGTCGTCACGCTTACGAGCTGCACCGTAAGTTCCCAAGGAAATAGCAGCTGGAAAAACGTGCCCACCGTTGTAGTCCGTGTGTTCACCAATCAAATTGATACGACCTGGTGAAAAGAAAGTTTGGTCTGCTTCTTGACCAAAAACAGCAAGAAAGTCTTTGCGAAGAGTTTCAGCAGTAAGATGTTGTGTCATATGATTTCTCCTTTTACTGTCCGTTAAGTCACCTTAACGTGTAATCGTTTTCTTCTATTGTATCCAAGGGATTTTCCAAGGTCAATCCTTTTTACTAAAATTTTACTAAACTATCGGTAAAAAGCAGAAAAATATGATATACTAATCTAATCAAGGAGGATTTATGGCTACCTTAAAAGACATTGCACAGCTAGCCTCTGTCTCTATCGCGACCGTATCCCGTGTCCTCAATCGCGACCAGAGTCTATCTGTTACAGAAGAAACCAGACACCGTATTTTAACTGTTGCTGAAGAGCTGGGCTACACCAAGCACCTCAAGACAGGCGAGTCCCACAAGCCCAAGCAAAAGATTGCCATTATCCAATGGGTCAGCGAACAAGGGGAGCTAGACGATCTCTACTACTACCAGATTCGCCTAGGCATAGAAAAAAGAGCCCAAGAGTTGGACTACGATATCTTGCGCTATTTTAATGACCATCCTTTTACCCTAAGCGAGGAAGTAATTGGGATTCTCTGCATCGGAAAATTTAGCCGAGCTCAGATTTCTGCCTTTGAAGAATACCAAAAGCCTCTTGTATTTCTAGACAGCGATACACTTTCCCTGGGACATACCTGCATTATCACAGACTTTTACACTGCCATGAAACAGGTTGTCGATTATTTTCTCAGCCAAGGGATGGACCGCATCGGGATTCTAACAGGCCTTGAAGAAACAACCGACCAAGAAGAAATCATTGAGGATAAGCGACTGGAAAATTTTAGAAACTACAGTCAAGCAAAGGGAATCTATCATGATGAACTGGTCTTTCAAGGAAGCTTTACTGCCCAGTCTGGCTATGACTTGATGAAGGAGGCTATTCAGAGTTTGGGAGACCAACTGCCACCAGCATTTTTTGCAGCTAGCGATAGTTTAGCTATCGGTGCCCTCCGTGCCCTCCAAGAAGCTGGAATCAACCTGCCAGACCGCGTCAGTCTTATTTCCTTTAACGACACCAGCCTGACCAAGCAAGTCTATCCTCCCCTCTCCAGCATCACCGTCTATACCGAAGAAATGGGCAGAGCAGGCATGGATATTCTTAATAAAGAAGTACTCCACGGTCGCAAAATCCCTAGCCTGACCATGCTGGGAACCAGACTGACTCTGAGAGAGAGTACTCTGCCATAACTCCACAAATTAAAAATGACAAAAAATCCTAATAGAGAGTCTCAAATCTCCATTAGGATTTTCTTTTTTAGGCCATCACAATCATAGACTTAATGGTCTTACGTTCATCCATATCTTTATAAGCTTGATCAATATCTTCTAATTTATAGCTTGAAGTAAAGACACGGCCTGGATTGATATCACCATCAAGGACGGCTTTTAGTAAAAATTGCTTATCATATGTTGTCGCAGAAGCTGCCCCACCTGCTACAGAGATATTTTGCATAAATGTCGAACCAAGAGCACGATTATTATAGTGTGGGACTCCTACAAATCCCATACGCCCTCCATTATGAAGGACACCTAGCGCCTGTTCTACAGCAGCCTCCGTACCAACACATTCAAGTGCTGCGTCCGCTCCGCCACTGAGAATTTCACGCACCTTGGCAATACCTTCTTGACCTCGCTCAGCTACAAAAGCTGTCGCACCCGACTCCAGAGCCATCTTTTGACGATCTTCATGACGACTCATGAGGATAATTTGCGACGCACCACGCATCTTCGCCGCGATGACAGCACATTGACCTACAGCACCATCACCAATGACCACAACCTTATCCCCTTTTTGAACATTAGCAACACGCGCCGCATGATAGCCTGTCGGCATAACATCTGCAAGAGTCAAGAGGGACTTTAGCATACCTTCTGTGTAGTCAGAAGGTTGTCCAGGGATTTTAACCAGCGCCCAGTTTGCATAGTGAAAACGAATATATTCCGCCTGAAAATCGCCTCCCAAGTTATTACCAATATGATTATCGCAAGAACCGTCAAAGCCAGCAAGACAGGCATCACATTCACCACATCCATGGGTAAAAGGGACAATGACAAAGTCACCTGGTTTCACCGTCGTAATGGATTCCCCAGTTTCTTCGACAATCCCAATCGCTTCGTGTCCACTATTTTTGTGTCCAGCTTTCGTTTCTGGATTACGGTACCTCCATAGATCCGATCCGCAAACGCACGCACGAACTACACGAATAATCGCATCATCTGCGTCTATAATTTGCGGACGTTCAATTGTAGCAAGACCAACCTGACCTGCCTTTGTATATACTGCTGATTTCATTTAAATTTTTCCTTCCTTGTAAAGTTTAATTTTGAGATTTAAGCGATTTAAAGCCACCTGTAACTGAGACAAGCGCTCCTCTAATTTTTTCTTTTCCTCTTCTAAAATACCAAGCCTTTTCTCTCGCGTTTCATCCCCCTTTTGGTAGAGAGACATATAGTCAACTAAACTATCTACAGAGACACCTGCCGAACGAAAACACTTAATAAATTCCAGAGCTTCAATATCATGATCTTGAAAATCACGAATTCCAGTTGCAGTTCGAGTAATCGGTGGCACAAGACCAACCCGTTCATAGTACCGAATCGTATCCGCTGAAATTCCCAACAAGTCACTAGCAGATTTAATATTCATACACTAACCTCCTCTCATTCACTGAATTTAAGCTATTCTAACTCACTTATCTTATTATATAATTTTGAGTTGACTCCAAGTCAAGCATTTTGCGTCTAATCGAAAAATTTTTTATCATTATCAGTTCTCTTATTAGCATACCTTTTCATCAATCAAAGAAAGAGGTTGGGGAAAGCGTCTTTCAAATATGATACCAAAGAAACTGGAAAAAAAAGTCTTTAAAAGCAAAAAGCGCATAGTATCAGACATTGAAAACCCTTGATACTATACGTTTTTTTGTATGAAGATTTACTTCATTTTCTCTTGAAATTGAGTTTTGTCTCAGCCGCTTTTTCTAGTGTTGATGCCCATGGGATTGCCCTAAGGCTGTTACCTTTCGCTTATGTTGCGCATGATTGCTTTGACTGGTGTCCACTTCGATAGTAATATTCTGCACACCTCTTTCTTCTAAGAGCTGACGTACTTGATTCTTTGTTTCCGTCATCTCCTCCCAATCCTCTAAACAGATATGGATAATAGCATTATTTTCTAGACCATCCATGGACCAAATGCTAAGTTGATTGACACTTTTGACATTGGTCAGAGCCTCCAAATCCTTCTCCAAATCACCTGTCTCTAGTCCTTCTGGCACAGCATCCAGGAAAATCTTGAGTGCGCTCCAAAATCGAGGAATAGCTTTTGTTAGAATGAAGATGGAAATGACAAGCGATAAGAGCGGATCAAGGATATACCAATCTGTAAATCGGAGGATAATCGCCATTAGAATGACAGCCAACCAACCTAGAGTATCTTCCAAAAAGTGCAGGCTCAGAATTGACTCGTTCTTTGTCTTTCCCTTACGAACTACTAGACTAGCTAGCACATTGATACTGACTGCAATGATTCCTAGCCAGAGGACGCCTTCGTCATTAACGGGCTGTGGATTCAAAAGTTTAGTTATATTTTCCAAGATCACTAGAATGGATCCTGTGATAAGAATCACAGCAGTCACTAGGGCCCCTAAAAGACTAAATCGCTTGTAACCCAAGGTGTATTGCCTATCTTCTTCTCTATTTGAGATTGTTTCTAAAAAGGCCGATATGCCGATTGCTATAGCATCTCCCAAGTCATGGATAGAATCAGCAAGAACAGCACTTGAACCGAAGATTCCTCCTGCGATAAACTCAACAATAGCATAGCTTAAATTTAAGAAAAAAGCTACCCAAACAGTATATTTTGCCTTCATCTTTCTCATTCCTTTGTTATAATAGATTTATGAATACCTTGTTCATTATCCACTAAAACTCAAAGAAAGGATAGAAGCAAAACGTCAGCTTTATTCAGTTCTGAACAATTTGCCTCAAGTGTCCATATGACTACCATTGACCGCCGTATCAGCAAAACAAAAAAAGCCATCTATCAAGCTTTTCTACAACTTTTAAACGATACGGGTTACGAATCCACTACCGTTCAGGATATCATTGATCTCGCAGATGTGGGACGATCCACCTTTTACTGTCACTATGAGAGTAAGGAACTACTTCTGGACGAACTTTGCCGCGGCCTCTTCCATCACCTCTTTGAAAGAGAGCAATCCATTTCAATCGAGGATTATCTCTCCCATCTCTTTCTTCACTTTCAAAAAAACCAAGACCATATCACTAGTCTACTATTTTCAAAAAATGACTACTTCCTCCGTCAACTCCATAAAGAGCTAGAACACCATGTCTATTCCGTGCTGGCTGATAAGTTGAAAAAAGCTCACCCAAGTCTGCCTCCTTCTTACCTCCAACACTTAGTCATGTCCAACTTTATCGAGACATTGACCTGGTGGCTCAAAAGAGGGCAAGACTTTACAGACCAGGAAGTTGTCCAATTTTATCTAGACCTTCTCATTCCTAAAAATTGAATACAGATTAAAGCTCGGTTGCCTTATTTCTAGGCTACTGAGTTTTTTATCTTTTCAATAATCAAAAAAGCCCAGACGACATTGTCTGAGCGTTCTTCTATATTGTCGTTTAACCAAGTTGAGTTTAGCTTTTCAAGCTATTTCTTCAACAAACCTTGTTCTTGTAGAAACTCCTTGGCTACTTGTTCTGCTGACTTGCCTTCAACACCGACTTGGTAGTTGAGCTGGCTCATCTGGCTTTCAGTAATTTTACCAGCCAATTTATTGAGAACTGTTTCCAACTCTGGATGTTTCTTGAGAAGAGCTTCTTTCATCAGTGGAGCTCCTTGATAAGGTGGGAAGAGTTGCTTGTCATCTTCCAAGACCTGCAAATCATAACGCGCCAATTCCGCATCAGTCGAATAGGCGTCCGTGATTTGAATATCACCTGACTGAATAGCCTGATAGCGAAGGGCTGGTTCCATGGTAGCTACATTGAGATTGAGACCATACATTGATTGTAAGCCCTTATTTCCATCTTCACGGTCATTAAATTCGAGTGTAAATCCAGCCTTCAACTGCCCTTCCACTTTTTTCAAGTCCGAAATGGTCTTCAAGCCATATTCTTGAGCAATCTTTTTTGGAACAGCTACAGCATAGGTATTTTGATAAGACATGGGTTTGAGATAGGCTAGATGATCCTGTTTGGCAATACCATCACGCGCCACCTGATAAACCTGCTCTGGCTCATGACTCACTTTAGGTGATGGTTGCAGCAAACTTTCAGTCACCGTACCAGTAAATTCAGGATAGATGTCAATATCGCCTTTTTTCAAAGCTTCATAAAGAAAGCTTGTTTTCCCAAAATTCGGTTTAACAGTCGCAGTCATGCTGGTATTTTCTTCAATAAGGAGTTTATACATATTGGCCAAAATTTCTGGTTCCGGTCCCAATTTCCCAGCAATAACCAAGTTTTCTTTCTCTTTTTGAGCCAAAAGAGCTGGACTATAAGACAAACCAAGCAATATGGTCACCAAGGCAAAACCAGAGAAAATCGTCCGCAATTTTGCCTTTTCCATCACTTTTAGTAGGAAGTTAAAGGCAATGGCAAGCACTGCGGAAGAAAGTGCCCCAATCAAAATCAGACTGGCATTATTACGGTCAATTCCCAAAAGGATAAAGGAACCCAGTCCCCCTGCACCAATCAAGGCCGCCAAGGTTGCCGTACCGATAATCAAGACCGCTGCCGTCCGAATCCCAGACATCATAACAGGCATAGCAAGTGGAATTTCAAACTTCTTGAGACGCTCCCACCTAGTCATCCCAAAGGCAATCCCAGCCTCTTGTAGACTTGGATCAATTCCCTTGAGTCCAGTGATGGTATTTTGTAAAATCGGAAAGATCGCATAAATCACTAGAGCTGTCAAAGCCGGCAAGGTTCCAATTCCCATCAAGGGAATAAAGAGCCCTAACAAGGCCAGAGACGGGATGGTCTGGAAAATCCCTGCAATCTGTAAGACCCAATCCGCTAACTTCTCATGATATCGAAGATAAACAGCCAAGGGAATCGCTATAAAGATGGCCAGCAACAAGGTCAAAAGTGACAACTGCAAATGTTGAGATAGAGCTGTCAACCAATCACTAAAACGATCCTGAAAAGTTGCAATTAAATTAGTCATGTACACTACCTCCAAACAAGTCTGCTACAAAATCTGTTGCAGGAGCTTTTAAAATCGTCTCGGGATTCGCCACCTGACGAATCTCTCCATCCTGCAAGACAGCAATACGGTCCGCCAATTTCAGAGCTTCATCCGTATCATGGGTTACAAAAATCGTTGTCATCCCAAATTCTTTATGCAATTCTTTCGTCAGAATCTGCAACTGTTTTCTCGAAATAGCATCAAGAGCCGAAAAAGGTTCATCCATGAGGAGAATCTTAGGCTGACCAATCATAGCCCGTACAATTCCAACACGCTGTTGCTCCCCACCAGATAGTTCACTAGGTAAACGATGCCCATACTCAGCTACTGGCAAGCCAACCTTGGCCAAAAGCTCTTCTGTTTTCTGAGCAATTTTTTCCTTAGTCCAGCCCTTCATCTCAGGAATCAGGGCAATATTTTCAGCAACCGTTAGATTTGGAAAGAGAGCAATGGCCTGTAAAACATAACCAGTAGAAAGACGAAGTTCACGCTCATCATAGTCTTTGATACGCTTGCCATCCATATAAATATTTCCATCAGTCGGTTCCAAGAGGCGGTTGACCATCTTGATCATGGTCGTCTTACCTGATCCAGATGGACCAACTAAAACCATAAACTCGCCATTCTCAATCCGTAAATTAACATCTCTCAAGACATCTTTTTCTGTGTAGCGTAGCGCCACATTTTTGTATTCAATCATTCTGTATCCTCAATTTAAAACTTCCCTCTATTGGTCAAGTCTTCTACCTTAGGCATGACTTCCTTATTATCCCAATGTTCCACAATTTTCCCGTTTTCTAGACGGAAGATGTCATACTGGGCATAGGCAACTCCACCAATCTGAGTCTGACCATAGCTAACCACATAGTTTCCTTGTCCTAAGAGTTGGAAAACAAAGTCAAAAGTGGTCTTTACTTATAAACAGCTAATTTGCTATATTCTAAACCTCATTTTCCTCCTCTTTCAGATTATCCAAAATTCTTTCTTGAAAGGCTTCAAACTGACGAATTTCTTCCTCTGAAAATCCTTTGTAAAAGATCGTATCCAATTTCTGACTGACACGATACCCCACTTCTTTCTGAGACTGCCCCAACTCTGTTAAAACCAAATACTTCTTACGCTTATCTTCTCCACATGGACTAATAGCTACAAGATTTTGTTCCTCTAGTTTTTTAATCATCGTCGTCAGTGTATTGTTAGCAAGCCCAGTCGCAAGCGCAATATCTGTTGCAGTTGCACAGCCAGTTTCACTATTCCATAAAACCGCTAAAATCTTGCCCTGCTCACTCCGATAAAGAGCTTCAGGGTCTTGGCTCAGTAACTTTTGAAAAATCCGCCCATTCAACAAACGAATATGATGGGCTAGCAAATGACTATCCTTCATAACACCTCCAATTTATTTCGATATCGAAAAGAATAAAACAATTGTAACACTCATCGTTCTAACTGTCAACTATTTCGATTTGGAAATAATTTTTCCCAGTAAAAAAATCTCCTACCCAAGGTAGAAGATTTTAATCTTATAAACTTAATCCGTCATGTCCGATACCAAAGTTCGATGCTCCAACGGAATACTGCACATAACTAGTAAGAAAATGAAACCTGACTGAATCCAGAAGAGGGCCAAGTCAAAAATTCCATGTACAGCAACCACTGTAAGGAAAGACAGATAAAGACCGATAATCGGACGTTTCCCCGACTCCTGACTCATATCCATCATCAATCGAACAGGAGCAACAGAAGACAAAACTAATAAAATAGTCCCCACAATTCCGTAACTCAGAATCGTATCGATATATAGACTGTGAGCATGTTCATGATAAGGAGCATTTATCCTAGGATAAGAGTGCATGTAGGTCAATGGCCCCTCACCCCAAAAAGGATTTTGCTTAAACAAGGCCATCCCAGCATCCCAGATAGAAATGCGCTCTTCCATAGAAGAATCCAAAGTCCCCATCCGAACTCCCAAATCACTAGAAAAGAGGAAACTCAAGCCAATCGCGAAGACCCCAATACTAAGCCAAAAGGCCTTCCAGTTTTTAATGGTCGTAAAGAGATAGATGATTGCTCCAGCGATAATAGCAGGAAAGGCAGTTCGATTTTGAGTAAAGTTCAAACCAAAGAGATTCACAAAGCCTGCAATCACACAGAATACTTTCAACCAATTCAACTTGGTCGTTGTAAACAGATAGAAGGCAATCATGATACAGAAACAACAAATAATTCCATAATAATTAGGATTAAAGAAGGTCACTTCTGCTCTATTCTGATGCCAGACCTGCATATTGGGTGAAAGAAAAGCATAGTTGAATTTCTTCACAATTTGGAAATGCTCTAAACTCGCAAAAGCAGCTGACAATACACTACCAAATAAGACGAGCTGCAAAATCAAGCGAAAGAATTTATGTGATAAAATCGACTGATAGTGCAAAAAGAAAATAGTAAAAAGAAAAATTCCTACCGAAGCCACAAGACCCATCCAATTTTGTGCAAAAACGGATATAACAGTACTATAGCCAAGAAAAAGAAGCAGCATCGGATGCTCCCCCATTTTCTGAAGAATACTTTTCATATCCCCTGTAAAAATTAAACTGATAATATATAAACAGAATACAACTACAAAAAGATAAAAGGGTAAAAAGATACTCAGGATAATTCCCAATAAAATCAGCTCTTTACTAGACAACCCTTTCAGCTTTTCAATAAAGCCTATTGATTTCAAAATGAATCCTTTCTCTCCAAATCAATTGATTCAGATAATAGTAAGCTACCCTATATTGTACCACTTTTTTAGCAATTTGAAAACAAAGGAAACGTTTACTAGGTAAAAAAGGGAGCAAAAATACTGATATTTCAAAACTCAAACTTAATGACTAGATTTACTATAAGGAAATCATACCGTAAAGACTAGGTATATGTTAAAATAGTAGTAATATAATAAAGTTTTGACCAACTATCCAAACTATATTTAAATCATTTACAATTGCTAAAGAAAGGAAACAATATGAAATCCTACCAAGCCGTCTACCAAATTCTAACTAAAGAAACCGACTATGTCAGCGGAGAAAAAATCGCAGAAGAACTATCACTGACCCGAACATCAATTTGGAAAGCCATCAAGCGTTTAGAACAAGAAGGCATTGAAATTGATAGTATCAAAAACAAAGGCTATAAACTGGTGAATGGGGATCTTATTCTTCCAGAACTTCTAGAACAAAATCTTCCAATTAAAATCAGTTTTAAACCCGAAACAAGATCAACACAACTCGATGCAAAAGAAGCAATTGATTTAGGAAATGAAGCAAACACCCTCTATCTAGCTTCCTATCAAACAGCTGGCCGAGGCCGTTTTCAACGTTCTTTCTACTCACCCCAAGGTGGCATTTATATGACACTCCATCTCAAACCAAATCTTCCCTATGACCAATTACCATCCTACACACTACTTGTAGCAGGAGCTATCTACAAAGCCATTAAGAACCTAACTTTAATAGATGTCGACATAAAATGGGTCAATGATATCTACCTCAAAAATCATAAAATTGGAGGAATCCTCACTGAAGCAATGACGTCAGTAGAAACTGGCTTAGTCACAGATATCATTATTGGAGTAGGAATCAACTTTACTATCAAAGACTTCCCTCAAGAATTGAAAGAAAAAGCTGCTAGTTTATTCAAAGCTCCAGCACCTATTACCAGAAATGAATTAATCATAGAAATCTGGCGTTCTTTCTTCAAAACGCCAGCAGATGAGTTATTATACCTATATAAAAAACAGTCATTCGTTCTAGGAAAAGAAGTGACTTTCACACTAGATCAAAAAGACCACAAGGGACTTGCTAAAGATATCTCTGAAAGTGGAAAACTTTTAGTTCAATGTGATAACGGAAAAGAAATCTGGCTCAATAGCGGAGAAATTTCACTCAAGAGTTGGAAGTAGTAATAAACAAGCACAACCATAAAATCAACAATATATAAAGATTTTAGCTTTTCTGCAGCCCACTACAGTTGACAAAGAGCGAAAAAAAACTTCAGATAAGTAATCCAATTAAGTTTTACAAATCTGAAGTTTTTATTCTACTATTCTTAAAAATATAAAAAAAGAGTTATAAACTCTCAATAAAACGGAGAATAAGGGATTCGAACCCTTGCGCCAGTTACCCGACCTAACGATTTAGCAAACCGTCCTCTTCAGCCTCTTGAGTAATTCTCCTATTAATGGGCACGAGTGGACTCGAACCACCGACCTCACGCTTATCAGGCGTGCGCTCTAACCACCTGAGCTACGCGCCCAAGTTAAAAACTTGGTAATTTGAACAAAGTTCAAAGCGGGTGACGAGAATCGAACTCGCGACAACAGCTTGGAAGGCTGTAGTTTTACCACTAAACTACACCCGCATACACACTATAAGTAAAAATGGCGCGAGACGGAATCGAACCGCCGACACATGGAGCTTCAATCCATTGCTCTACCAACTGAGCTACCGAGCCTTATTGCGGGAGCAGGATTTGAACCTACGACCTTCGGGTTATGAGCCCGACGAGCTACCGAGCTGCTCCATCCCGCGTTAATACAAAAGGAGGATGTGGGATTCGAACCCACGCACGCTTTTACACGCCTGACGGTTTTCAAGACCGTTCCCTTCAGCCGGACTTGGGTAATCCTCCATACTATTCAAATGGACCTTGTAGGACTTGAACCTACGACCACTCGGTTATGAGCCGAGAGCTCTAACCAGCTGAGCTAAAGGTCCAACAAGATCATTATAGCGGCGAAGGGGATCGAACCCCCGACCTCCCGGGTATGAACCGGACGCTCTAGCCAGCTGAGCTACACCGCCATATATCGGGAAGACAGGATTCGAACCTGCGACACCTTGGTCCCAAACCAAGTACTCTACCAAGCTGAGCTACTTCCCGAGTTAAATAGAAAAATGCACCCTAGAGGAGTCGAACCTCTAACCGCCTGATTCGTAGTCAGGTACTCTATCCAGTTGAGCTAAGGGTGCTCATTAGTTTATGCCGAGGACCGGAATCGAACCGGTACGATCGTTACCAATCGCAGGATTTTAAGTCCTGTGCGTCTGCCAGTTCCGCCACCCCGGCCTCTCTAAGCGAACGACGGGATTCGAACCCGCGACCCCCACCTTGGCAAGGTGGTGTTCTACCACTGAACTACGTTCGCACTGTTTTCTTCTATCTAAAAATGCCGGCTACATGACTTGAACACGCGACCCTCTGATTACAAATCAGATGCTCTACCAACTGAGCTAAGCCGGCTCATTTATTTTATCTTAATGCGGGTTAAGGGACTTGAACCCCCACGCCGTTAAGCGCCAGATCCTAAATCTGGTGCGTCTGCCAATTCCGCCAAACCCGCATATATGACCCGTACTGGGCTCGAACCAGTGACCCATTGATTAAAAGTCAATTGCTCTACCAACTGAGCTAACGAGTCTAAAATAACTTCCGTTATCTTAAACGGTCCCGACGGGAATCGAACCCGCGATCTTCGCCGTGACAGGGCGACGTGATAACCGCTACACTACGGGACCTATGGGAGTTAACGGGATCGAACCGCTGACCCTCTGCTTGTAAGGCAGATGCTCTCCCAGCTGAGCTAAACTCCCTAGAGCTAAGCGACTTCCATATCTCACAGGGGGCAACCCCCAACTACTTCCGGCGTTCTAGGGCTTAACTTCTGTGTTCG
>NZ_CAMHZD010000006.1 GCF_946190065.1 Streptococcus mitis
CAACAAGTGCGTCAGCCTCAGCCAGCACATCGGCATCTGAGTCAGCCTCAACAAGTGCGTCAGCCTCAGCCAGCACAAGCGCCTCTGAATCAGCGTCAACAAGTGCGTCTGCCTCAGCCAGCACAAGTGCTTCAGCTTCAACCAGCGTATCAGCATCAGCGGATACATTATCTTCTGAAACACCATCAGAATCAGCAGGTAAGTCAAGACAGCAATTGCCAAATACAGGTACAGAAGCTTCCAAATCATCTGTACTTTTAGGAGCTTTGGCAGCTGTGACTGGTTTAGGTCTGTTTGCGAAACGCCGTAAACGTGATGACGAAGAATAATCGGATTAAAAATACATAGAAAGTATTGTTATTTCGATTTATGAAGAATCCCTTGGATGAAAAATCATCCAGGGGATTTTTTTGATACTAAAAGTGAATAGAAGCTGAAAAATAGGGTGAAAAATGTTATAATATTAGGAAAGGAGAGAGGTCTCATGACTGAAAAAATTACGGTAATTGTACCAGTTTACAATGTTGAAAATTACCTAAATAAATGCCTAGATAGTATTATTACTCAAACATATAAAAATATTGAAATTATTGTTGTTAATGATGGTTCTACTGATGCTTCAGGTGAAATTTGTAAAGAATTTGCAGAAATCGATCACCGAATTATCTATATAGAACAAGAAAATGCTGGGCTGTCTGCTGTACGAAACACCGGTTTGGAAATTATGTCCGGAGATTATGTGACCTTTGTGGATTCAGATGATTGGATTGAGCAGGATTATCTAGAAACTCTATACAAAAAAATAGTGGAATATCAGGCTGATATTGCAGTTGGGAATTATTATTCTTTCAACGAAAGCGAAGGAATGTTCTACTTCCATATATTGGGAGACTCCTATTATGAGAAAGTGTATGACAATGTTTCCATCTTTGAGAACTTGTATGATTCTCAAGAAATGAAGAGTTTTGCTTTGATATCTGCTTGGGGCAAACTCTATAAGGCAGGATTGTTCGAGCAGTTACGCTTCGACATAGGTAAATTAGGAGAGGACGGTTACCTCAATCAAAAGATTTATTTGTTGGCAGAAAAGATTGTTTATATCCATAAAGGAATCTATTCTTATCGCATCAGAAATAATAGTTTATCTAGGACTTGGACAGAAAAGTGGATGCATGCCTTGGTTGATGCCATGTCTGAACGTATCACTTTATTAGCCAATCTAGGATATCCTTTAGAAAAACATTTAGCTATTTATCGTCAGATGTTAGAAAGAAGTCTTTCTAATGGTATGGTCAGTGGTTTAGAAGAAACGCCTACCTATAAAGAGTTTGAGACAAAAAAATATCTACTAGACAAACTTGAAAAAATTAAGAATACACAAAAGAAAGCCATTGTTCTAGCGGCGAATTATGCCTATGTAGACCAAGTGTTGACTACGATTAAATCTATCTGTTATCACAATCGTTCGCTTCGTTTTTATTTGATTAATAGTGATTTTCCTAATGAATGGATTAAGCAAATAAATAAGCGCTTAGAGAAGTTTGACTCAGAAATTATTAATTGCCGAGTGACGTCTGAGCAAATTTCACGTTATAAAACAGATATTAGTTACACAGTATTTTTGCGTTATTTTGTGTCTGATTTCGTGAAAGAAGACAAAGCTCTCTACTTGGACTGTGATTTACTTGTAACGAAGAATATGGATGACTTGTTTGCTACTGACTTACAAGATTACCCTTTGGCAGCTATTCGAGATTTTGGAGGTAGAGTCTATTTCGGCCGAGAAATGTTTAATGCAGGTGTTCTTTTGATTCATAATGCTCTTTGGAAACAAGAGAATATGACGCAAAAGCTGATTGATTTAACCAATGAATGGCATGATAAGGTAGATCAGGCTGATCAAAGTATTTTAAATATGCTTTTTGAAAATAAATGGCTAGAATTGGATTTTGATTATAATCACATTGTCATTCATAAGCAGTTCACTGATTATCAGATTCCTGAAGGTCAGGATTATCCTGCTATTATTCACTATCTTTCCCATAGAAAACCGTGGAAAGATTTGGCAGCACAAACCTATCGTGATGTTTGGTGGTATTACCATAATCTAGAATGGACAGAGTTGGGTCAAAATTATCATTTACATCCATTACAAAAATCTCATATCTATCCTGTAAAAGAACCGTTCACTTGCCTCATCTATACAGCCTCAGACCATATTGAACAAATTGAAACATTAATTCAATCTTTACCAGATATTCAGTTTAAAATTGCAGCTAGAGTGATGGTTAGTGATCGATTAGCTCAGATGACGGTTTATCCAAATGTGACTATCTTTAATGGTATCCATTATTTACTTGATGTCGATAATGAATTGGTAGAAACCAGTCAAGTACTTTTAGATATTAATCATGGTGAAAAGACAGAGGAAATTCTCAATCGATTTGCAAGACTTGGGAAACCGATTCTATCCTTTGAAAACACCAAATCCTATGAAGTAAGTCAGGAAGTATATGCTGTTGACCAAGTTCAGGCAATGATTGAAAAATTAAGAGAAATAAGTAAATGAAGAAAAAAATCTATTAGGAGATGCTCTGATTTTGACGGTCAGTGATTAGATTGAAGAGTTGGATTATCTCCTTGAAAACTTGCCGAACATCTGTTTTTATATTGCAGCTTCTGTAATAATGTGAAATCAAAAAATAGAGATCAAACATAATGTACAACTCGCTACAATTACTAATAGAGGTTAGGTAGAATTTCTACTAGAATTGTGTGATTGGCTTGAAAATTTTTTGATTTAACATATAGATTTAGAAATGGAAAAGATATCATCAAAGACATGGGTACTGTAATTGTCGATGAAATAGAAATGAAAAGTCAACATCCCAAAAAGTAGAAATCACGTTTTTTCAGTTGATGAAATAGATGATTTGGTTATAAAATAGAAGAATCGGGAGATAAGAATGTATAGAAAAGTTATTGCTTTAGGAGCTGATATTCATTACCTTGACAAGGTAGAAACCGTGATAAAGTCAGTTTCGGTTCATAATCACAATGTGAAATTTTATGTGTTTAATGACGATCTACCCAGTGAATGGTTCCTTTTGATGAGAAATCGTTTGAATGTCATTGGTTCTGAGATTATTAATGTCAAAAAAACAGTTCACAATCTTCGTGATTTTCACTTGCCAAATGCAATCCTGTCCTATGCAACTTTCTTTAGGTATTTCATAGCAGACGAACTGCTTGAAGATCGGGTACTCTACTTAGATTCGGATATCATTGTGAATGCCAATTTGGATGAACTCTTTTTTTTGGATCTACAAGGATACGCTATCGCAGCTGTTCAAGATTTTGATAAAGATGGTTGGTTAACAACCTTTAATGCAGGTATGTTGTTGATTGATACAAAAAAATGGCGAGAAAAAAAATCAACACAAAATTTGCTAGAGTTGACTGCCCAACACCATGAACATGTTTATGGGGACCAAGGTGTTCTCAATATGTATTTCGGTGACCAGTGGCTACATTTGGACAAAGAGTATAATTTCATGGTTGGTTTAGATCAGTTTTTACATTTAAAAGGTAATACTGACTGGTACCAATCCAACTATTATGGAAATTACGAGCCTAAGATTGTCCATTATACTACAGAGTTCAAACCGTGGACTCATTTAACACTTACACGTTTTCGTAAATTATGGTGGTTTTATTATGGATTGAACTGGAACGATGTATTGTTGAGTTCAGATATCGTTAAACGCTCTTTTAACGAATTAGTAGGAGCTCCTTTATATCATACTTGTATTTTTACAAATAGTGCTGAAATGGAGTCCTTGGAATATCTTCTATCTGAACTTCCAGAAGTGCATTTTACTGTCTTGGCACATACAAATTTTGCTTATAGTGTAGTTGATATGCAACGATTCTTGAATCTATCAATTTATCCAAATTTTAATTCTTTCAATATGAAAGAAACCTTGGATAAGATGGATTTCTATCTTGATATTAACCATGGAGGAACAATTGTCAACATTATCGAAGAAGTCCATAGACGCAATAAACCGATTTTTGCTTTTGATAATACTAGCCATGATTCCAGTGGAAAAAGTCACATTTTTTCAGCAAGTGAGCCAGATAAGATGGTAGATGCTATTCGCACATTTTTAGGAGAAAAAGTCAATGGAAAATGAGTTAATTAGTATTATAGTTCCAATTTACAACGTTGAGAATTATTTGCGAATGTGCTTGGATAGCATTCAGAATCAGACGTATCAAAATTTTGAATGCCTATTAATCAATGATGGTTCTCCAGACAATTCAGCAGAAATCTGTAGAGAATATGTTGCTAAAGATTCTCGTTTCCGCTATTTCGAAAAAGAAAATGGTGGATTATCGTCGGCTCGAAACTATGGAATTGAACGTGCAGAAGGATCATTTATCACTTTTGTAGATTCGGATGATTGGTTGGAAGGCAATAGTCTAGAGATTTTATCTGATAAAATGAATCGATATGATGCAGATATTGTAGTATCTTGTTACTGTATCTATGATGAGGAAAAAGAAATGTATCTTTTCTTTACCTATGGAGAAACGTACGATAAGATTTATAATACTAAAGAACTACTAGAAATGTTACCAGTATTAGAAGGGAAAACTCTTAGTTTTCAAACTTCTTGGGGAATTCTATTTAAAAAAGAGTTGTTTGAACATATTTCTTTTCCCGCTGGAAAAATAAATGAGGATATTGCGACAAATTATAAATGTTATATGCAAGCGAAGAAAATAGTCTATGCTCATAAAAATACTTACTGCTATCGTCTGAGAAATACAAGTATTTCTCATGCATCGTTTACAGAGAAAATGATGCGTGATGATCATGATGCTCGCATTGAAAGAATTGCCTTGTTAGCATTAAAAGGCTATGATATCAGTAATTATTTAACGCAACATAAACAGTATTTGAAAACTTGGCATGCTCATGCTATCGAAAAGGGATTTTTACATAGCCGAGAAACTGCTCGTTTGGAGGAATTAGATTTTCTTTTATCGATGAATGGTGTGAAATGTGACGAATAGATTATATATCACAACATAATTGTACCGTGTACAACGTTATCATATACATCATGTATTTGTTTAATAAATCTGCAACGAATAATCATTTACTTACAAAAATAATAACTCCAACAGTCGAATTAATTCTTAATTAAAACGATTTACTTTTATTTCGAAAGGGTGTTGAGAAAATTTTATGCCTCTCACTTTGCAAAAGAGGTTATCTCCTTTATGCAACGTGTTGAAAAGAAATGATTATAAGCTACCTTGTTGAAGTTCAACAAAAAAGCCATATTTATTAGATATACTAAAGTTTCAACATACTTTTCCTGAAAAAATGTATGATGAAAGGTTTCCTGATTGATAAAAATAGAAATCGGTGGTTTTGAGAGCTTCTTACAAGTATTGAGTATATATTTCTTAAGAGAGGAATTATTTATAAAAATGAAAAAATCCATAGTTTTTAATGCAGATAATAATTATATAGATAAATTAGAAACTGTTATCAAATCTATTTGTTGCCACAACGATTGCTTGAAATTTTATGTCTTTAATGATGATATCTCATCTGAGTGGTTTTTGATGATGAACAAGCGATTGAAGACCATACAATCTGAAATCGTTAATGTTAAGATAGTAGACCATGTTCTTAAAAAATTTCATTTACCGTTAAAGAATTTAAGTTATGCCACTTTCTTTCGTTATTTCATACCTAACTTTGTAAAAGAAAGTCGTGCTTTATATTTAGATTCGGATATCATCGTTACAGAGAATTTGGACTATTTATTTGACATAGATTTAGAAGGTTATCCCTTGGCAGCAATAGAAGATTCTTTTGGAGATGCTCCTTCTAACAATTTCAACGCTGGAGTGTTGTTAGTTGATGTAGATAGTTGGAGAGATGAAGATGCTTGTACGAAATTGTTAGAATTAACCAATCAATACCATGAGACAGCATATGGGGATCAAGGGATTTTAAATATGCTATTCCATAATAGATGGAAAAAATTAGATCGAACTTTTAATTTTATGGTGGGGATGGATAGTGTTGCTCACATAGAAGGAAATCAAAGATGGTATGAGATTTCTGAGTTTAAAAAAGGAGATTTACCTAGTGTTATACATTATACTGGGGTAAAACCTTGGGAAATGATTGCCAATAATCGCTTTAGAGAAGTTTGGTGGTTTTATAACCTGTTAGAATGGTCTGATATTTTATTGAGAAAAGATATAATTAATCGTAGTTTTAAAGAACTTGTATATAGTCCTAAAGCTCATACAGCAATTTTGACTGCGAGTTGTGAGATGGAGCATGTGGAATATTTGATAGAAAATTTACCAGAGGTACATTTTTCTATACTAGCACATACTTATTTTGCGTCTAATGTTGTTGCCTTATTAAGATATAGTAATGTTACGATATATCCTTGTTTTTCTCCATTTGATTATCAAAAAATGTTGGATAACTTAGATTTTTATTTAGATATTAATCATTATCAAGAAGTGGATAATATTGTATCAGTTGTTCAACAACTATCTAAACCAATTTTTGCCTTTGAAAATACTTGCCATGATATAGACAATCAAACTAATGTATTTTCTTCAACAGAACCCAATAAAATGGTAGAGGCTATTAGACAATTCTTAGGAGAATAAGTTTATGGGGAATGAATTAGTAAGTATTATAGTACCAGTTTATAATACAGAGAAGTATATTAGACAATGTCTGGACAGCATTCTGAACCAAACTTATCAAAATTTTGAGTGCCTATTAATAAATGATGGTTCATCAGATAATTCTGCGGATATTTGTAGAGAATATGTTGCCAAAGATACACGTTTTCGTTATTTTGAAAAGGAAAATGGTGGAGTATCATCGGCTAGAAATTTAGGTATTGAATGTTCGGGGGGGGCGTACATTACGTTTATTGATTCAGATGATTGGGTGGATTCCGATTATTTAGAAGTTCTTTATAGTGCCCTTATAGAAGAACAAGCAGACATAGCGGTATCTACCTACAAAAAATTTAATGTTTCGGATAACTGCTGGTACTTTCATTCCTTTCAAGTTAAATACGATCGGAAAGTTTTTACGAATATAGAACTAATTGATGAATTGGTCGATTTAGATTCATTTGATTTTTCATATCGTTTTGTAAGTGGGAAATTGGTAAATAAAACTAGTTTGAAAAAAATTAGATTTAATGAATTGACTACTTTAGGAGAAGATATGGAATTTTGGTTTAAATTATACCTTATTTCCGCTAGAATTGTCTATGTTAATCGAGATAGTTATATTTATCGTGTGAGTGATTATTCAAGACATGTTAGCTTAGAAAAATTTCGTAGTGATTTACAGCAATATCTGAATTTTCTTACCTTTCTTTCAATTAAAGGATTTGATATATCAAAGTATAAAGATAGATGTATATCTCTTATACAAGGACGAGATCAAATAGTAAAAGAATTAGCTGACTATGATACAGATGAAAATATACGATGGTTTAATGAAATGCTATTTTTATTAGAGGGAGAGAACAGTTAATAATATGAATTCAGAGTTAATTAGTATTATTGTACCCATTTACAATGTTGAAAAATATTTGCGACAGTGCTTGGATAGCATTCAGAATCAGACGTATCAAAATTTTGAGTGTCTATTAATCAATGATGGTTCACCAGACAATTCAGCAGACATTTGTAGAGAGTATGTTGAGAAAGATTCTCGTTTCAAATATTTTGAAAAAGAAAATGGAGGCCTATCAGACGCACGTAATTATGGAATAAGACAATCAAAAGGTTCCTATCTTACTTTTGTAGACTCTGATGATTGGTTGGAACATGATGCTTTAGACCGATTATATGGTGCTTTGAGAAAGGGAAATGCGGATATTAGTATCGGACGTTTTAATTGTTATGATAATTCGCGCTGCCAATATTTATTTTATGATTCTAATCCAGATGATTCTCTTGAAGTGATAGAAGGAAAAGAAATCATCAATAGAGAAGGTCTCGAAGAAATGAGAAATGGGAATTGGACTGTAGCTTATTTGAAATTATTCAAGAGAGAGCTATTAGAAAGTTTGCCATTTCCTTTAGGAAAAATTGCGGAAGATACTTACTGGACATGGAAAGTACTTCTAAAGGCTTCACGGGTTGTCTATTTAAATAGTTATATTTATTGGTACCGTGTTGGTCTGACTGGTACTTTATCGAATATATGGAGTGAAAAGCGTATATATGATGAAATTGAAGCCAGGGAAGAAAAACTCGCTATTTTAGCAAGTTTGAATTATGATTTGACCAATCATATTTTGATTTATAAAAATAGATTACAAAGAGCAATAGCAAAATTAGAAGAACAAAATATGCAATTTACAGAGATTTATAGAAGAATGATGGAAAAATTATCTTTACTTCCGTAGATATTGATAAATAATGAGAAATACAATATGAAACTACATTTAACAAACTTATACGGTATGGCTGGTGATAGCACTGTTATTCTAGCTCAAAATGCTGTACAAAAAATAGCAAGTCAACTGGGATTTAGAGAAGTTGGTATTTATTTTTACAATATTGCTTCAGACAGTCCTTCTGAAATGAATAAGCGTCTGGATGGCGTTATGGCCAGTATTTCCATTGGAGATATATTAGTTTTTCAGTCTCCAACTTGGAATGGCTTTGAGTTTGATCGTCTCTTTTTTGACAAACTAAAGGATATGCAGGTGAAAATTATTTGCTTTATCCATGATGTTGTTCCTCTCATGTTTGATAGTAACTATTATCTCATGAAAGAGTATATGTACATGTATAATCTATCGGACGTTTTGATTGTTCCATCTGAACAGATGAAAGAACGCCTGATGGAAGAAGGCTTGACAACTAAGAAAATCCTTGTTCAAGGTATGTGGGATCATCCTCATGATTTGTCCTTATATACCCCAGAGTTAAAAAAAGAACTCTTTTTTGCTGGAAGTTTAGAGCGTTTCCCAGACTTACAAAATTGGTCTCAAGATACGCCTTTAAGAGTATTTTCAAATAAAGGGGAGGCTAGTTCTAGTGCTAGAAATCTTAGCATTGAAGGATGGAAAAAAGATGAGGAACTATTGCTAGAATTATCAAAAGGTGGATTTGGTCTTGTCTGGGGAACTTATCAAAATGATGTAGAAAGTAACCAATATTACACTCTGAATATATCTCATAAGGTTAGTACCTATCTAACAGCTGGTATCCCAGTCATTGTACCAAGTAGCTTATCAACTGCTAAATTTATAGTAGATCAAGGCTTGGGCTTTGTGGTGAATAGTCTGGAAGAAGCTCATGAGATAGTTGATAAAATGAATGCACAAGAATATCAAGAAATGATAAATCGGATAAAAACCTTTAGCTATCTGTTAAAAGAAGGTTATTTCACTAAAAAGTTATTGGTAGATGCAATCTATCATTTGGGAATTGATTAAGGGAATGAGATGAACAAAACAATTGTATTAGCTGGGGATCGTAATTACACCAGGCAGTTAGAAACAACCATAAAGTCTATTCTATACCACAATCGGGATGTTAAAATTTATATTTTAAATCAAGATATCATGCCAGATTGGTTTCGTAAGCCACGCAAGATTGCTCGAATGTTAGGTAGTGAGGTTATTGATATTAAACTACCTGAACAAACTGTGTTTCAGAATTGGACCAAGCAAGATCATATTAGCAGTATTGCATATGCTAGATATTTTATCCCAGATTATATTCCGGAAGCTAAGGTTTTATATTTAGACAGTGACTTGATTGTGAATACTTCTTTGGAGAAATTATTTAGTATTGATTTAGAGAATAAATTACTCGCAGCAGTTAAAGATACAGATGGAATAACATTTAACACTGGTGTTTTACTACTCGATAATCAGAAGTGTCGTCAAGAAAAATTAAAAGAGCGGCTAATTGAACAGTCTATTGTAACAATTAGGGAGGTTGAAGAAGGCCGTTTTGAACACTTTAATGGTGATCAAACAATTTTTAATCAGGTCTTACAAGATGATTGGTTAGAGTTAGATAGAACTTATAATTTACAAGTGGGACATGATATTGTAGCTTTGTATAATAATTGGCAAGCTCATTTAGCTTTTAATGACAAACCAGTGGTGATTCATTTTACGACCTACAGAAAACCTTGGACTACTTTGATAGCCAATCGTTACCGTGATTTATGGTGGGAATTCCATGATTTGGAGTGGACTCAAATTTTACAACATCATATAGGAGAGTTTGAACTACTATCGCCTCTAGATAAGGAATTTTCTTGTTTAACTTTGACTAATTCCCAAGATTTAGAAGGAATAGAAGAGCTAGTCACAGTTCTACCAGATGTGGTATTTCATATCGCGGCTTGGACGGATATGGGTGATAAGCTAACAAAATTAGCTGTACATGATAATGTGAGATTGCATCCACAGATCGTTCCTCCTGTGTTAGATAAGTTGAAAAAGTTAACAAATCTTTATTTGGATATCAATCATGGTAATGCAGATGAGAACTTTTTAAAATCTTTGAAAGAACAAGAAAAAACGCTATTAGCTTTTCAATCGACTCAGCATGGAAATTTAGGACAAATCGTTTTCGAAAATGGGAAAGTTTCCTTTATGATTGATGCCATTAAAGATTTTAAGAAAAAAGGACATCTTACCTGTTTTCGACAACTTCCAAGTTTGACTTGTTTAACGTTTACGGCTTCTCAGGACATTGAACAGCTGGACTATTTGGCTGAACACTTACCCAATGTTGTTTTTCAAGTTGCAGCATGGACAGATATGGGGCCAAAATTATATGATTTATCTAATCGTTATCCTAATATTCAACTTTATCCAGCAATTTCAAGAGATAAGCTAGAAGAGTTGAAGGAAAAGATGGATGTTTATTTAGATATCAACTTACTGACTTCAACAGCAGATATGGTTGCAGAAATGACTCATCTATCTAAACCTATATTAGCTTTTTATAAATCTCAAAATGGGAATAATGGTCAAAGATTGTATTCTAGTGAACATCCTGAACGAATGTTAGCTGATTTGCAAAAATTGATAAATAAAGATAGTCTAGAAGAACAGCTTGTTCCAATACAGGTCAAAGGGATAGATGAAACCTTGGATTATATTATTGAACACAACTCTTCTTTAGTCCGTTTTGGGGATGGAGAAATTAATGTGCTTGCAGGACATTCGATTCCCTACCAGAATTATGATGAAGAGTTGGTTTCAACCATGAGAGATATTATTGTCCAAGAAAGTCGAGAAGATTTAGTCGTGTGCCTTCCTGATGCCTTTACAGATCGTTTCAGATTTACATCGTGGGCGATTCCATTTTGGAAAAATCACATGGATCATTATATGGATTTTTACAGAGAACTATGTAGCGATTCATGGTATGGTTCCACCTTTGTATCTCGTCCTTATATTGATTTTGAAGATAAGAGTCAAGCTAAAGCTCAATTTGAAAAATTGAAAAGTATCTGGAAAAACCGTGATCTACTGATAGTCGAAGGTGAGACTTCTCGTTCAGGTGTAGGGAATGATTTGTTCGATGAGGCAAATTCTATTAAGCGGATTGTTTGTCCTTCTCATAATGCTTTTTCAAGTGTTTATGAAATTGAACAAGAAATAGAAAAGCATGCGGCTGGTTGCTTGATTTTATGTATGCTTGGCCCTACAGCAAAAGTTTTAGCTTATCATTTGAGTCAAAAGGGATACCAAGTATTAGATATTGGTCATATCGACTCCGAGTATGAGTGGATGAAGATGGGTGCCAAGACAAAGGTTAAATTTGCGCACAAACATACAGCAGAATACAATTTTGATCAAGATATTGAATTCATTGAGGATGACACGTATAATAATCAGATTGTTGCAAGAATATTAAACTAGAGTATGAATACATCCTAGTATTGATACAAGTAGCTATATATGTACATTTGTGTCTAAGGATATACTAGACTATTAAAAATAGATGATAAGGATTTGAAATGAGAAATACCAATCGCACTGTAGTATTCGCAGGAGATTATGCTTATATTCGACAAATCGAAACGGCGATGAAGTCACTCTGTAGGCATAATAGTCATGTGAAAATTTATGTATTGAATCAAGACATTCCCCAAGAATGGTTCAATAGATTAAGGATGTATGTACAAGATATTGGGGGCGATTTGATTGATTGCAAGTTAATAGGGCAACAGTTTCAAATGAACTGGTCAAATAAACTACCGCATATCAATCACATGACCTTTGCACGTTATTTTATTCCAGACTTTGTTAAAGAAGATAAAGTGCTCTATCTTGATAGTGATTTAGTTGTAACAGGTGATTTAACACCTTTATTTGAATTTGAATTGGGTGAAAATTATCTGGCAGCAGCTCGTTCTTGCTTTGGAGCTGGAGTTGGCTTCAATGCTGGGGTTCTGTTGATTAACAATAAAAAATGGAAATTAGATAATATTCGTCAACAGTTAGTTGAATTAACTGAGAAAGAACATGAAAATGTGGGAGAAGGAGATCAGTCTATTCTCAATATTCTTTTTCAAAATAGTTGTTACCAGCTAGAGGATACCTATAATTTCCAAATAGGTTTTGATGCTGGTGCAGCTGAAAAAAATCATGCTTTTATTTTTGAAATTCCATTAACACCTCTTCCAAAAATTTTGCACTATATTTCTCCTGATAAACCCTGGAAGCAGTTTTCTGTTGGACGTCTGAGAGAAGAGTGGTGGAAATACTCTTTTATGGAATGGAGTTATATAGTATCTAGCTGGAAAGAAAAGGGTGTATTTTATTCTGCAGATATTTATAAACCAAAATTAACTTGTATGAATTTAACTAATTCTTGGTGTGTAGAAAAAATTGATTATCTAGTTGAACAATTGCCGGAAGTACATTTTTATATTGCTGCTCATACTTTTATGTCGGATGAATTAAAGAGATTATCTAAGTATCAAAATGTGACCCTTTATCCTAATTCTTTTCCTATTTTGGTAGAAAAACTTCTACAGAGTTCAGATATTTATTTAGATTTGAATTTAGACCATAAACTAGTATATATCTATGATTTGGTGAAGAAATATAATAAACCCATGTTTAGTTTTGAAAGCAGTAGATATGAAGAACTAACTGATGATTGTTATGCAGGACTCTATTCAACTAAAAAACCAGAAGATTTAGTAGACGCAATCAAATCTTATATGAGGTAGAGAACAGTATGAGAAAATCAATAGCATTAGCGGCAGATAATGCCTATCTTATTCCTTTGGAGACGACTATAAAGTCTGTATTGTATCATAATAGGGATGTTGATTTTTATATTTTGAATAGTGATATAGCTCCCGAATGGTTTAAACTATTGGGAAGGAAAATGGAAGTTGTAAATTCTACCATTCACAATGTACACTTGAATAAAGAACTTTTTGAAGGTTATAAAACAGGACCACATTTAAATTATGCTTCTTATTTTAGATTTTTTGCGACGGAAGTAGTTGATGCTGATAGGGTATTGTATCTGGATTCAGATATCATTGTAACAGGGGATCTAAGTTCTCTCTTTAAAATAGATTTTAAGGGATATTATATTGGAGCTGTTGATGATGTTTATGCTTATGAGGGGCGGAAATCTGGCTTTAATTCTGGAGTTTTGTTGATGGATGTTGCAAAGTGGAAAGAGCATTCTATTGTCAATAGTTTATTAGAATTAGCGGCAGAACAGAATCAAGCTGTTCATCTTGGGGATCAGAGCATTTTAAATATTTATTTTGAGGAAAATTGGCTAACGTTAGATGAAATATATAATTATATGGTAGGTGTAGATATTTATCATCTTGGCCAAGAATGTGAACGTTTGGATGATAATCCACCTGTAGTTGTTCACTATGCTAGTCATGATAAACCGTGGAATACGTATAGTATATCTAGATTGCGTGAATTATGGTGGACTTATAGAGATTTGGATTGGTCAGAGATTGCTTTTAGTCGTTCTAGTTTGAATTACTTTGAACGAAGTAATCAATCTCAAAAACAGGCTATGGTTGTGACATGGAGTGCAGATGTCAAACATTTAGAGTATTTGTTACAACAGTTACCTGATTGGCATTTTCATGTTGCAGCTCCTGTTTTCTGTATTGATTCTCTGACTAAGTTATCTACTTATACCAACATGACTCTGTATCAGTCTATACTTCATCAAAGAATTGACTGGTTATTGGATGATTCTAGCGTTTATTTAGATATTAATACAGGTGAAGAGGTCTTTAATGTAGTTACAAGAGCACAAGAAAGAGGCAAGAAAATCTTGGCTTTTGACAAAACACGTAAAAGTATGGATGATGGAATCTATGACGGTGTCTTTTGTGTGGACGAACCAGAAGCTTTAGTTAATGCAATTAAAAAGTTAGAGGTATAGTGATAATGGACGAATTAATTAGCGTGATAGTTCCTATATACAATACGGAAAAGTATTTAGTAGAGTGTGTTGAGAGTCTTAGAAAACAAACATATTCTAATATTGAGATTATATTAGTAGACGATGGATCAACAGATGCTTCTATTGAAATCTGTGATGAATTTGCAGAAAAAGATTCTCGGGTTAAAGTATTTCATAAAAAGAACGAAGGTGTGGCAGTTGCAAGAAATTTTGGAATTCAACAGTCTAATGGTCAATATGTTGTGATTGTAGATTCCGATGATGTTGCAGTTGATAGAATGATTGAGGTTCTGTATACTCAAATAAAGGAAAAAGATGCCGACATAGCTGTAGGAAACTATTACATTTATGACGAAAGTGATGGTAATTTTTATTATTACATCACGGACGATGATTATTGTGTAGAAGTGTTATCTCCGCAAGAATTAATAGACAGACAGGCAGGAGCATGGCAATGGAATAGTTCAGCTTTTATAGTAACAGTTGCGAAATTGTATAAAAAAGATTTGTTCGAAGATGTTTCGTTTACTCATGGTAGAAGGTTTGATGACGAAGCTTCTACCCATAGAATTTTTTTAAGAAGTAAAAAAACGGTGTTTATTAACGATAATATTTACCTTTATAGAAGACGTTCAGGTAGTATTATGGGGACTGATTTTGATCTTTCTTGGTCAAGAGATTTAGTTGAAGTATTTTCCAAGAAAATATCAGATCTTGTTTTAGCTGGATTAGACGTCTCAGTTATGCGCATTCGATTTGTCAACCTTTTAAAGGATTACAAGCAAACTTTAGAATACCATCAATTAACAGATACTGAGGAATATAAAGATATTTGTTTTAGATTGAAGCTCTTTTTTGAAGCAGAACAAGACTAATACTCTTCGAAAATCAAATTCAAACCACGTCAACGTCGCCTTGCCGTACTCAAGTACAGCCTGCGGCTAGTTTCCTAGTTTGCTCTTTGATTTTCATTGAGTATAAAGTTGTAACATCACTATTTTTATTACAAAAGATTAGATTAACAGTAAGTGAGAAGGATTATTTTGTGAAAAAAATTTACTCATCAATGGCAGTAAAAAAAGGATTAACAACCTTATTTCTGCTGTTTATTTATGTATTGGGAAGTCGTATTACCCTTCCTTTTGTTGATTTGAATAGTAGAGACTTTCTAGGTGGGTCAACGGCATATTTGGCGTTTTCAACCGCCCTTCTAGGAGGAAATCTGAGAAGTTTATCAATTTTTTCTGTTGGATTATCCCCTTGGATGTCAGCTATGATTTTATGGCAATTACTTTCCTTTTCTAAGAAATTGAATATTTCTTCGGGTGCCGTAGAAGTTCAAGATAGAAGGAAGATGTATTTAACACTGGTTATTGCTTTGATTCAATCTTTAGCGCTCTCGTTGAATCTACCAATCCAGCATCTTTATTCATCACTCTTGGTAACTGTATTAAATACCATGTTATTAATAGCAGGAGCCTTCTTCCTAGTATGGTTATCCGATTTAAACGCGCAACTTGGAGTAGGTGGCTCTGTGATCATTTTACTGTCTAGTATTGTTTTAAATATTCCACAAGATATTTTAAGTACATTTCAGCTTGTTCGAATTTCTATGGGAATAATGATATTGATTGCATTGAGTAGTATTGTATTGACCTACATGATGGTGCTCATGTATAGAGCGCGCTATCGTATACCAGTTCATAAAATTGGCTTACGTAGTCGTTTTAAACGTTATTCTTATTTTGAAATAATGTTAAATCCTGCTGGTGGTATGCCATTTATGTATGTGATGAGTTTTTTAAGTTTGCCTACCTATATTTTTTTATTGTTACAGACTCTTTTTCCAAAGTCATCAGTCTTCTCTGAACTATCAGCTCAATATGGAGTTGGAAAACCATTATGGATTTACTCATACATTGCCATGATTTTTTTATTTAGTATTGCTTTTGCTTTTGTCAATATGAGTGGAGACCAAATATCTGATCGTATGAAGAAATCTGGGGAGTATATATATGGAGTTTATCCAGGTGAGGAAACAAGTCGTTTTATTAATCGATTAGTATTGCGCTTTTCGATCATAGGAGGAATCTTTAATGTTTTGATGGCAGGTACTCCAATGTTATTTGTTTTATCTGATGAAAATTTATTGAGGATTGCTATGATTCCAGGTTTGTTTTTGATGTTCGGAGGTATGATTTTTACAATTAAAGATGAAATGAATGCTTTGAGACTAAATGAAACCTATAAACCCTTGATTTAGGAGGTTTTTATGTATTATTTTATACCAGCTTGGTATGGTTCCAATCGTCAATGGCACGCTGATTTGACTCCGTGGTACCATTCTCACTTTAAACTTGAATTTGATGATACTTTTAATCAAATTAGGCTTTTTCAAAGACAAGAGATAGCATCTCGACTATTAGTATTAGCCTATCAGCCACATTTACGTTATTTTTTACATAGACATGGTGTCTTAGAGACAGAAGTTTATTCTATCTTTGATGACATGCAAGATTTGCAAGACCCCCACACCCAGGTTCTCAATTTGAGAGATATAGAGTGGGATAGTGATTGCCAGTTTCTGTATAGTCCATTTGCAATAGTAGTTCAAAAAAATGGTAAAAAGTATGCAAAGGTAGAACATGGCGTAGAAGGCTTTATTAGTGAGATCCAATATTTTGATTTCGATGGACAGATGAGTAAGCACTACATCATGGATGATCGTGGTTTTGTATCGAGTGTCATTTATTTTGATAATGGTCAGCCTACATATCAAGAATATTTAGATTCTAAAGGTATCTGGAGATTTAGGGAGCATTTAAACGAGGAAGGACGAGTAGAGGTAAATCCAATATTTGGTTATCGTTTTAAACAGCTTCACTATACTGATATGAGTCAACTAGTCACAGAATATTTTGATAAATATCTGCAAAAGCAAAAGAAAAAACAGGATATTTTTATCATTCCTTCTCATCCTCATCATGACCAATTTATCTTCAGTTGCTTACCAAGTGACACTGCTAAAATTTTGGGTCTTTTCATTAATCGGAATTCTCAAGCTAGTTTTAAAGACTTAGCTTCATCATTTGAACAAGCAGACCTAGTCCTAGTGGATAGAGAGGATAGTTTACAACTCTTGCAGGAACTATATCCTAAACTATCAGATAAATTTTATCATCTCTCTCCTTTTGATACGCGTTTACGACTCGGTCGAAGTCAGACTCGAAAAGAATCAATAATTTACTATCAACTGGATTTTGAGCAGGGGATTGATAAGCAAGTTCTACTTCAAGTCTTGGACTTTGTCGCTGAAAATAAAGATACTGAGGTCATTTTTGGAGCCTTTTCTGCTAGTCGGGAACAGATGGAGGAAGTGGAAAGCCTTGTAAATGAAATCATTCAGGAACAAATCTATACGGATAGTTTAGAAAAAGGAATAGACTACGGTGGGGCAGAAAATCCTTTAGAAGAAAACCAAGAGCAGGAAATGCGTTTTCAGTTTGTCAATATGAATGATGAGTTAGATTTGATAAAAACACTAGAATTTGTCCGTTTGATTGTGGATTTGAATAAACAACCCCACCTCTATACTCAGATAGCTGGTATTAGTGCAGGAATTCCTCAAATCAACCTAGTTGAAACTGTCTATGTGGAACATTTGAAAAATGGTTATTTGATTTCAGATGTGACAGAATTTTCCAAGGCTGCACATTACTATACAGATAGACTAAAAGAGTGGAATCAAGCTCTAGTATACTCTATTGATAAAATCAAGGAACATACTGGTCAACGATTTTTAGATAAGTTGCATCACTGGATTGAGGAGGTTACAGATGTCAAAGGATTATAAAATCCTACAGATAGGAATTGATAATTGGGCTCATTATTATGAAATTCCTGAAAATATGGATTGGTATTATTTTTGCCCTAATTCACCGCTAGCCCTCCGTAAAATGATGGAAATGGATAGTATCACAAATTTTCATGCAATCTTGGTAGAGGATGGTCAGTATATAAGAGATTTAATGCATTTTGTACACCATATCGAACCTTATACTCTACTTTATAGTCAAGATTTTCAAACGACAGATTTGGGTATTCTTGATTGCTTAAAAAAGCGGTGTGCTCAGGCTGTAGATTTTTCGGCCCCTCAGGAATTACTCAATGATTTATCAACTTCACTCTTTGGTGGGGGATATGGGGATAAAGTAAATCCTTTTACTATTAAGATTCATCCCGATTTTGAAGGTTCTATTTCTTATCAAGGATTTGAATATTTGGCTTTAGAAGGGGATTTTGGTGATACTTTTTCCCAGCTTGCTTATTGGTCATACAACATTGTGGTTAGTAAAAATCTTCCTATTGAGTTGTGGCTGGAGTATGAAAAACAAGGTAATTGTGAGTTACGATTGGTCATTCATAAGATATGGAGTGGGTCTGTTGATGGAATTTTTGAAGAAATCCTAGTGACTGAAAATGACCTAGAGCAAGCACTCATTATGGAAAATAAAGAGGGAGATTGCTATCTCGCCATATCTGTAGAAGCACGAGGTCAGGGAATTTTAAAGATTGGTAGTCTTCATCAGCGCTGGAGTCGTAAACAGTTTGGGAAGTTTGTTTTAGGTGGGAATATCCTACATGATAGTAAGCGTGATGAAATTAACTACTTTTTCCATCCGGGTGATTTCAAGCCCCCTTTAGCTGTTTATTTTTCAGGTTTTCGTCTTGCCGAGGGATTCGAGGGATATTGGATGATGAAAGATTTAGGATGTCCTTTTCTTCTGTTCTCAGATCCTCGTATTCAAGGTGGAGCCTTTTACCTTGGTAGTCAAGAATTAGAGAATAAGATTAAGGAAACCATTCAATACTATTTGGATTATCTTGGTTTGACATCTAAAGATTTGATTTTATCTGGTCTTTCCATGGGAACTTTTCCGTCTCTCTATTATGCAGCCGCTTTTGAACCACCTGCAGTTATTGTCGGGAAGCCATTAGCTAATATTGGGACTATTGCAAGACGAGGACGTTTAGAGGCACCAGGCGTATTTAATACAGGATTTGATGTTCTGAGACATCAGACTGGTGGAGTTAGTTCTCATCATATGGAAGATTTGGATCAACGTTTTTGGAATGCTTTTAAAAAGGCTGATTTTACCCAGACAACTTTCGGTCTTTCCTATATGAAGGATGAAGATATGGACAGTAAAGCCTACGATCAGTTAGTAGAATATCTTTGTTATACAGGGGCTAAGATTTTATCTAAAGGTACGGATGGACGACACAATGATGATTCAAACACCAATATTGCTTGGTTTCTACATTTTTACCGTATGATTTTGAAATCAGATTTTGGAAGAGGTAGTCAATGATCATTAAACAAAGACAAGAAATTAATTGGGTGGAAGTAGGAGAAACGTATATGTACGGATCAACTGTATCTTATTATCCTGACAAAAGTGTTCGTCTGTATAATCCTCTATTGCCATCTGGCGAGATTCTCAAAACATGGTTTTCTAATGTGAACTATCAAGCCTTTAGAACTCAGCCCAGTCTTCCTTTGCTTAAAAGAAAACAGGATTATCAATTATGCATGAATTTTGAATGCCATCCTACAAATGGAGTCTATACAAAGATTGCATTTTTTGATAGATATGGGGATGTGATTGAAGAGAAAATTGAAAAGATGAAAGTCTTTGATTTTACCTATCCTGATGATACCTATACCTACCAAGTCTCCCTTTTAAGTGCTGGTTTTGAGTCCTTGGATTTTTATTCTTTTTCTATTAAGGAGACGAATCGTGTTTAAAGGTATATATCAAAATTTTCAGTTGCGGAAAGTCAAAAGGATTTTAAAAAAGATTAATGCCCTTAAAGAAAAGATGGAGTCTCTATCAGACCAGGAACTAGCGGCAAAAACAGTGGAGTTTCGCCAACGTCTTGTTGAGGGAGCAACTCTTGATGACCTATTGGTAGAAGCTTTTGCTGTGGTGCGTGAAGCAGACAAGCGGATTTTAGGGATGTTTCCCTATGATGTTCAGGTCATGGGAGCTATTGTCATGCACTACGGAAATGTTGCTGAGATGAACACAGGGGAAGGGAAAACTCTAACAGCCACCATGCCGGTCTATTTGAACGCTCTTTCAGGAGAAGGAGTGATGGTTGTTACGCCTAATGAGTATCTAGCAAAGCGGGATGCAGAGGAAATGGGCCAAGTTTATCGTTTCCTAAGTTTGACTATAGGGGTCCCATTTACAGGGGATTCCAAAAAGGAAATGAAAGCTGAAGAAAAGAAACGTATCTATGCTTCGGATATCATCTATACAACCAATAGTAATTTAGGTTTTGATTACCTAAATGATAATCTGGCTTCGAATGAAGAAGGTAAGTTTTTGCGACCTTTTAACTATGTCATTATTGATGAAATTGATGATATCTTGCTGGATAGTGCACAAACTCCGTTGATTATTGCGGGTTCTCCCCGTGTTCAGTCTAATCACTACCGTATTATTGATACGCTGGTAACGACTTTGGTAGAAGGGGAGGACTATATTTTTAAGGAGGAAAAGGATGAGGTCTGGCTCACTACCAAAGGGGCTAAGGCTGCTGAAAGCTTCTTAGGAATAGATCATTTTTACAAGGAAGAACATGCGGTTTTTGCTCGTCATTTAGTTTATGCGATTCGAGCCCATAAACTTTTTACTAAAGATAAAGACTATGTCATCCGTGGGGATGAAATGGTGCTGGTGGATAAGGGAACTGGTCGTCTGATGGAGATGACTAAACTACAGGGAGGTCTCCATCAGGCAATTGAAGCCAAGGAACATGTCAAATTATCTCCAGAAACACGGGCCATGGCTTCTATCACCTATCAGAGTCTTTTTAAAATGTTTAATAAGATATCTGGTATGACAGGGACAGGTAAGGTTGCAGAAAAAGAGTTTATTGAAACCTACAATATGTCTGTAGTACGCATTCCAACCAACCGTCCTAGACAACGGATTGATTATCCAGATAATCTCTATGTGACTTTACCAGAGAAAGTTTATGCGTCTTTAGAATACATCAAAGAATACCATGCTAAGGGGAATCCCTTACTCGTTTTTGTAGGCTCAGTTGAAATGTCTCAACTTTATTCGTCACTCTTGCTTCGAGAGGGAATTGCCCATAATGTTTTAAATGCTAATAATGCGGCGCGTGAGGCTCAGATTATCTCCGAGTCAGGTCAAATGGGAGCTGTGACAGTGGCTACCTCCATGGCAGGACGTGGTACGGATATCAAGCTTGGTAAGGGAGTTGCAGAACTTGGGGGCTTGATTGTTATTGGGACTGAGCGGATGGAAAGCCAACGGATTGACCTGCAAATTCGTGGCCGTTCTGGCCGTCAGGGAGATCCAGGTATGAGTAAGTTTTTTGTATCTCTGGAAGATGATGTTATTAAGAAATTTGGTCCATCTTGGGTGCATAAAAAGTATAAAGACTATCAGGTTCAAGATATGACTCAACCGGAAGTACTGAAAGGTCGTAAATATCGGAAGCTAGTCGAAAAGGCTCAGCATGCTAGTGATAGTGCTGGACGTTCGGCACGCCGTCAGACTCTAGAATATGCTGAGAGTATGAATATTCAACGAGATTTGATTTACAAGGAGCGTAATCGTCTAATAGATGGCTCTCGCGACTTAGAAGATGTTGTGGAGGAAATCATTGCTAGCTACATAGATCAAGTGACTTCTTCAGACTATGAAAGCCGAGAGCTACTCTTCCACTTCATTGTGACCAATATTAGTTTTCATATTAAAGAAGTTCCAGATCATATAGATGTGACTGACAAGACTGCAGTTCGTAGCTTTATGAAGCAGGTGATTGATAAAGAACTTTCTGCAAAGAAAGAATTACTTGATCAACATGGTCTGTATGAACAGTTTTTACGACTTTCTATGCTCAAGGCTATCGATGATAACTGGGTAGAGCAGGTAGACTATCTACAACAGTTATCTATGGCTATCGGTGGTCAGTCTGCTAGTCAGAAAAACCCGATCGTAGAGTATTATCAAGAAGCCTACGCGGGCTTTGAAGCTATGAAAGAACAAATCCGTGCGGATATGGTGCGTAATCTCCTGATGGGCCTGGTTGAAGTTACTCCTAAGGGTGAGATTATGACTCATTTCCCATAAAAAGAGGAAAATATGACAATTTACAATATAAATTTAGGACTTGGATGGGCTAGTAGTGGTGTTGAATACGCCCAAGCCTACCGTGCTGGTGTTTTTCGGAAATTAAATCTGTCCTCTAAGTTTATCTTTACAGATATGATTTTAGCTGATAATATTCAGCACTTAACAGCCAATATTGGTTTTGATGATGATCAAGTGATTTGGCTTTATAATCATTTTACAGACATCAAGATTGCACCGGCTAGCGTGACAGTGGATGATGTCTTGGCTTACTTTGGTGGCGTTGAAAGTCACAGAGAAAAAAATGGCAAGGTTTTACGTATCTTCTTTTCTGACCAAGATAAGTTTGTCACCTGTTATTTGGTGGATGAGAGTAAGGACTTGGTTCAACATGCAGAGTATGTCTTTAAAGGAAAACTGATTCGTAAGGATTACTTTTCTTATACGCGTTATTGTAGCGAGTATTTTGCTCCCAAGGACAATGTTGCAGTCCTATACCAACGAACTTTTTACAATGAAAACGGGACTCCAGCCTATGATATCTTGATGAATCAAGGCAAGGAAGAAGTTTATCGTTTTAAGGATAAGATTTTCTATGGAAAGCAAGCTTTCATGCGTGCTTTTATGAAATCCTTGAATTTGAACAAGTCTGATTTGGTCATTCTTGATAGGGAGACAGGCATTGGTCAGGTTGTGTTTGAGGAAGCGCAGGTAGCGCATCTAGCGGTAGTTGTCCATGCGGAACATTATAGTGAAAATGCTACAAATGAGGACTATATCCTTTGGAACAACTATTATGACTATCAGTTTACCAATGCAGATAAGGTTGATTTCTTTATCGTATCAACTGATAGACAGAATGAAGTGTTGCAAGAGCAATTTGCTAAATATACACATCACCGACCAAAGGTTGTTACCATTCCTGTAGGTAGTATTGATTCCTTGACCGAGTCAAGTCAGGGACGTAAGCCATTTTCTTTGATTACCGCTTCACGTCTTGCCAAAGAAAAACACATTGATTGGTTAGTCAAGGCAGTCATTGAGGCGCGCAAGGAAATCCCTGAATTAACCTTTGATATCTATGGTAGCGGTGGAGAAGACGCTCTTCTTCGAGACATTATTGCTACTCATAAGGCAGAGGATTATATCCAACTCAAAGGACATGCGGAACTTTCGCAGATTTATAGCCAGTATGAGGTCTATTTGACGGCTTCTACCAGTGAAGGATTTGGTTTGACCTTGATGGAAGCTATTGGTTCAGGCCTTCCTCTAATTGGTTTTGATGTGCCTTATGGGAATCAGACCTTTATAGAAGATGGGCAAAATGGTTATCTGATTCCAATTTCATCTGACCATGTGGAGGATCAAATCAAGCAAGCTTATGCAGCTAAGATTTGTCAACTGTATCAAGAAAATCGTTTGGCGGATATGCGTGCCCATTCTTACCAGATTGCAGAAGGCTTCTTAACCGAAGAAATTTTAGAAAAGTGGAAGAAAACAGTAGAGGAGGTGCTCCATGATTGAACTTTATGATCGTTATAGTCAGGAAAGTCGAGATTTACATGAAAGTCTCGTGGCTACTTGTCTTTCTCATCTTGGAGTAGTCATCGATGCAGATGGTTTTCTGCCTGATGGTCTGGTATCCCCTTTTACCTATTATCTAGGTTATGAAAAGGGAAAACCTCTTTATTTTAACCAAGTCCCTGTTCCAGCTTTTTGGGAAATTTCAGGAAATAATCAGTCTGCTCGTATTGAAGATATGATAGAGGAGAGAGCCGTTATTCATTATGCTGAGGGAATGCAGGCTCGATTGGTTAAACAGATAGATTGGAAAGACTTGGAAGGAAGAGTACGCCAGGTTGATCATTATAATCGTTTTGGTGCTTGCTTTGCGACAACGACCTATAGTGCTGATAGTGAGCCGATCATGACGGTTTACCAAGATGTCAATGGTCAGGAAGTTTTACTGGAAAACCATGTGACAGGTGATATCTTATTGACCTTACCTGATCAATCCATGCGTTACTTTGCCAATCGAGTAGAATTTATCACTTTCTTTTTGCAAGATTTGGGGCTAGATAAGCATCAGATTGTTTTTAATACTCTAGCGACTCCTTTCTTGGTTTCCTTCCATCATCCAGATAAATCTGGCTCAGATGTTTTGGTGTGGCAGGAACCTCTCTATGATGCCATTCCAGGCAATATGCAGTTGATTTTGGAAAGCGATGATGTGCGTACTAAGAAGATTATCATTCCAAACAAAGCGACTTATGAGCGTGCTTTAGAGTTGACTGATGAGAAATACCATGATCAGTTTGTGCACTTGGGTTACCATTATCAGTTTAAACGGGATAATTTCCTAAGACGAGATGCCTTAATCTTGACTAATTCAGATCAGATTGAGCAAGTAGAATCAATCGTAGAAGCCTTGCCTGATGTTACTTTCCGTATCGCAGCGGTGACAGAGATGTCTTCTAAGCTCTTAGACATGCTTCGCTATCCTAATGTGGTCCTTTACCAGAACGCTAGTCCACAGAAGATTCAGGAGCTGTATCAACTGTCGGATATTTACTTGGATATAAACCATAGTAATGAGTTATTGCAGGCAGTGCGTCAGGCCTTTGAGCATAATCTTTTGATTCTGGGCTTCAATCAGACGGTCCATAATAGACTCTATATCGCTCCAGACCATCTATTTGAAAGTAGTGAGGTTCCTGCTTTGGTTGAGACAATTAAACTGGCTCTTTCAGATGTTGATCAAATGCGTCAGGCACTTGGCAAACAAGGACAACATGCAAACTATGTTGACTTGGTGCGATATCAGGAAACCATGCAAACTGTTTTAGGAGGCTAACATGTCAGAGGAAGATTTATTTTACAAAGACGTTGAAGGTCGTATGGAAGAGTTGAAACAAAAACCTATCAAGAAAGAAAAAGAAACCCGAGGGGAAAAGATTAGTAAAACTTTTTCACTCATCTTGGGTTTAATGATTCTGATTGGTTTACTCTTTACACTGCTAGGAATTTTGAGGTAGGCTTATGATTGACATACTGATTGTTTTAGCTATTGTCCTCTCTCTTGCTTTGATTGTATTGGTAACCATACAACCTCGTCAAAATCAACTATTTTCCATGGATGCGACCAGTAATATTGGTAAACCAAGCTACTGGCAGAGCAATACCTTGGTCAAGGTTCTTACTTTATTGGTGAGTTTGGCCTTATTCGTTTTACTATTAACCTTTATGGTGATAACTTACAAATAAAAGAAAACTTCAGATATTCACCTTTTGTGATTGGTCTGAAGTTTTCTTTTTTACTGTCCATATTTTTGATAAAAGTCAACTTTTACTTGGATAAAGGTTTTGGCTTCACGTAGGAGTTGAAGGAGGGTGGCACGGGTTTCAAATTCTTCTCTTGTCTTGGGCAGACTGCGGTTACGGAAGACTTCCAGATAGCGTTCGATTTCATCTAGTAAATCAGAAGCAGGATTGGTCTGGCTCAGTTGCCCAGCAATTTTTGAAAAGAGTTGGGCCAAAATCAGGCTTTCACTGGCAGCTAGGTGACAGGTGTTGATTTGTTGGGCCATATTTCGCAGGATACGACTTTGTCGCTGTCTCATCTCAAAATAGTGGATATGATAGTCGGTCTGGTGAAAGAGGTGGTCAGAGTGATCTAGATAGACCAGTCTGAGGGCTTCTTCCAAAAGGGTGTCTAATTCCTCTACCAGCTGTGCTCGGTTGCGTCCGTCTCCCTTGGATAAATAATATTTGAAGCGCTGGAGGATATCTTTTAACTTTTCTTCTACCAATGTGTGGTAGTGATGAATTTTGGCTTCTCGTGAAGGCATGTAGAGATTGACAAGCAAGGCAAATCCTGTACCGATAGCGAAGAGAAGGAATTCATTGACTAGAAGGTCTGGAGAGGTTGATTTTTGCACCAAGAGATGGCTAACTAAAACGCTACTTGGTGTGATACCAATTTCCCAGCCCATTTTGTAGGCTAGAGGCACATAAAGGGCTAGATAGAGGCCAAGGCTCCAGATATGAAATCCGCTCAAATGAAAAGCCAGAACACCGATAGCTAGAGCTAGGAGCATGGAAAAGAGTCGATTGCGGGCCAGTTTTAAGGTACTTCTACGAGTATCGGATAGGCTCAAGAGGGCGATGATCCCAGCCGAGACAGCTGAGGAGAGATTGAGAAAATAAGCAAGAAGGTAGGCAAGACAGGTAGCTAAGATGAGTTTTGTCGTACGTTGGCTAATAGACATATGGATTTCCTAGTAGGTTAGTATAAAAGCGGAAAAGACAAGACCTGAGCAGGCTTGCCTTTATGAGTTATTTTTTACGGGCTGCTGCGTATTCGGCAACGGCGGTAAAGAGGACGTCTGTAGAAGAGTTGAGGGCTGTTTCACATGAGTCTTGGATAACTCCAATCACAAATCCAACCCCAACAACTTGCATGGCAATATCGTTAGAAATCCCAAAAAGGCTACAAGCAACTGGGATAAGAAGGAGGGAACCGCCCGCAATACCAGAAGCACCACAGGCAGAGATAGCTGCTACTACACTAAGAACAAAGGCTGTCGCAAAGTCAACAGGGATTCCCAAAGTATTTACTGCAGCAAGGGTCAAAACGTTAATAGTAATTGCTGCCCCTGCCATGTTGATAGTAGAACCCAGTGGGATAGAAACGGAATAGGTATCTGGGTTGAGTCCAAGGTCATGGCAAAGTTTCATGTTGACAGGGATGTTAGCCGCAGAACTACGAGTGAAGAAGGCTGTCACACCGCTGACACGCAAACATTTCCAAACGAGAGGGTAAGGATTTCTCTTCATAAAGAGGAAGGCAATTAGTGGATTAACAACCAGAGCTACAAAGAACATGGTTGTAACCAATAATCCTAGTAAAATACCGTAGTTTGCGAGACTGCCGATTCCCTTATCAGAGATGGTTTTGAAGACAAGGCCAAGGATTCCAAATGGAGCTAGGTTGATGATCCATTCGACAATCTTAGAAGTCACATCAGCCATGGTTTTCAGCAATTCTTTACTATTTTTGCTGGCCTCTCTCATAGCAATACCGAAAACAACTGCCCAAGATAAGATACCGATGTAGTTAGCAGTAACGAGGGCATTGATTGGATTGTCAACCAGTTTGAGCAAGAGATTGCTGAGGACCTGGCCAATTCCATCTGGTGGTGCGATTTCTGTATTGGCACTATTTAAGGTAATCTCAACAGGGACAATGAAACTTGCTAAGACAGCAACAAGTGCCGCTGCAAAGGTTCCTACCAAGTAAAGGAAGATAACCGTTTTTATGTTGCTATCTTGTCCCTTTTGATGTTGGGAAAGGGCGTTAGCAACGAGGGCAAAGACTAGAATAGGTGCGATGGCTTTTAGACCGCCAACAAAGAGATCTCCGAGTAGACCAATTCCTGAAATGTTAGGAAGTGTCAGTCCTAGGATTCCTCCAACAAGCATACCAATCAAAATCCTTTTGATTAGGCTTGCCTTATTCCAAGCATGAATGATTTTTTTCATAACAACCTCCTTAGTTGTGTAATGTTTATGATTATAGTATAAATATGAACTAAAATCAAGAATTTTCTGTCTATTTTTGCTATTATTTTTGAATATTTATGGAGATTCATCACTTGTGAAAGTATGGTATAATAAATGAAAGGAGTTTTCTATGAAAGAATTTATTCAAACCTACCTCAATAAGCTTGATATAACAACGATTATTGAAAATATCTTAACCAAGGTACTTTCTCTGTTATTTTTATTTTTGCTATTCTACATAGCTAAAAAACTGCTTCATACAATGGTTCAGAGAATTGTCAAACCTTCTCTAAAAATGTCTCATCATGATGTCGGGCGTCAGAAAACCATCTCACGTTTATTAGAGAATGTGTTTAATTATACCCTCTATTTCTTTTTACTTTACTGTATCTTGTCTATTTTGGGTTTGCCAGTTTCTAGTTTGCTGGCAGGTGCTGGGATTGCTGGGGTAGCTATTGGGATGGGAGCTCAAGGTTTTCTGTCTGATGTTATCAATGGCTTTTTCATCCTCTTTGAACGTCAATTGGATGTGGGAGATGAGGTTGTTCTGACAAATGGTCCTATTACTGTATCGGGCAAGGTTGTCAGTGTCGGCATTCGGACGACGCAACTCAGAGGAGAAGACCAGGTTCTGCACTTCGTTCCCAATCGGAATATCACCGTTGTCAGCAATTTCTCTCGGACAGACCAGGCCTGAAATTTTAGCAGATTTATGGTACAATAGAAAGAGTTTGGTAAAGGAGAGAAGATGTTTTTAGAAAAACAGTTGGGCAATGGTTGCGCCTGGATTAACCTAGATTTGGACAAGTTGAAAAAACTAGAGGACCTTTCTGAAATCTACGGTTTGGATAAGGAAACCATTGAATACGCACTGGATAGAAATGAGCGCGCCCATATGGATTATCACCGTGAAAATGGGACTGTGACCTTTATCTACAATGTCTTGAACTTGAAAAAGGATAAGGCATACTACGAAGCCTTTCCCATGACCTTTATCGTAGAACATCGTCGCCTAATTACCATTAGTAATACTAAGAACGCCTATGTCATTGAACAGATGACCCGTTATCTGGAGAGTCATGACACGCTTTCGATTTACAAGTTTCTCTTTGCTAGTCTGGAAATCATCAGCAATGCCTACTATCCTGTCATCGAACAGATGGACAAGAGTAAGGATGAAGTCAATGGTCTCTTGCGCCAGAGGACGACCAAGAAAAACCTCTTTGCCCTTTCCGACTTGGAGACTGGTATGGTTTACCTCACTGCGGCTGCCAAGCAAAATCGCATGTTGCTGGAGCATATTCAAGGGCATGCCCTCTATCGCAGTTTTAACGAGATTGAGAGAGAACAGTTTGATGATGCTATGATTGAGGCTCATCAGCTGGTATCCATGACAGACTTGATTTCTCAGGTCCTCCAACAACTATCAGCATCTTACAATAACATCCTAAACAACAACCTGAATGATAATTTGACAACCTTGACTATCATCTCAGTCTTGCTAGCGGTTTTGGCAGTCGTGACAGGCTTTTTCGGAATGAATGTTCCCCTACCTTTAACAGATGAGCCCCATGCTTGGCTCTACATTAGTTTAGCCAGTGCTGGGTTGTGGATTGTTTTGTCATTGTTATTAAGGAAAATTGCGAAAAAAAGTTAAGAAAAGGAGCCGGAATGTCGATTGAAAATTACATGCCAGATTTTGCTGTGGAAGCAGTTTATGATCTGACAGTTCCAAGCCTGCAGGCGCAGGGAATCAAGGCTGTTTTGGTCGATTTGGACAATACCCTCATTGCTTGGAACAACCCTGATGGGACGCCAGAGATGAAGCAATGGCTACATGATCTTCGGGACGCGGGCATTCGCATCATCGTGGTATCAAATAACACCAAAAAACGGGTCCGACGAGCAGTTGAGAAGTTTGGAATTGATTACGTTTATTGGGCTCTGAAGCCCTTCACATTTGGGATTGATCGTGCCATGAAGGAATTTCACTATGAGAAAAGTGAAGTAGTCATGGTTGGTGACCAGCTCATGACCGATATTCGAGCAGCCCACCGTGCTGGTATTCGCTCGATTTTAGTCAAACCCTTGGTCAAACATGACTCAATCAAAACGCAGATTAACCGAGCTCGTGAGCGTCATGTCATGCGAAAAATCACTGAAAAGTACGGACCGATCACATATAAAAAAGGAATTTAACTATGGAAGAAATTCTCTGTATTGGTTGTGGAGCAACCATTCAGACGACAGACAAGGCTGGTCTTGGATTTACCCCCCAGTCGGCACTTGAAAAAGGTTTGGAGACTGGCGAAGTCTATTGCCAACGTTGTTTCCGTCTCCGCCACTATAATGAGATCACGGATGTCCAGTTGACGGACGATGATTTCCTCAAGCTCTTGCACGAGGTGGGAGACAGTGATGCCTTAGTGGTCAATGTCATTGATATCTTTGATTTTAATGGCTCTGTCATCCCAGGTTTGCCACGTTTTGTCTCGGGCAATGATGTCCTCTTGGTGGGAAATAAAAAAGATATCTTGCCCAAGTCTGTTAAACCAGGCAAGATTAGCCAGTGGCTCATGGAACGTGCCCACGAAGAAGGGCTTCGTCCTGTGGATGTCGTCCTAACTTCAGCCCAAAACAAACATGCCATCAAGGAAGTCATTGACAAGATTGAACACTACCGTAAGGGTCGCGATGTCTATGTGGTCGGTGTGACCAACGTTGGAAAATCAACCCTAATCAATGCTATTATTCAAGAAATCACGGGTGATCAAAATGTCATCACGACTTCGCGTTTCCCAGGGACAACCTTGGATAAGATTGAGATTCCGCTTGACGACGGATCTTATATCTACGATACGCCAGGAATCATCCACCGTCACCAGATGGCCCACTACTTGACGGCCAAAAACCTCAAGTATGTCAGCCCCAAAAAGGAAATCAAGCCTAAGACCTATCAGCTCAATCCTGAACAAACCCTGTTTCTAGGCGGTCTAGGACGCTTTGACTTCATTGCGGGTGAAAAGCAAGGATTCACAGCCTTTTTTGACAACGAATTGAAACTTCATCGTACTAAGCTTGAAGGCGCTAGTGCTTTCTACGATAAGCACGTCGGAACCCTTCTGACACCACCAAATAGTAAGGAAAAAGAAGATTTTCCAAAACTAGTTCAGCATGTATTTAACATTAAGGAAAAGACAGACCTAGTCATCTCTGGACTCGGCTGGATCCGCGTAACAGGCACAGCCAAAGTCGCCGTTTGGGCACCAGAAGGCGTCGCCGTCGTCCCACGAAAAGCCATTATTTAAACACAGAAAGGAAAGAGTTATCTAGATTCGGGCGAGTCCTGCGAGCCCGTAGAGAATACTTTTCGCCGTGGTGTTAGTTGGTACAAGTGATTGTACCAACTGCGGAAAATTTGAGACCTTAGGCTCAAATTTTAGTCATGAAAGTCCAAAGGACTTTGCTGACGTCCGCCACCACTTTAGAAAAGTATAAAAAGAAACTCTTTTAAAGAAATTATGTCATTAACATCAAAACAACGTGCCTTCCTCAACAGTCAGGCACACACCCTAAAACCCATCATCCAAATCGGGAAAAATGGACTCAACGACCAAATTAAAACCAGCGTTCGCCAAGCTCTTGATGCACGCGAATTGATCAAGGTTACTCTTTTGCAAAACACAGATGAAAATATCCACGAAGTAGCTGAAATTTTGGAAGAAGAAATCGGTGTGGATACAGTCCAAAAAATCGGACGCATCTTGATTTTGTTTAAACAATCCAGCAAGAAAGAAAATCGCAAGATTTCTAAAAAAGTCAAAGAAATCTAGGAAATCTACTCCAAATAACTGTTTTTACAGAGAAATAAAGGAGACTAGCCTATGGCAATCGAACTATTGACTCCCTTTACCAAGGTAGAGTTGGAGCCAGAAATCAAGGAGAAAAAACGTAAACAAGTCGGGATTTTAGGGGGGAATTTTAACCCTGTTCACAATGCCCATCTGATTGTTGCGGATCAAGTAAGACAACAGTTGGGGCTGGACCAGGTTCTGCTCATGCCTGAATACCAACCTCCTCATGTAGATAAAAAGGAAACCATCCCTGAACACCATCGTCTCAAGATGCTTGAGTTGGCGATTGAGGGGATTGAAGGCCTAGCTATTGAAACCATTGAGTTGGAGCGCAAGGGTATTTCTTACACCTACGACACCATGAAGCTTCTAACTGAGAAGAATCCAGATACAGATTATTACTTTATCATCGGGGCCGACATGGTTGATTACCTACCTAAGTGGTATAGAATTGATGAGTTAGTTGATATGGTTCAGTTTGTGGGAGTTCAGCGCCCACGCTACAAGGCAGGGACTTCCTATCCAGTTATCTGGGTGGATGTGCCTCTCATGGATATCTCGTCCAGCATGGTGCGTGACTTCCTTGCCCAAGGTCGGAAACCTAATTTTCTCCTACCTCAGCCAGTGTTAGACTACATCGAGAAGGAGGGGCTCTACTGATGTCTTATCAAGACTATATCAACTGCTCTCGTGAGGCTTTGTTGGAAAAAATGGCAGAGCTTCTACCCGAGAAACGGTTAACCCATTGCTTGGGTGTGGAGCGTGCAGCCATAGAACTGGCTCAGCGATTTGGAATCGATGCCGAGAAAGCAGGACTAGCCGGCCTTCTTCATGACTATGCAAAAAAGCTGTCAGATCAGGAATTTTTGGACTTGATTGACCGTTATCAACTAGATTCTGACCTCAAAAATTGGGGCAATAATGTCTGGCATGGTATGGTTGGCATTTACAAGATTCAGGAAGACTTGGATTTGCATGATCCAGAAATCCTGCGAGCTATTGAAATCCATACAGTCGGGGCTGACCAGATGACTGATTTTGATAAGGTTATCTACGTCGCAGACTATATAGAGCATAATCGAGCCTTTCCTGGAGTGGATGTAGCGCGTGAGATTGCAAGTCTATCGCTTAATAAGGCGGTGGCCTACGAAACAGCTCGAACCGTGGAGCATCTAGCTCATCAGGGATTCCCCATCTATCCCCAAACCCTTGAAACCTATAACGCCTTTGTGCACTATTTGAAAGAGGACTAAATGAAGACGGCTTTTATAATCATTGATGTTCAGAATATTTTAGTGGAAACCGGTTTTCAGACAAATAGTCTATTGGAAAAAATTTCTTATTTACAAAACCAGGCTAGAAGTAAGAATATTGAAATTATCTATGTTCAACATATTGAGAATCCTGAAGCTCAAACATCAGAAGATTGGCAGTTATCTGCGCTTTTAAATCGAAAATCTGATGAAAAGGTCTTTCAGAAGAAGTATAACAGTATTTTCAAAGAAACTGGTTTAAAAGAATACTTGGATAAACAGGGGATTGAAAAATTAGTTTTATGTGGTATGCAGACAGAATATTGTGTGGATACCTCTGTCAAGGTTGCCTTTGAATATGGCTATCAGCTTATTATTCCAGAAGGTGCTGTCACAACCTTTGATGGGAAAGACATTCCAGCAGTAACGATAAATGAATTTTATGAGGGCATTTGGGAGGGTCGCTTTGCAGATGTCCTAGATTACAAACATCTTTTCTAGAAAGAGGACTAAATGAACGAAAAAGAATTACTAGAACTAGTCGTGAAAGCGGCTGATGAGAAACGTGCGGAGGATATCCTGGCACTTGATGTACAAGATTTGACCAGCGTGACAGACTACTTTGTGATCACTAGCTCAATGAATAGCCGTCAGTTGGACGCTATCGCTGACAATATCCGTGAAAAAGTAGCGGAAGCAGGTTTTAAAGGAAGCCATGTCGAAGGCGATGCAGCTGGAGGCTGGGTCTTGTTAGACCTCGGTGGGGTTGTTGTGCATATCTTCTCAGAAGAAATGCGTGCCCACTATAACTTAGAAAAGCTATGGCATGAGGCGGAGTCAGTAGATATTTCAGAAGCTCTTGCTTAGAAGACGAACTCAGTTGTAGCCAACTGGGTTTCTTTGCTTATTTTAGAAAAAATGGATAGAAAGGTATAGGGCGAGTGGTGTTTGCCATGGAGGCTCTTGGTATCATGATTATGGCAACTTATGAAACCTTTGCGGCGGTCTATGATGCGGTCATGGACGATAGTTTATATGATAAATGGACGGATTTTTCTCTGGGTCATTTGCCTAAGACAAAGGAGAGAAAAAAACTCTTGGAATTGGCTTGTGGGACAGGCATCCAGTCTGTACGCTTTTCTCAAGCTGGTTTTGATGTGACTGGACTTGACTTGAGCGCAGATATGCTGAAGATTGCGGAGAAGAGAGCGGCTTCAGCCAAACAAAAGATTGATTTTATTGAAGGCAATATGTTGGATTTGTCCAAGGTAGGTCAATACGACTTTGTCACTTGTTATTCGGACTCTATCTGCTACATGCAGGATGAGGTGGAAGTAGGGGATGTTTTTAAGGAAGTGTATAATGCCCTTAATGAAGATGGAGTTTTCATCTTTGATGTGCATTCGACCTACCAGACAGACGAAGTTTTTCCAGGCTATTCTTATCATGAAAATGCAGAAGATTTCGCCATGCTATGGGATACCTATGAGGATGCGGCGCCTCACTCTATCGTTCATGAGTTGACTTTCTTTGTCAAGGAAGCGGATGGTTCCTTTAGTCGCCACGATGAAGTGCATGAGGAGCGAACCTATGAGGTCTTGACCTATGATATTTTGCTGGAGCAGGCTGGATTTAAGTCTTTCAAACTCTATGCAGACTTTGAGGACAAGGAGCCGACAGAGACAAGTACCCGTTGGTTTTTTGTCGCGCAGAAGTAGGAGATTATCATGACCATCACAGGTATTATCGCGGAGTTTAATCCTTTTCATAATGGACACAAATACCTGCTGGATCAGGCCGAGGGACTGAAAATCGTGGCTATGTCAGGAAATTTCATGCAGCGTGGAGAACCTGCTATTGTGGACAAGTGGACACGAACTCATATGGCGTTGGAAAATGGCGCAGATTTGGTAGTAGAATTGCCCTTTTTAGTCAGTGTTCAGGCGGCAGATTTCTTTGGCCAAGGAGCTGTGGATATCTTAGCCCAGTTGGGGATTGATACCTTAGCCTTTGGGACGGAGGAAGTTCTGGATTATCAAAAAATCGCTGACTTATACACAGAGAAAGGTGCTGAGATGGAGAAATTTGTGGATAATCTACCAGATTCTCTCTCTTATCCCCAGAAAACCCAAGCTATGTGGAAGGAATTTGCTGGTCTTGATTTTTCTGGCAATACGCCCAATCATGTCCTTGCTCTCGCCTATGCCAAAGCAGTTGCGGGACACAACATCAAACTGCATCCGATTCAGCGTAAGGGCGCTGGTTACCATTCTGTGGACAAGGATGTGGACTTTGCCTCAGCAACAGCCATCCGTCAGCACCAATCAGACCAAGATTTCTTAGAACGCTTTATGCCTTCTGTTGCTCTCTTTGAGCAGGCCAGTAAGGTGAGCTGGGATGACTATTTTCCCTTGCTACGCTATCAAATCTTGTCAAATCCCGACCTAACTACCATCTATCAGGTCAATCAAGAAATGGCTGTGCGCATTAAAGAGGCTATTAAACCAGCACAGTCTGTAGAAGAATTAGTCGAGGCGGTTGCGACCAAACGATATACCAAGGCGCGTGTCAGACGCCTATTGACCTATATTTTGATGCAGGCTAGAGAAAGTGACTTGCCAGAAGGGATTCATGTCCTTGGCTTTACTGAAAAAGGCAGACAGCATCTTAAATCTCTGAAAGGGCAGGTCAATCTAGTCAGCCGAATTGGTAAAGAAGCCTGGGATAGCATGACCCAAAAGGCAGACCAGATTTACCAACTAGGAAATCCAAGTATAGCAGAGCAGAATTTTGGAAGAGTGCCGATTAGAATAGAATCAAACTAAGTCTACCGAAAGGTGGGCTTTTTGAGATTTTTTACGAATAATACTCTTCGAAAATCAAATTCAAACCACGTCAACGTCGCCTTGCCGTACTCAAGTACAGCCTGCGGCTAGTTTCCTAGTTTGCTCTTTGATTTTCATTGAGTATAAATAGATAGAAAAGAAAATCTTGTACAAGTTCCTGACAATTTCTTTCTTTTCGTGTATAATAGTGGAAAAGAGGTAAAACGAGGTATGGTTATGGAAGCAGTTCTTTACTCAACATTCCGAAATCATTTAAAAGACTACATGAAGAAGGTAAATGATGAATTTGAGCCTTTGACGGTGGTCAATAAAAATCCAGACGAGGACATTGTAGTACTTTCAAAGAGTGAGTGGGATAGTATTCAGGAAACCCTGAGAATTGCTCAAAATAAGGAACTTTCTGATAAGGTTTTGCGAGGAATGGCTCAAGTCCGTGCTGGAAGTACTCAGGTCCATGTTATTGAGGAGTGAGAAATGCTGCTCAAGTTTACAGAAGATGCCTGGGCTGATTATTGCTACTGGCAAAATCAGGATAAGAAAACCCTAAAACGAATCAACAAACTAATCAAGGATATTCAACGCGATCCATTTACAGGAATTGGTAAACCAGAACCACTCAAGTATGACTACCAAGGAGCATGGTCACGTCGTATTGATGCAGAAAATCGCTTGATTTATATGATGGATGGAGATAGCGTGGCTTTCTTGTCCTTTAAAGATCATTACTAAGTCTACTGCGAAGTAGGCTTTTTAAATAACAAGTTTATTTTAGTGATTGTGCCCTAAATTCCCCAAAACATATTCTATTTTAGGTTTGTGAAAATCACTTTTTTATGGTAGAATGTAAAAGAATGTATGTCATTCGGAATAACAATAAAATGAGGTAAAAACATGGAAATCATGTCGCTTGCGATTGCTGTTTTTGCCGTCATCATTGGTTTAGTCATTGGATATGTCAGCATCTCAGCCAAGATGAAATCATCTCAGGAAGCTGCAGAGTTGATGCTTTTAAATGCTGAACAAGAAGCAACTAATTTACGTGGACAAGCTGAGCGTGAAGCGGATTTACTTGTTAATGAAGCCAAACGTGAAAGTAAGTCTCTTAAAAAAGAAGCACTATTGGAGGCCAAAGAAGAAGCCAGAAAATACCGTGAAGAAGTGGACGCTGAATTCAAATCAGAACGTCAAGAACTCAAACAAATCGAAAGTCGTTTGACAGAGAGAGCTGCTAGCCTTGATCGTAAGGACGACAATTTGACGAGTAAAGAACAAACACTTGAACAAAAAGAACAAAGTATTTCTGATAGAGCGAAAAACCTTGATGCGCGTGAAGAGCAATTAGAGGAAGTCGAAAGACAAAAAGAAGCAGAACTAGAGCGTATTGGTGCTCTGTCTCAGGCAGAAGCACGAGATATTATCTTGGCACAGACAGAGGAAAACTTGACCAAGGAGATTGCTAGCCGTATTCGCGAAGCTGAGCAAGAGGTCAAGGAACGTTCTGATAAAATGGCCAAGGATATCCTGGTTCAAGCTATGCAACGTATCGCTGGTGAATATGTAGCGGAGTCAACAAACTCAACGGTTCACCTGCCAGACGATACTATGAAGGGACGTATTATTGGTCGTGAAGGTCGTAACATTCGTACCTTTGAAAGTTTGACAGGGGTTGATGTGATTATCGACGATACGCCAGAAGTGGTGACCTTGTCAGGTTTTGACCCGATTCGCCGTGAGATTGCCCGTATGACTATGGAAATGTTGCTCAAAGATGGTCGTATTCATCCAGCTCGTATTGAAGAGTTGGTTGAGAAAAACCGTCAAGAGATTGACAATAAGATACGTGAATACGGTGAGGCCGCTGCCTATGAGATTGGTGCGCCGAACCTCCATCCAGACTTGATGAAGATTATGGGACGTTTGCAGTTCCGTACTTCATATGGACAAAATGTCTTACGCCATTCGATTGAAGTTGCTAAGTTGGCTGGTATCATGGCGAGCGAACTTGGTGAAAATGCGGCTCTTGCCCGTCGTGCTGGATTCCTTCACGATATCGGGAAAGCCATTGACCGTGAGGTTGAAGGTAGCCACGTTGAAATCGGTACGGAATTGGCACGTAAGTACAAGGAACACCCAGTTGTTGTCAATACGATTGCTAGTCACCACGGTGATGTCGAACCAGAAAGCGTGATTGCAGTGATTGTTGCTGCAGCAGATGCCTTGAGTGCGGCTCGTCCAGGTGCTCGTAGTGAGTCTCTTGAAAGCTACATCAAGCGTCTTCATGATTTGGAAGAAATTGCTAACGGCTTTGAAGGGGTACAAAATAGCTTTGCCCTTCAAGCAGGACGTGAAATCCGTATCATGGTCAATCCAGGACAAATCAAGGACGACAAAGTCACAATCTTGGCTCACAAAGTTCGTGAGAAAATTGAAAACAATCTCGATTACCCAGGAAATATCAAGGTAACCGTGATTCGCGAGCTTCGTGCAGTAGATTATGCCAAATAAATAAGAAAGAGCAGTTGAAAAATTACTGCTTTTTTGTTACACTAGATAGAAAGACTGTAAAGGATAATCTGGCTTTTTGCCATTATTCTAGAGAAATGTTATTTCACAGACTGACTAAAAGGAGACACAATGGCAGACCGAGGCTTACTAATCGTTTTTTCTGGTCCTTCAGGGGTTGGAAAAGGAACGGTTAGAAGAGAGATTTTTGAGAGTTCTGAAAACCAATTTCAATACTCTGTATCGATGACGACACGCGCACAACGTCCTGGAGAAGTGGACGGTGTTGACTATTTCTTCCGTACTCGAGAAGAGTTTGAAGAGCTGATTCGTCAAGGTCAGATGTTGGAATACGCAGAATATGTCGGCAACTACTATGGAACTCCTCTGACCTACGTCAATGAAACCTTGGACAAGGGAATCGATGTTTTCCTTGAAATTGAAGTTCAGGGTGCTCTTCAGGTTAAGAAAAAGGTTCCAGATGCTGTCTTTATCTTCCTGACACCACCAGATTTGGATGAATTGCAAGATCGTTTGGTAGGTCGTGGAACAGACAGTGCAGAAGTGATTGCCCAACGAATCGAAAAAGCCAAGGAAGAAATTGCTCTCATGCGTGAGTATGATTATGCGATTGTCAACGATCAGGTGCCCCTAGCTGCTGAGCGTGTCAAACGTGTTATCGAAGCAGAGCACTTCCGTGTGGATCGTGTCATTGGTCACTATCAGGAGATGTTACCAAAATCTCCAACTAGCCGATAAAATTTAGAAAATAGGTACAAGCAAATGATGTTAAAACCCTCTATTGATACCTTGCTCGACAAGGTTCCATCAAAATATTCACTCGTAATCTTGGAAGCAAAACGTGCCCACGAATTGGAAGCAGGTGCGCCAGCAACTCAAGGTTTCAAGTCTGAAAAATCAACTCTTCGCGCTTTAGAAGAAATCGAATCAGGGAACGTTACAATTCACCCAGATCCAGAAGGTAAACGTGAAGCAGTGCGTCGCCGTATCGAAGAAGAAAAACGTCGCAAAGAAGAAGAAGAAAAGAAAATCAAAGAGCAAATCGCTAAAGAAAAAGAAGATGGTGAAAAAATTTAAGGTTGGGGGGACTCAATCTTATTTTTTCTATTGCAAGAATGTACTGACAAGGAGGAGGTGAGAAGATGACTATAGCTAAGATTATCGTAGATGTGCCCTTGATGCAGACGGACCAGCCCTATAGTTACAGGATTCCTGAGGAATTTGAGGAAATGCTGGAAGTTGGGATGCGGGTTCATGTGCCCTTTGGTAAGGGCAACCGCCTGATTCAAGGAATTGTTCTTGGTTTGGAGTCCCAATCGGATGAAGAAGACGCTAGTCAAGATTTAAAAGATATTGCCGAGGTACTGGATTTTGCTCCTGTACTCACGCAAGAACAACTCTGGCTGGCTGAGGAGTTACGTAAGTCTGTCTTTTCTTACAAAATCTCTATCCTTAAGGCTATGCTTCCGGGATTTCTGAACTCTAGCTATGACAAGATTCTCTATCCTCTGGAAGGTCTGAGTCAGCAAGACCGAGAACGCTTATTTGGTTCAGAGGATTCACTTGCCTTTTCTTCTCTAGATTTAGGTAAGCAAGCAGAAATGATGCGTTTGACTAGGAAAGGTTTACTTGGTCTGGAATATCAGGCGATTGACCAAAAGAAGGTCAAGACCCAGTCCTGGTACGAGGTCGATGTCGAGCGGTTAGAAGATATTGAGATTTCTGCGCGTGCCAAGAAAAAGTTGGAACTGAGAGACTATTTGCTGTCTCATCCTGAGAGTGCTTCCTTGGCTAGTTTGTTAGAGACCTATTCGCGGGAGCAAGTCAACTTCTTTGTGGAACAAGGTGCTGTGACCATAGTCCAAAAGGAAGTTCAACGCTCAGCTGCTTATTTTGAAGGCATTGAGGCAAGTCGACCTTTGAAGTTGAATCCAGAACAAAGACGGGCGCGTGATGCGGTTGTCAGTGCGATTGGCAGTCATCAGCCTCCCTTTCTCCTTCAAGGGATTACAGGAAGTGGTAAAACAGAAGTTTATTTACAGATTATCCAAGGTGCCCTGGATAAGGGAAAGACAGCTATTTTGCTGGTGCCTGAGATTTCCCTGACTCCTCAGATGACGGAGCGTTTTATAGCACGTTTTGGGGACAAGGTGGCCATTCTTCATTCAGGCCTATCCAGTGGTGAAAAGTATGACGAATGGCGCAAAGTCGAGCGTGGAGACGCTCAAGTTGTTGTGGGTGCCAGATCTGCCATCTTTGCTCCACTGAAAAATCTGGGTGTCATGATTATCGATGAGGAGCATGAAGCGACTTATAAGCAGGATAGTAATCCTCGTTACCATGCTAGAGAGGTTGCTATTTTACGGGCTCAGTATAATCAAGCAGCTCTGGTACTTGGATCTGCGACACCGAGCTTAGAGAGCCGTGCTCGGGCTGGAAAAGGCGTCTATCAACACTTACGTCTGACCCAACGTGCCAATCCTTTAGCTACGATTCCTGAGGTTCAAGTGATTGATTTCCGGGACTATATTGGACAAAACGAGACATCAAACTTTACACCTCCTTTGCTAGAAGCCATTCAAGACCGTCTGGCTAAAAAAGAGCAGGTGGTTCTCATGCTCAATCGCCGTGGTTATTCTAGCTTTGTCATGTGTCGGGAGTGTGGGACGGTGGATACTTGTCCTAACTGTGACATTTCCCTGACCTTGCACATGGATACCAAGAACATGAACTGCCATTATTGTGGTTTTTCGAAAGACATTCCTCAGGTCTGTCCTAACTGTAAGAGCCACAGCATTCGTTACTATGGGACAGGGACACAGAAGGCTTATGACGAGCTAGCAGAACTCTTTCCCCAGGCCCGCATTTTGCGCATGGATGTGGATACAACGCGCAAGAAAGGCAGTCACCAAGCCTTGCTTGATCAGTTTGGACGAGGGGAAGCGGACATATTGCTTGGTACTCAGATGATTGCCAAGGGTTTGGATTTTCCCAATGTAACTCTAGTCGGAGTTCTAAATGCGGATACGGCCTTGAATCTGCCCGATTTCCGTTCTTCTGAGAGAACTTTCCAGCTATTGACCCAGGTGGCAGGCCGTGCAGGTCGTGCCGAAAAAGCTGGTCAGGTCTTGATTCAGTCCTATAATCCGCAGCACTATGCTATTCGATTTGCCAAGGAACAGGACTACGAAGGCTTTTATGCCTATGAAATGGGTATTAGACGACAACTTGGTTATCCACCTTACTATTTCACGATTGGTATTACCCTTTCTCACAAGAAAGAAGAAGAGGTGGTCAAACGCGCCTATGAAGTCATGAACATTTTGAGGTCAGGCTTGTCTGAAACCAGTAACATCCTTGGGCCGACGCCCAAACCCATCGCACGTACCCACAACCTCTATCATTACCAGATTTTAATTAAATACCGTTTAGAAGATGAGCTGGGGCCGACCCTCAACCAGGTCTTGGCCTTGACTCAAGAACGGGAAAATAGTGAGCTCCGTCTCAGCATTGACCATGAGCCGCAGCAATTTTTATAAGAAGGAGAAGATATGACAAAATTAATCTTTATGGGGACCCCCGACTTTTCAGCAACAGTCTTAAAAGGACTTTTGACAGATGACCGTTATGAAATTCTAGCTGTCGTAACCCAGCCAGACCGTGCTGTTGGTCGTAAAAAAGTTATCCAAGAAACCCCAGTCAAGCAGGCTGCCAAAGAGGCAGGACTTCCTATCTACCAACCTGAAAAACTATCTGGAAGTCCAGAGATGGAAGCTATTATGAAACTAGGAGCAGATGGAATTGTGACTGCTGCTTTTGGGCAGTTTCTCCCAAGCAAACTCCTTGATAGCATGGATTTTGCGGTCAACGTTCACGCTTCCCTCCTTCCTAAACACCGTGGTGGAGCGCCGATCCATTATGCCTTGATTCAAGGGGATGATGAAGCTGGTGTGACCATTATGGAGATGGTTAAGGAAATGGATGCAGGAGATATGATTTCTCGTCGCAGTATTCCTATCACGGATGAGGACAATGTCGGTACCTTGTTTGAAAAATTGGCGCTAGTTGGTCGTGATTTGCTTTTGGACACTTTGCCGGCTTATATTGCTGGGGAAATCAAACCTGAACCGCAGGATCCAAGTCAGGTTACCTTCTCTCCCAATATCCAGCCAGAGGAAGAAAAATTAGATTGGACTAAAAGCAATCGTCAACTCTTTAACCAGATCCGTGGGATGAACCCTTGGCCTGTTGCCCATACTTTCCTCAAGGGGGACCGTTTTAAGATTTATGAAGCCCTAGCAGTAGAAGGTCAGGGAAATCCAGGTGAGATTCTCTCTATCGGCAAGAAAGAATTGATCGTCGCGACGGCAGAAGGAGCTCTATCCCTCAAACAAGTGCAACCAGCTGGTAAGCCTAAGATGGATATTGCTTCCTTCCTCAATGGAGTTGGACGTACATTGACTGTAGGAGAACGATTTGGTGACTAAAGTAGAAACGGCAAGAAGTTTAGCCCTAGCGGTATTAGAGGATGTCTTTATCAATCAAGCCTACTCAAACATCGCCTTAAATAAGCATCTCAAAGGAAGTCAACTCTCTGTAGCAGACAAGGGCTTGGTGACAGAGCTAGTCTATGGAACGGTAGCCCGTAAACTGACTCTGGAATGGTACCTATCCCACTTTATCGAAGACAGAGACCAGTTAGACAGCTGGCTCTATGTCCTTCTTCTCATGAGTGCCTACCAACTACGCTATTTGGACAAGATTCCAGATCATGCTGTGGTTAATGAAGCAGTGGATTTGGCCAAAACTCGTAAAAAAGGCAGTGAAAAATTGGTTAACGCTGTCCTTCGTCGTATCTTGCGTGAAGGCTGGCCAGATATTACTAGCATCAAACGAAAAAACAAGCGTGATTCTATTACCTATTCTCTCCCAGTTTGGCTCGTGTCTAAACTTAAGGAAGAATACGGCGAAGAGCGAGCGCAAGCTATTTTTGAAAGTCTTTTGGTTCGCAACAAGGCCAGTATTCGTGTGACTGATTTAAGCCGAAAAGAAGAAATCCAAGTCTTGTTGGAGGCCAGTGATTCATCCTTGTCTCCCTCTGGTCTTGTGAAGGAGCAAGGCCACTTTGCGGGACATGACCTATTTTCAGAGGGTGCCATTACCATCCAAGACGAGTCTAGTCAGCTGGTTGCTCCGACGCTTGATTTACAAGGTGATGAACAGGTTCTAGATGCCTGTGCTGCTCCAGGAGGAAAAACAGCCCATATAGCTTCTTACCTGACGACAGGTCGAGTTACTGCACTAGATCTTTATGACCATAAGCTGAGCTTGATCCAAGAAAATGCCCAACGTCTAGGAGTTGCAGACCGAGTTCAAACGCAAAAATTAGATGCCAGAAAGGTGCATGAGTTTTTTGGTAAGAATTCTTTTGATAAGATTTTAGTGGATGCTCCCTGTTCAGGAATCGGTCTGCTGCGCCGGAAACCAGATATCAAATACAATAAAGAAACGGCAGATTTCGCGTCCTTACAGGAAATTCAGCTAGAAATATTAGGTAGTGTTTGTCAAACACTACGCAAAGGTGGTATAATAACTTATAGTACCTGTACTATTGTCTCAGAGGAGAACTTTCAAGTCGTTCAGGCATTTTTAGAAAGTCATCCTGAATTTGAGCAGGTAAAACTAGAACATGAATGTAAGGATATCATGAAAGATGGTTGTATTCTCATTACACCTGAATTGTATGGAAGTGATGGATTTTTCATCAGCCAATTTCGCAAGATATCGGATTAGGAAGGAACTGACATATGGAAATTTCAATATTAACGGATGTTGGTCAAAAACGAACAAATAACCAAGACTATGTCAACCACTACGTCAACAGAGCAGGTCGTACTATGATTATCTTAGCTGACGGGATGGGAGGACACCGTGCAGGAAATATCGCGAGTGAAATGGCGGTTACAGATTTAGGTATCGCTTGGGTAGATACCCAAATTGATACCATCAACGAGGTGCGTGAATGGTTTGCTAACAACCTTGAGATGGAAAATAAAAAGATTAACCAATTGGGGCAAGATGAAGCCTATAAAGGAATGGGAACAACTCTTGAGGCTGTAGCCATTATTGACAATCAGGCTATTTATGCCCACGTTGGAGATTCTCGTATTGGTTTAATTCGTGGAGAAGAATACCACCAGTTAACGAGCGATCATTCCTTGGTCAATGAATTGCTCAAGGCAGGTCAATTGACACCTGAAGAAGCAGCTAGCCACCCACAGAAAAATATTATTACCCAGTCAATCGGTCAAAAAGATGAAATTCAGCCTGATTTTGGAATGATTACCCTTGAGCCGGGAGACTATCTCCTACTTAATAGTGATGGATTAACAAATATGATTTCAGGAAGTGAGATCTATGATATTGTAACCAGCGATATTCCTTTGGCAGATAAGGCAGCAACCTTGATCCGTTTTGCCAACAATGCTGGTGGATTGGACAATATTACAGTTGCCCTTATTGCTGTTAATGAGGAGGCAACAGAATGATCCAAATCGGCAAGATTTTTGCCGGGCGGTATCGAATTATCAAACAAATTGGTCGAGGAGGCATGGCAGATGTCTATTTGGCTAAGGATTTGATTTTGGACGGTGAAGAAGTGGCAGTGAAGGTCCTGAGGACTAACTACCAAACAGACCCGATTGCTGTGGCGCGTTTCCAGCGGGAAGCGAGAGCCATGGCGGATCTGGACCATCCTCATATCGTTCGGATTACAGATATTGGTGAAGAAGAGGGGCAACAGTATCTCGCAATGGAATATGTTGCTGGATTAGACCTCAAACGCTATATCAAGGAACATCACCCTCTTTCAAATGAAGAAGCGATTCGAATCATGGGACAAATCCTTTTGGCTATGCGCTTAGCCCATACTCGAGGAATTGTTCACAGAGATTTAAAACCGCAAAATATCCTTTTGACACCAGATGGGACTGCCAAGGTTACAGACTTTGGGATCGCAGTAGCCTTTGCAGAGACGAGTTTGACTCAGACCAACTCTATGCTAGGTTCAGTTCATTATTTGTCACCAGAACAGGCGCGTGGTTCTAAAGCAACTGTGCAGAGTGATATCTATGCTATGGGGATTATCTTCTATGAGATGCTGACAGGTCATATTCCTTACGATGGGGATAGTGCGGTGACCATTGCCCTCCAGCATTTCCAGAAGCCCTTGCCATCGGTTATAGCTGAAAATCCATCTGTGCCTCAGGCTTTAGAAAATGTTGTTATCAAGGCAACTGCCAAGAAATTGACAGATCGCTACAAATCAGTCGCTGAAATGTATGTTGATTTGTCTAGTAGTTTGTCTTATAATCGTCGTAATGAACCAAAGCTAGTCTTTGACGATGCGACTAAGGCGGATACCAAGACTCTTCCTAAAGTTCCACAAAGTACCTTGACTTCTATTCCTAAAGCTCCGGTACAAGAGGGAAGACCTCAACCTAAGCCCCAGCCTCATCAGACAGAAAAAACGGTACCTAGTCCAAAGCCAACCAAACGCCGTCGCATGAAAGCACGTTATCCAATTTTATTTGCGACCTTCTTGTTGGTTGTGGCATCTTTGGTATGGATTTTATATAGAACGCCCGCTACCATTGCCATTCCAAAAGTGGCAGGGCAGACGGTTGCAGAAGCTAAAGAAGCTCTTAAAAAAGCCAATTTTGAGGTTGGTGAAGAAAAAGCAGAGGCCAGTGATAAGGTTGAAGAAGGTAGGGTTATTCGTACCGATCCTGATGCTGGTACAACACGTAAAGAAGGAACAAAAATTAATTTAATTGTGTCTTCTGGTCAGCAATCCTTCCAACTCGGAAATTATCTTGGAAGAAAATCTAGTGATGTAGTGGCAGAGTTGAAAGGAAAGAAGGTTCCAGAAAATCTAATTAAGATTGAGGAAGAAGAATCCAACGAAATCGAAGCTGGTACAATCATGAAACAAAGTTTGCCGGAGGGAACAACCTACGATCTTAGCAAGGCAACTCAAATAGTTCTGACTGTTGCTAAAAAAGTAAATTCTATTTCAATGCCAAGTTATATTGGTTCTAGCCGAGAATTTGCAGTCAATAATCTTACACAGATATATGAAGTTAAAAAAGCCAATATCGAAGTTGTAGAAGTGTCTACAGCTCCTGAAGGAACAGCTGAGGGGACTGTTGTAGAGCAAAGTCCAAAACCGGGTGAAAAGGTAGATTTAAACACCACTCGTGTTAAAATTTCTATTTATAAAGCGAAACAAACTCATTCTTCTTCAACTTCTTCATCCTCATCCTCTTCTTCGTCCTCAAGTTCTTCTCGGAAACCTAACGAACAAGGGGATGCAGAATCCACTCCAACACAGGGAAATCCGCAAGGTAATTCACAACGAGGAGATACTTCCCGAGACAATCCATAGTGATACTAGAATCTTTGTCATGATTTCGTGGCAAAGATTTTTTTTGACTCCAGATTTGTGATAGAATAGAGGGAGTTGATAAAAGGAGGCAAGTATGGAAGAATCAAAAGAACTAAATGCCGTCATCGATGTGATTATGCTAGCAGGGACCATTCTCTTAAAAAGTGGTTCAGAGATTCATCGTGTAGAAGATACCATGATTCGTATTGCTCATTCGCAGGGGATTGTGGATTGCAATGTTCTTGCCATGCCTGCCGCTATCTTTTTCTCCATTGAAAATACCAATATTTCGCGTATGAAGCGCGTGACCTCCTCTTCTTATAACATCGAAAAAGTCTGTGATGTCAACCAGATTTCTCGTCAGTTGGTAGGTGGAAAGCTTGATTTAGAGACAGCCTTCAAGCAATTGACAGCCTTGCAAGCCCAACCCCTTCCCTATACCAAGTTGCAGGTAACTCTGGCTGCGACCTTTAGCGCTCCTTTCTTTTCAATTATGTTTAGTGGAAATATCTACGACGCACTTGGGGCAGGAGTGGCGACTTTATTTGGTTTTGCCTTTTCTCTCTATGTGGAGAAGTTTATCCGAATTCCCTTTGTGACAGCCTTTGCTGGAGCCTTTGTCTTTGGGATGATTGCCCAATTTTGGGCTCGCTACACAGGTTTTCCTTCAACGGCAGATTTGATTATAGCTGGTGCGGTTATGCCTTTTGTACCAGGTATTGCCTTGACCAATGCGGTCCGTGATATTATGACTAACCACATAAACTCTGGTATGAGCAAGATGTTTGAATCCCTACTCATTACCCTAGCTTTAGGGGCAGGAACTTCTGTCGCCTTGGTATTGATGAACTAATATGACACTAACAACCTTTTTATTACAAGCAGTAGCAAGTCTTCTTGCCATTATCACTTTTTTAATCGTACTCAATGTGCAACGCTCTATGCTCTTACCTGGCGGGATTTTGGGCATGGCTGTCTGGCTGATTTATCTCTTGCTCAAGGAACCAACCAATGTCATTGTAGCCACCTTCATTGCGGCCATTATTGGTTCTTGTGTCAGCCAGATTTTGAGTATTCTTTATAAGACCCCTGCTGTGGTCTTTATCTTGGCCATCTTGGCACCTCTGGTTCCGGGTTATCTCTCCTATCGGACAACTGCCTTTTTTGTGACGGGAGATTACAGTCATGCCATTGCTAGTGCAACCTTGGTTGTTATGTTGGCTTTGGTGATTTCCATTGGAATGGCTAGTGGAACAGTAATTCTCAGACTCTATTCCTACTTAAGAAAGCAGCATAATAGTTAGATTGAAAAGTGACTTGATTTGGTGAATCAAGTCTTTTTTCTCTCTTTTACTGCCATTTGTGATAAAATAGTATAGAACGATTTTTTACAATGAATGATAAAACAGAGGTAAATATGACAATCGGTATTGATAAGATTGGTTTTGCAACCAGTCAATATGTCTTGAAATTACAAGACTTAGCAGAAGCGAGGGGAATTGACCCTGAAAAATTAAGCAAAGGACTCTTGCTCAAGGAATTGAGTATTGCCCCCCTAACTGAGGATATTGTGACCTTGGCGGCGAGTGCAAGTGACTCTATTTTAACTGAGCAAGAAAGACAAGAAATTGATATGGTCATTGTGGCTACCGAGTCAGGAATTGACCAGAGTAAGGCTGCAGCCGTCTTTGTGCATGGCTTGCTGGGCATCCAGCCCTTTGCTCGTAGTTTCGAGATTAAAGAAGCCTGCTATGGAGCGACAGCTGCCCTCCATTATGCCAAATTGCATGTGGAAAATTCTCCAGAGTCCAAAGTCTTAGTCATCGCCAGTGACATTGCCAAGTACGGTATTGAAACTCCAGGAGAACCCACTCAGGGTGCTGGAAGTGTGGCTATGTTGATTACACAAAATCCACGCATTATGGCCTTTAATAATGACAATGTAGCCCAGACTCGTGATATCATGGATTTCTGGCGTCCAAATTACTCGACAACTCCGTATGTAAATGGTGTTTACTCTACCCAACAATACTTAGATAGCTTGAAAACGACTTGGCTTGAATACCAAAAACGCTACCAGCTTACTTTGGATGATTTTGCGGCTGTTTGCTTCCACTTGCCTTATCCTAAATTAGCGCTAAAAGGCTTGAAAAAAATCATGGATAAGAGCTTGCCTCAAGAGAAAAAAGACCTCTTGCAAAAGCATTTTGACCAGTCTATTCTCTACAGTCAAAAGGTGGGGAATATCTATACAGGTTCCCTCTTCCTCGGACTCTTGTCTCTCTTAGAAAATACAGATAGCTTGAAGGCTGGGGATAAAATTGCCCTTTATAGTTACGGAAGTGGGGCTGTAGCTGAGTTCTTCAGTGGTGAATTGGTTGAAGGATATGAAGCTTATCTGGATAAAGACCGCTTGAACAAACTTGACCAACGAACTGCCCTATCCGTTGCAGACTATGAAAAGGTCTTCTTTGAGGAAGTAGACTTAGATGAAACAAACTCTGCCCAGTTTGCTGGCTATGAAAATCAAGATTTTGCCTTGGTTGAAATTGTCGACCACCAACGCCGTTATAGCAAGGTTGAAAAATAATGAAAATGAGTTGGAATGGATTTTCTAAAAAATCATACCAAGAGCGCCTCGAGCTGTTAAAAGCTCAGGCGCTCCTTAGTCCTGAGAGACAAGAGAGTTTGGAGCAGGATGAACAGATGAGTGTGACTGTGGCAGACCAGCTGAGTGAGAATGTAGTGGGAACTTTTTCTCTGCCTTATTCGCTGGTTCCAGAGGTTCTTGTCAACGGTCAGGAATACACCGTTCCCTATGTAACAGAAGAACCGTCCGTGGTTGCAGCGGCCAGCTATGCCAGTAAAATCATCAAGCGTACAGGAGGTTTTACTGCACAAGTTCATAAGCGTCAGATGATTGGACAGGTAGCTCTTTATCAAGTTGCTGATCCTGAACAAGTGCAAGAGAAGATTACCAGTAAGAAAGCGGAGCTCTTGGAACTTGCCAATCAAGCCTATCCTTCTATCGTCAAACGGGGGGGTGGGGCGCGTGATTTACATGTAGAGCAGATAAATGGCGAAACAGCCTTCCTTGTTGTTTATCTCCATGTTGATACCCAAGAAGCCATGGGAGCCAATATGCTCAACACCATGCTGGAAGCCTTGAAGCCTGTCTTAGAAGAACTTAGTCAAGGACAGAGCCTTATGGGAATTTTGTCCAACTACGCGACCGATTCTCTGGTGACGGCAAGCTGTCGCATCGCCTTTCGCTACTTGAGCCGCCAAAAGGATCAAGGACGAGAGATTGCGGAGAAAATTGCCTTGGCTAGTCAGTTTGCGCAAGCTGATCCTTACCGAGCAGCCACCCATAATAAAGGGATTTTTAACGGCATTGATGCCATTTTGATTGCCACTGGTAATGACTGGCGTGCCATCGAAGCTGGGGCCCATGCTTTTGCCAGTCAAGATGGAAGCTACCAAGGTCTTAGTCAATGGACGCTGGACCTTGAAAGAGAAGAATTGGTCGGTCAGATGACCTTACCCATGCCTGTAGCGACCAAGGGTGGTTCTATCGGCCTCAACCCTCGTGTGGCCCTCAGTCATGAACTACTGGGAAATCCTTCTGCCAAAGAATTAGCTCAGATTATTGTTTCTATCGGGCTAGCCCAAAACTTTGCAGCCCTCAAAGCCTTGGTAAGTACAGGAATCCAGCAAGGACACATGAAATTGCAGGCCAAATCCTTAGCACTCATAGCAGGTGCCAGTGAATCCGAGGTAGCTCCCCTAGTCGAGCTCCTCATCGCAGAGAAAACCTTTAACCTAGAAACAGCCCAGCACTATCTCCAAAACTTAAGATCATAAAAAAACTCAGACCGATCGGTCTGAGTTTTCTTGTGCTTATACTCTTCGAAAATCAAATTCAAACCACGTCAGCTTCGCCTTGCCGTACTCAAGTACAGCCTGCGGCTAGCTTCCTAGTTTGCTCTTTGATTTTCATTGAGTATTAAATACTTTTTCCAGGTAATAGAGTAACTGGTAAGAAGTAACCTGTTGTGGCGACTTCCTTGCCTTCGATCTTCTGCAAGAGGAGGTCAACGGTAAGGCAGGCAATCTCTTCCAAAGGTTGCTTGATGGTCGCGAGTTGAGGGTAGTAATTCTCGATAAAGTAGGTCCCATCATAGCCGATGACCTTGAGTTCTTCTGGGACAGAAATGCCAAGTTCTTGAGCAATTTTAATGACCAGAATAGCTGTCAAATCATCCGAAGCAAAGATGGCATCTGGTTTTTGTCGAGTTAAGATATTCTTGATTTCCATTTCTTTTCTGACAGGAGAAAAGTCACTGGAAACATTGATAATAGGAGCTTTTGGGAGTACGGATGCAAAACCAGCGTGGCGCAGTCCAGTTGGCGAATTGGAATTGTCATTCCCTGTAATCATGATGATAGACTGGGCGCCTGTCTTAACCAGGGTCTGGGCCGCCAGAACTCCACCAGCATAGTTGTCAGAGGAAACGACAGGAATATCTGGTGACAGATTTCGGTCAAAGGAAATAATCGGTGCTGTCACGCGATTGTAGTCTTCAATTCCCAAGTTATGACTACCAGAAATGATGCCGTCCACCTGATTGGCTTCCAACATTTCGATGTATTCACGTTCCTTCTCAGAATCGTGCTCACTGTTGCAGATGATGGTCTTGTAACCATTTTTGAAGAGTTGGTGTTCCAGCTTATCAATCAATTCTGCATAGAAAACATTGGAAATATTGGGGAAAATCAAACCGATTAACTTAGCTGATTTTCCTTGCAAACTACGAGCCAGGTTGTTGGGTTTATAGCCCAATTCCCGCATGGCTTCATTGACTTTTTGGATGGTTTTCTCAGAGAGATAACCTTTTTTATTGATAACCCGAGAAACGGTAGTAGGGCTGACGCCTGCAAGTTTAGCGACATCAGTTAGTTTTGCGACCATAATCTAATTCATAGTAAGTTCCAGTTGGGTTTCCAGATTTGATCAGGATACCATTTTGGTCCGCATGTGGGAAGACACGACCGGAAAATACTTTTTCTCCTTTATTGATGAAAATTTCAAAGACAGAGTTATCGATGAAAATCGTAGCAGTAGTAGCTTGATTATCGATAGAGCAAGAACGAGTTGTTCCAAATTCTTGAGCATACTGTTCTCCAGCCTGGCTACGATCCACTGTCACTTGACCATTTACAAGGTCAAAGTTGATTGAAAGTCCCTTACCTTCTTTATCAGCAAGTAGGACAATTTCGCTCTGGCTATTAGCTGCCAAGTTGAGTTCGAGTTCGTATGTGTTCTTGGTTTGAACACGGTTTGAGAAGGCTTCTTCAGAGGCACGAAGGCCCTTGATAGCTGCGACTGGGTATTGGTAGAGCTTGCCGTCTTTGATAGTGAGTTCCTTGACCAAAGAGAAGGTTCCTTGGTGGTCAAAACGGTCAGATGGATATGAAACATCAGGTAAACCAAGCCAGCTAACAGCTAGAGCACGTCCATCAGGAGCGTTGAAGGCTTGAGTTGCATAGGCTTCGAAACCATGGTCCATGTTTTGAAGTTGAGACACATCTACCATTTTGGCATTTTCAGGATCAAAGGAAGCCCCAATCTTATACATATTTGGATAGATATTGTCGTAGTCTAGAACTTTTTTATCCAATCCTTGTGGGCAGTAGAGAAGGACAGGTTGATCCCCTACAAAGACTAGATTTGGGCACTCCATCATATAAGCAGTGCGGTCATTGTTGAAGTCAAGGTCTCCGACTTCTTGCCAGTTAGTGTAATCATTATCGACAGCCTTGTGGAGACGGACAAATCCTTTTTTCTCTAAATCTTGACCGCCAACGATAGCGTAGTATTGGCCTTTAAAGTTAAAAATCTGTGGATCTCGGAAGTGGTCAGTAGCATCAGTAGGTTGATCAATCAAGATTTTGTCAATCTTTTCAATCTTTCCATCCCTGTCCACTAAGGCACCAATCTGGTAAGGATGGCGAATCCAATACTCATCACGGACATTTCCTGTATAAAATAAGAACAATTGATCGCCAAACTGCATGGCAGAACCTGAGTAAGCACCGTGGCTATCTAATGGAGTATCAGGTAGGACCTTAACTCCAGTTTCTGAAAAATGAACTAAATCATCACTTTCAAGTTGAACCCAAGATTTCAAACCGTGAGCTGCACCAAAGGGGAAATTTTGGTAAAAGACAACCCACTTGCCATCGAAATAAGAAAAACCATTTGGGTCATTTAAAAGACCTTGCTTGGGCTCAATGTGATAGCTTGTATGCCATGGAGACTGAGCCATATTTTCTTGAATTTGTTTGATTTCATCTTGTGTCCAATCTTCATAGCGTCTATAACGACGCTCAGTAGTCCATTCCATTTGTATTCCCTCCATAAATTCTACTATCTTTATAGTAAACGTTTCCTTTTAAAAAAGCAAGTCTTTTATATCAGATTTAAGAAAAAAATGTCAAACGATTGACAGAAAATAGAATCTCTTTTATATGAAAATCAATGAAAATGTGAAAGTTTTTGAAAATTGTATAGCAAAAATCTTTTAATAATAAGCATTTATTAGGAATATTCTTTTGAAAAATAGCAAAAACAATCAAAATCCATAATAAACAAAAACTTTTTCTGCAAAACGCTTGACATATTTTTGAAAGATGATAAAATAATACTCGTAGGGCGAATAAATCGCTTTCAAACAAGAACAAATTTTTTATAAGGAGATTTTTGCAAATGACCAATACAGAAATTGCAAAAAAAGTCATCGAAGCCTTGGGCGGACGTGAGAATGTTAACAGTGTAGCCCACTGTGCAACTCGCCTCCGTGTTATGGTGAAAGATGAAGCAAAGATTAACAAAGATGCTATCGAGAGCTTGGAAAAAGTTCAAGGTGCTTTCTTTAACTCAGGTCAATACCAAATCATCTTTGGTACTGGTACAGTAAACAAGATGTACGATGAGGTCGTAGCTCTTGGTTTACCAACTTCTACTAAAGCTGAAATGAAAGCAGAAGCTGCTAAACAAGGAAATTGGTTCCAACGTGCTATCCGTACTTTCGGTGATGTCTTTGTACCACTTTTGCCAGCAATCGTTGCTACTGGTTTGTTTATGGGAATTCGTGGGGCTATTGTTCAAGATCAAGTTTTGGCTTTGTTTGGAACAACTGCGGAAGCTTTTAAAGCAACAAACTTCTATACTTATTCAGTTGTATTGACGGATACAGCCTTCGCCTTCTTCCCAGCTTTGATCTGTTGGTCAGCCTTCCGTGTATTCGGTGGGAATCCTTTAATTGGTCTGGTTCTAGGGTTGATGATGGTTAACTCAGCCTTACCAAATGCTTGGGCTGTTGCTTCTGGTGATGCTCAGCCAATTATGTTCTTTGGTTTTATCAAGGTTGTAGGTTATCAAAACTCAGTTTTACCAGCTTTCTTCGTCGGATTGACCGGTGCGAAGCTCGAAAAGTGGTTACGTAAGCGTATCCCAGATGTATTAGACTTACTCCTTGTACCATTCTTGACTTTCTTGGTGATGTCTATTTTGGCCTTGTTTGTCATTGGACCTGTATTCCATGAAGTTGAAAGCTACGTTAAAATCGCTACTGTTTGGTTGCTCAGTCTCCCAATGGGTCTAGGTGGATTAATCCTTGGTGGTGTTCATCAGGTCATCGTCGTTACAGGTGTCCACCATATCTTCAACTTATTAGAATCTAACTTAGTAACTTCTACAGGTTCAGATCCTCTTAATGCTATTATTACAGCGGCTATGACTGCTCAACTTGGAGCAACCCTTGCTGTTGGTGTGAAAACAAAGAATCCAAAAATTAAAGCTCTTGCCTTCCCAGCTGCACTTTCTGCTGGGCTTGGTATCACTGAACCAGCTATTTTTGGTATTAATCTTCGCTATGGTAAACCGTTTATCATGGGACTTATCGCTGGTGCTGCTGGTGGTTGGTTAGCGAACATCCTAGGTTTGGCAGGTACTAGTTTTGGCATTACTATCATTCCTGGAACACTTCTCTACATAAATGGTCAACTTCTCAAGTATATCTTTATGGTTCTAGTAACAACTGCTCTTGGTTTCGGATTGACTTATGCTTTTGGCTACAAAGAAGAAACAGAAGTGGCAGAAGAAACAACTTCTGAAGAAGCTACAGAGGTAAATGAGGAAATTCCAGCAGCCCTTCAAAACGAAACAATCCAAACACCAATCGTTGGTGACGTTGTAGCTCTTGCTGATGTCAATGACCCAGTCTTCTCAAGTGGAGCTATGGGACAAGGTATCGCTGTGAAACCTAGCCAAGGTGTGGTCTATGCACCAGCTGATGCTGAAGTTTCAATCGCCTTTGCAACAGGACACGCCTTTGGTTTGAAAACAACTAATGGTGCTGAAGTCTTGATCCACGTTGGTATTGACACTGTAACAATGAACGGTGAAGGTTTCGAACAAAAAGTTGCCCAAGGTGACAAGGTGAAAGCAGGCGATGTTCTTGGAACATTTGACTCAAACAAAATCGCTGCAGCTGGTCTTGATGATACAACAATGGTTATCGTTACAAACACAGCTGACTACGCTTCAGTAGCTCCAGTCGCAACAGGTTCAGTTGCGAAGGGGGATGCTGTGATTGAAGTGAAAATCTAATACTCTTCGAAAATCAAATTCAAACCATGTCAGCTTCGCCTTGCCGTACTCAAGTACAGCCTTCGGCTAGCTTCCTAGTTTGCTCTTTGATTTTCATTGAGTACAATATTCCCTCTCACAATGAAAACGAACAAATGACATGTTTGTTCGTTTTTGCTTGAATGGTAAGATTTACAGAGGAAAATCTAAAAAATAGAGAAATTTAGACTTTCGAAATATGCTATAATAAAGAAAATAAAAACAAGAGGTTTATCATGACAAAATTATATGGAAGCTTGGAAGCGGGCGGTACAAAGTTTGTCTGTGCTGTCGGTGATGAAAACTTTAACGTTGTAGAAAAAACACAATTTCCAACAACAACTCCAATCGAAACAATCGATAAAACCATTGAGTTCTTCTCGAAATTCGATAACCTTGCTGGTCTTGCAGTTGGTTCATTTGGTCCAATTGATATTGATAAAAACTCAAAAACTTATGGCTTTATCACGACGACTCCAAAACCAAACTGGGCAAATGTGGACTTGCTTGGTGCCCTTCGTCGCGCCCTAAACGTGCCAATGTACTTCACTACAGACGTAAACAGCTCTGCTTATGGTGAAGTGGTTGCCCGTAATAATGCTGGTGGCCGTATCGAAAACTTGGTTTACTACACAATCGGTACAGGTATCGGTGCTGGTGTTATCCAACGTGGTGAGTTTATCGGTGGTGTGGGTCACCCTGAAATGGGTCATTACTATGTGGCTAGACACCCAATGGATATTGAAAAAGAATTCAATGGTGTTTGTCCATTCCACAAAGGCTGTTTGGAAGGCTATGCAGCTGGTCCAAGTTTGGAAGCTCGTACAGGTGTTCGTGGGGAAAACATTGAACTCAATAATCCTGTTTGGGATGTTCAAGCCTACTATATCGCTCAAGCTGCGGTCAATGCGACAGTGACTTTCCGCCCAGACGTGATTGTCTTTGGTGGAGGGGTCATGGCTCAACAACACATGCTGGACCGTGTCCGTGAGAAATTTACAGCTCTTCTCAATGGTTACCTACCAGTACCTGATGTGCGTGACTACATCGTGACGCCAGCAGTAGCAGGAAATGGTTCTGCTACTCTTGGAAACTTTGTTCTTGCAAAAGAAGTTTCAAAATAAAGCACAAAATCCGCTTGGGAAACCAAACGGATTTTTTACATGTCAAAGCATTTGCCAGAAGAAGTCGATAATATAGGTCAGACCGTAGGTATAAACCACGAGGGTAAAGGGCTTAGTTAGAATGATGATGGTCATATAGCGCTTGAAGCTCATCTTGGTCAGGGCAGCTAGCATACAGAGAAAGTCAGCTGGGCTAATGGGCCAAATCATCATAAAAATAAAGAAACGGTCAAAACGATTGCCCTTATCCAACCAACCGATATACTTGTCATAGGTGCGCTTGCTGACGACAGACTGGACAAAGGCAGCTCCGTAGAGGCGCACCAGATAAAAGATAATGGCACAGCCAATCACGATGCCGATATAGTTGTAGATCGTACCAATGATGTGCCCGTAGATAAAGACCCCAGCCACCGAGGTCAAGGCTCCTGGAATGATAGGGACGACGGTCTGTAAAATCTGTAAAAAGATAAAGAGAGGTGGCCCCCAGATACCTGCCTGCTGGATAAATGCAGAGAGGGTTTCCTTAGACTGTAAAATTCCAACCTGATAAGCCCAAATACAGAAAATCAAACTCCCAACCCCACCGACAATCGATGAGATATTGATAACTTGCTGCAGAAGGGGAGAAACAGCTTTCATTTGTTTATCCTGTGACATGTAAACTCCTCATAGATAGTATAATTCTACTATACCATATTTTGGAGGAGAAAGGGGGAATGAGTCTTTTTGCTATGGGAAGAGTGATGGATTTTGAGCCTAAACATGCTATAATAAAGGGAGCAGACAAGTAGCAAAGGAGAGAGTATGATACAGGTAAAACCAGAATTGGAGATAGAAAAACAACTGATCAACCAACTGGTAACTGGGGAAAGTCAGTGGACTTACAGAGAAGACCTTAAAACAGAAGAGCAATTATGGGAAAACTTCTTTGAAAAGCTAGCCCAGAACAATGTGGCTCTATTGGCAGATTATCCTCTGACAGAACAGGAAAAACGCCAGATAAAGAACCAACTGAACTTTGTTAGCTACTATGATGCGGCCAAGTGGTTGGTCGGCGAAAATGGCATTGCCAAGGTTGAAGTTCAAAGAGAAGATGCTAGTTTGGGGACTATCCGTTTATCTGTCATTTGGCGAGACAATATCGCAGCTGGTAAGTCTAGTTATGAGATTGTCAACCAAGTCGAGAGAGATAAGATAAATCCTCAGGATCAAGACCGCAGGCTAGATGTGACCCTCTTGATTAATGGCCTTCCAATGATTCAGATCGAGCTTAAAAGTCCCAGAGTTGCTTTTCTAGATGCCTTTTATCAAATCAAGAAGTATGATAGGGAAGGAAAGTTCCGTGGCATTTACTCTAGCTTACAGATGTTTGTTGTGACCAATAAGGTAGACACACGCTATATAGCTGCAGCTAGGGAAAATAAACTCAACAAGCAATTTCTAACCAAGTGGGTGGATAAGGACAACCAACCCATAACGAGCTTGATGAGTTTTGCTCATGAAGTCCTTTCTATCCCTCGTGCTCATCAGATGGTCATGCAGTATTCTGTCCTTGATGATAGTAAGAAAGCTCTTATCCTCTTGCGCCCCTATCAGATTCATGCTATCGAAGCGGTACAGGAAGCTTCTCGTCGTCAGGAGTCTGGCTATGTCTGGCACACGACAGGTTCAGGGAAGACTCTGACCTCCTATAAGGTAGCACGGAATCTCCTCCAGATTCCATCCATCCAAAAGACGATTTTTGTCGTTGACCGCAGGGATTTGGATCAACAGACTACTTCATCCTTTCTCTCCTATGCGACCAATGATGTCATTGATATCGATGAGACGGATAATACCCATGATTTGGTCAAGCGACTAGGAAGTAATGATAAGCGTGTGGTGGTGACCACTATCCAGAAAATCACCACCATGATGCGTAAGTTTGAGCAAGGACTTTACCAACGAGATGCGGACAAAATCAAGGGTCTCCGAGTGGCCTTTGTCGTGGATGAATGCCACCGTGCCGTAACACCTCAAACACAAAAAGACATGAAGGCCTTTTTCCCCCAGTCTCTCTGGTATGGTTTTACAGGCACACCTATCTTTAAGGAAAATAAACGCCAGCAGGTCGGTGATCTAGCCCAAACCACCCAGCAACAGTACGGTGACCGTCTCCATGAGTATACAGTCAAGGAAGCCATCCATGATGGAGCAGTTTTAGGCTTTAAGGTGGATTATCGCAATACCCTCATCACGGATAAATCTGAAAATGACCTACCAGATACCGTCTACGAAGATGAGGAGCATATGCTGGAAGTCTTGGATGCCATTATCAATAAATCCCGTCAACAGCTAGGCTTCCAAAAAGGAGTTGGTAAGACCTACAATGCCATCCTGACCGTCAAGTCAATACCTCAAGCACAGGCCTACTATGACCTGCTCAGACGAGTCAAGGCTGGGGAGACGAGGGTCAAGGTGTCGGAGAGGGTTAAGCAGGTCCTTCCTGACTTTCCAAAGGCGACCATCACCTACTCCGTTACGGAGAATGAAGAAGAGTCAAGAGCCAACCAAGACCATATGAAGCAGGTCTTACTAGACTATAATCAAGAGTTTGATACCCACTTTACCATGGCGGATCTTCGTGGCTTTAATACGGATGTCAATAACCGTCTAGCTCGAAAGCAGGACAAATACCTCTATCGCAAGGAGCAGTTGGACTTGGTCATCGTGGTCAATCGTCTCTTAACAGGCTTTGATGCTCCTTGTCTATCAACTCTCTTTATTGACCGCAAACCCATGCAACCGCAGGACTTGATTCAGGCTTTTAGCCGAACCAACCGTATTTTTGACTCCAGTAAGACCTACGGTCATATCATCACCTTCCAAAAGCCCCTAGCCTTTAAGGAAGCAGTAGATAATGCCCTCAAGCTCTACTCAAATGGTGGAGAAAACGAGGTCCTAGCCCCAAGTTGGGAAGAGGAAAAGAGGAACTTTTTACGGAGTTGCAGTGATTTCCAAAATCTCATCACCGATGATTCTGAGGATGAACTCCAAATCGAGCAAATCTCTACACCTGAGTTGAGGAAACTAGCTAAAACCTATCAAGCCTTTGATAAATACTTAGCCTCTATCCGAGTGTACAAAGAGTATGATGAGGAAGAACTTTACAGTCAGACGGGACTTGATGGAGAGAAGTTGGAAAGGTATCTGGGCCTTTATCGAAATGTCCTTGCAGAATTAAAAAGCCGAGTAGAGGATGATGACGATGGAGAGCCACTTGATATCCACTATGAACTGGAATCTATCCAAGTGGACGAAATCAACTATGCCTATATCTTGACCTTGATCCAAAGCCTGATTGAGCAAGGTCAGAGTCAAGAAAAGAACCTAAGCGCTCAAGATAAGGAAGCCGTGGATAACTATATTCAGAGTCTTGAGAAGACCAATCCAAATCTTGCCCAGATCATCACTGAACTGTGGAGAGAGGTACAAGAGCATCCAGAAAGCTATCGTGGTCAGTCTATCGCAAATATCTTGGATCAGATGATAGAGGCTGTCATCCAGCAACATATCCAAGTCTTTAGCAAACGTTGGTATGTCGGAGAGGATGAACTCCGTTACTATGTCGAGCACTACCGCAAGGGAGCCAAGAAACAACTAGGAGAAAGCCAGTTGACCAAGAGCCAGCGCTATCAGGACTATAAGCTAGAGGTGGCAGATGCCCTCAATCCTCTCCTCTATAAAAAACAAATCAAGGAAGCCTATACCCAGCTAGTAGAGGAAGTCATTGAGCCATTGAGGGTTGGGAGATAGAATGTAATACGGAAAAATAATATGAAAATTAATAGTAATTCAATAAGAATTAAAGATGTTACAACTCATCTTGGAACATTTGATATTTCATCAAATAATAAACTAGAAGTTTTTTCTTTTATTATAAATGCAAATGATTTTGACTATAAAAACGCAACAGAACAATTATTAGAATCAGTTGCAGAGTTTGCTTTATCCAGAAAAATAAATAAAGAATATAAAGATAAGCCATTAGCTCTATCTAAAAAGGCTAGAGAAAAATTTAGGGATTATACAGAAAATAAAGGAGAGCTTGGAGAATTTTTTTTATATTGCTTTTTGGAAGGGCATCTTGGAGCGCCTAAAATTTTATCAAAGCTAGAACTTAAAACAGCTAAAAATATGTATGTAAATGGAGCTGACGGTTTACATTATTTAAAATTAGTTGATGGAAATTATCATTTAATTTTTGGAGAATCAAAGGTTGAGAAAAAATTAACCGATGGATTAAGACATGCTTTTGAGTCCATAAGTGATTTCAAAAAAGGTAAAAATAAAAAAGATAATGATAAAAGTGGAATAATGTTTGAGAGAGGGTTATTAAATTCAAATCTTGATAGAGAAATTGAAGATGAAAATGAGAAACTATTTTTAAAAAGTATTATTTATCCATCAACTAAGTCAGGTTTTTATGTAGATGATGCTTTTGGAATTTTTGTTGGATTTGAGTTTAACTATACTGATTTGCAAAAATTATCTAATAATGATTTTCGAGAAGTTATCAAAGACAAAATTATAGAAGTGACAAAAAAACAAATTAAAAATATTAACAAATATGTAGAAAATTATAAATTATTTGGACATACTTTTTACATTTATGTTTTACCTTTTGCTAATATTGAAGATGATAGGGAAATGATTTTAAAGGAGTTGTTAAGTTAATGAACTTTATAGAAGAGTTAACAGAAGAGGCACTTTGTGATGAATATTTAATTTATTTAATTACTAAAATTGAAAAGAGTTACGGTGAGTTTTTATTTAATAGTATTTGTAGTAGCAGTATAGATGAAAAAGAATTTTATGATTTAATGCGATTCACTGATATTCTATCTAGAAGTAATAATTCAAAGGCAAAAAATTTAGTTTTGAAGATTATAGCGCTTTGTAATGAACTGCCTAATATAAAAGAAAATCCTGATTTTAAAACTTTTGCTTCAAGTGCTTTGATAAAAATGGGAAATTTTCCATCTCTAAATATAGTAAATCCAGAAGGTGAAATGAATGATGAAATTATTGTTGATAAAGTAATAAAGGAAGTTTTTCAAGAGTCACCTAAAGAAGGATATATCTTTACAGATGCTCAATATAAGTTGTTTGAGAACTTAAAAGATAGTAATCATTACAGCTTTTCTGGTTCGACATCTTTTGGAAAATCTTTTGTAATTGAGTCGTTTATTAAATATATTATAGATACTAAAAACTCCAGTGAAAATATGGCTATCGTAGTTCCGACCAGAGCATTAATACATCAAGTGACCTTGAAACTAAAAAACGAACTAGGAAATGATAGCTATGAAATTATTTCTTATCCGCAAATACCATTACTGTACAAGAAAAAAGATAAGCGTTATATCTTTGTATTTACTCCAGAGAGGTTAATTTCATATTTTGCTGAAGTTTCTAATCCTTCCGTAGGATATTTATTTGTTGATGAAGCGCAAAAGTTGTTAAATGATGATACACGTGCACCACTACTATATCATTCTATTGCTCAAGCTAAAAGAAAAAGTGTTAACATCTATTTTGCTTCTCCTAATATTCTAAATGTAGAAGATTTTTTAAAACTTTTTGGTAGCAGTCAGGAAGAAAGTATGGCAATTGGTGAAAAATCAGTGACACAGAATAAATTTTTCATTGATTCATTTAATAAAAAATCTATAATGCTTTTAGAAGATCAAACAGAGTATGCCTTAGAAGGATTAAATTACTTTAAAACTGAAGATGCGAATATAAGAGAAATCCTTATAAAACTGGGAGGGAGTCATCAAAATATAGTATATTGTAACACTGTGAACTATACTTTAAAATTTTCAGTGAATTTTGCACAGAGTTTGCCAGATTTAAATAATGGGAAATTAGAAAAACTGATAAAAATAGTCTCTACAAGCATCCATAAAGAGTATTACTTGATAGATTGTTTACGCAAGGGGGTTGCTTATCATTTTGGAAATTTGCCACAGACAATTCGAGAAGGAATTGAGGAATTGTTCAAAGAAGGGGTTATAAAATATTTATTTTGTACATCAACACTTTTAGAGGGAGTGAATTTACCAGCCAAAAATATCTTTATTTTTTCCGAAAAAATAGGGCAACGAAAAATGGATGATATTGATTTCTGGAATTTGTCTGGTAGGGCTGGTAGATTGACTATAGATCTAAGTGGGAATATCTTCTGCTGTCATGTAGTTGATAAAAAAGGATATTGGAAAGATAGTGACTTTGCAATTTTAAAGAAAAGAACAATTGAACGAAAGACTCCTATATTATTAAAAAACAGCAATCGAAATTTCTATAAAAATATAAATAATGTATTGAATAATGCGCCGCTGACCAATAAGAATTTAACAGATTCTGAAAAGAAAATTTTGGAAATGTATTCGAATATACTTTTATATCAAGATATTGTTGAGAGTTCTTCAATTTTAAAAGATAAATTCTTAGAGAAAATAGGCGATAATGGTAGAAAAACGTTAAAGAAAAAACGTTCAGAATTAGAAGTTCCTGAAAAAATTATAGAACAGAGTATTAATATTAACCTAGACTCGCAAAATAAAATTTTGACTAGCTCAGCTACTGCTTTTCCAAATAGTTTTGACTATGATGCATGTTTTGAAATATTGAAAATACTATGTCAAAAATATGATTGGCTTTATTTAGAGAGCGGTGGGAATCGTCCATTGTTAAAAAAAGAAAGTCAACTTAAATATTTAGCTGCATTGATGTCAAATTGGATTAGCGGTATATCGCTCAATCAAATTATTAATTATATGACAAATTACTACCATAACAAAGGGAATCCCAGAGAGATAGAGATAGAAAAAAATCTCTACATTACTTTTGATAAATTTAATAGAGAACATATAAATGCGTTGATTAATCAAATTATTGGTGACATAAATACTAAAATTCAATTTAAAATAAAAAATTATATAACGAATTATACTCTATTACTTATTGAGAAAGGCATAGAGATTGATAGTGAGTGGTCTAATTATTTAGAGTATGGGACTACTGATCGTCAAGTGGTAGAATTGCAAAATTTAGGTTTTTCTAGAGCAACCTCCTTACTTCTTAAAGAAGAATTTATTGATCAATTTGTTTATAATGAGATAGGAGAAATTGTAGAAATAAAAGAGGAAGAATTGAAAAACGCCTTGGATTCAGAAAGATTTTCTGAGGAACTTCATGAAATCAGTAAAATATTGAGATGGGAGAAATGAAAAAATGAGTGTTCCTAGAATCAGAGTAGATGGTTTTAACAAGAATTTTGAAAAAAAAATATTTGGTGAAATTGTAAGGTCAGAAAGTACAAGAATGTATATTAAAAGTGTTGTAAGTGATTTAGGGAAGTATGAAGTCATACAACAAGGAGATATACCAATTTTAGGTTATTCTGACGACCGACCATTTGAAAAATACAAAAGTGTTATTCTTTTTGGAGATCATACTTTATCATTATATCGACCTAAGGCCCCTTTTCTTCTAGCTACTGATGGAATAAAAATTTTGCAATCAACTATCTTGAAAAGAGATTATTTGTATTACCTAACTCAAAATTATATTCCAAAAAGTCAAGGCTATAAGAGGCATTTTTCGGTCCTTAAACAAGTTTTTGTTAATTATTCGCGAGACTCTTCCGAACAATCCGCAATCGGCTCCCTCTTCCGCACCCTCGATGACCTTCTGGCTAGCTACAAGGATAATCTCACCAACTACCAATCTCTTAAAACGACCATGCTCTCCATGATGTTTCCCAAGAATGGACAGACCGTTCCGGAGATTCGTTTGGATGGATTTGAAGGTGAATGGAAGTTTATTAAATTGGGGGAAGCTATTTTAGAGGCATACCAAGGAATTAATACTGCTTCTGATAAAGTAGAGTATTCTATATCGGGGATTCCGATTTTACAGGCAAAACATATCACGAACGGACAAATCAATTATAGAGATACCCGCTATTTAGATATGGATATATACGAACACTACATCTCAAAATATATGCCTAAAAAAGGAGAAATTTTATTTGCAAATATTGGTACCATTGGACCATCTGTACTTGTAGATTCTGACGAAATGTTTTTAATTGCTTGGAATATTTTAAAAATGAGTATCAAAGATAATTATTCATCTTTGTTTATAAAAATAACTTTATCTTTACTAGATTCTAAATATATTTTTGAAAGAATAACAACTGGAAATGCTACTAAATTTATTAATAAAGATGAGATAATGGATATTAGAATTAGTGTTCCTTCCATAGAAGAACAACAAGCCATCGGTGCTTACTTCTCAAACCTCGATAAACTCATCAACTCTCATCAAGAAAAAATTTCTCAGCTTGAGACTTTGAAAAAGAAACTCTTGCAGGATATGTTTATATAGATGATTAGTGATAAATTTTAACAATTATATTTAAAACTTTAGAAAGAAACATTATGGAAACAACACAAACTTCCCAGTCGCTCTACCAAGCCCTGTGGAACTCAGCGGATGTTCTCCGCTCTAAGATGGATGCTAATGACTACAAGTCCTATCTCTTGGGCATGGTCTTTTATAAGTATCTGTCAGACAAGATGCTCTTTTTCGTGGCGGAGACTATGGAGGAGGGGAGTGAGAGTCTAGAGGCTGCCCTTGAGGTCTATCGTAACTACTATGAGGATGCGGACACCCACGAGGATCTTCTTGCAGTGATGAAGGACGAACTCAACTATAGTATCAAGCCTGAGTTGACCTTTACGGCTCTAGTAGCACGTGTCAATGAGGGAACTTTCCAGCTGGAAGATTTGGCTCAGGGTTTTCGTGATATTGAGCAGAGTGATGAACTCTATGAAAACCTCTTTGAAGATATTGACCTCTATTCCAAAAAGCTAGGGGCGACTCCGCAAAAGCAAAACCAAACGGTGGCGGCAGTTATGAAGGAGTTGGCTGTGCTAGATGTGGCTGGTCATGCTGGTGATATGCTGGGAGATGCCTATGAGTATCTGATTGGTCAGTTTGCAACTGACTCGGGTAAGAAGGCTGGTGAGTTCTATACACCTCAGCCTGTTGCCAAACTTATGACTCAGATTGCCTTTTTGGGTCGTGAGGACCAGCTAGGCTTTACCATCTATGATGCGACCATGGGGTCTGGCTCTCTCTTGCTCAATGCCAAGAAATACTCTCATAAACCGCAAACCGTTGTCTATTTTGGTCAGGAGCTCAATACCTCAACCTATAACTTGGCTCGGATGAACATGATTCTACACGGTGTTCCTGTTGAAAATCAATTTCTCCACAATGCCGATACACTGGATGAAGACTGGCCGACTCAAGAACCGACCAACTTTGACGGTGTTCTGATGAACCCTCCATACTCAGCCAAGTGGTCTGCTAGCTCTGGCTTTATGGCGGATCCTCGTTTCTCTCCTTTTGGGAAACTGGCACCCCAGTCCAAGGCTGACTTTGCCTTTCTTTTGCATGGTTACTACCATCTCAAGCAGGATAATGGGGTCATGGCTATCGTTCTTCCCCATGGTGTTCTTTTCCGTGGCAATGCGGAGGGAACCATTCGCAAGGCCTTGTTAGAAGAAGGAGCTATTGACACGGTTATCGGTCTTCCAGCCAATATCTTCTTTAATACCAGCATTCCAACTACGGTTATCATTCTCAAAAAGAACCGTACCAATCGTGATGTCTACTTTATCGATGCTTCTAAGGAGTTTGATAAGGGGAAAAACCAGAATATCATGACGGATACTCATATCGATAAGATTTTGGAAGCCTACAAGTCTCGTGAAGAGATTGACAAGTTTGCCCATCTGGCAAGTTATGAAGAAATCGTTGAAAATGACTATAACCTCAATATTCCTCGCTATGTAGATACCTTTGAGGAAGAAGAAGTCGAACCACTGACATATATCGTCAGCAAGATTAACACAACAAATGAAGCAATCCAAAACCAAACCGCTTCCCTACTCGAAATGCTCGGTCAACTACATGGAACCACACCAGAAGCCGATGCTGAGCTTAAAGAGTTTTTGAAAGAGTTTAAAGGGTGATGAGAGTAATTGATTCGCTCATATTTAAGATAAAACTTTATCTAGGCTGATATAGTTGTATTTTCTAACATTAGCGAGGAGGGGCTTTCTTCAAGCTCGATAGAACGGAGAACTGTGAACTTGTATAACGAGCTTAAAGATTTAATATGGTAGAATAGAGTGTATAGATTTTACTTGAAGCTTTGTTTAGAAAGGAAAACCATGACACCGACCTATGAAATTGATAATCCCAGCCTCTCTTATCAGACCAAATTAGACCTATGGGAAACGGGATTTGGTTTACAAAAGGTAGATGATTTAGAGCCGTCGTCGTATATGAGAGAGCTAGCAGAGCAAAATTCTCAAGGAAAGTTGACTTATCAAGAAGTTTATGATCAAGTAACGGCTTATCACCAAGAGACGGATGATAGCACAAGAGAAGCAGACCTTGTTGCTATGAGAATTGTGGAACTCTTGTCCTCTAATGCCTTTAAATTTGCTCCAACAACATTGAAAGTGATTCATAGAGAGCTTTTCTTTGGTCTCCTGCCACAAGGCATTCCCTTGGGAGAATACCGCTCTTATAACATTACAAAAAGTGAGGCTGTTTTAAACGGAGACAGTGTCATATATGATGATTTTCGCACGGTAGCAGATAGTTTGACCTATGATTTTCAGCAGGAAAGTCAATTTGACTATCGAGGAAAATCTGATATTGAAGTAGTGCAACATATTAAGACTTTTATTTCAGGTATTTGGCAAATTCATCCTTTTGGAGAAGGAAATACTCGAACCATAACAGTATTTTTGATTAAGTATCTTAGAACTATGGGATTTCAGGTAGACAACAAACCCTTCCAAGAAAATGCAAAGTATTTTCGAGATGCTCTTGTTCTTGATAATGCAAAGTTATTCCAGAAAAAAACAGAATATCTGGAACGATTTTTTGAAAATCTCTTATTAGCTGGGCAACATGATTTAGAAATAGACTAAAGAGATGAATGGTTTATTGTACATTTTGAGTTAGAAATTATTCCACCTTTTGAAGATGGGAATGGTCGTATGGGGTGAGTTGGTTAGAGTCTTATCTTGAAGAGCATTATCAGATAACAAATGCAGTGGTACAAGAATTGACAGGATTGAGTGCAGCAACCATTTGTCGTTATCTCCAACTATCTGTAAACCAAGGTTTATTAGAAAAATCAGGAAGTACAAAAAACACTATTTATTCGCTCATATTCCGCTCATTTTTAAGATACAACTTTGTTTCCATATTTCCGGGGAACTAGTAGAAAGTAAGGAGAAATATGGAAACTAACAACCAACGTGCACTTTGCCAGCAACTCTGGGCTCAAAACAAATACCTCGTTTTGAGTCATTCTAGCAATATTTACAATGAGATTCGTCAGTATCTCAAGAATGAAGAGGTGGAGGTGAGTCAGGTTCAGGAGATGATTGACCGTGCCTGCCAGATTCCAGAACACAGGGGTCAGGTTTGCAATGCCTTTCAGCATATTTGGGGATATTTCAAGAAGAAAGCAACGGAGACTGAACGCAAGGATTTTATGTTTTTACTGGAGCGTTATCACTCTGGTCATGCCACCAAAGAAGAGTTAATTGCTAAGACGAGAGATTTGCTTGAATGTTACCCAAATGCTTATCTGCAACATTCTACCTTGTTGAAAGGAGACTCCCATGAGACTTTGGCATGAGGCTTTGATTTCACAGCTTCCTCGTCCCCAACTCTTGGGGCAACATCGAGAATGTTGCGCCCTGCGTGGCAATGGCTGGGGCAGAAAGCATGCAACGGTGGACTATGTCTTTACCCACTCGCCCTATCGACTCTATGCCTATCATGACTTGATCATGGAGGAGATGGCTAGCCGTGGCTACAATGTCAGTCCAGAGTGGTTGGATAAAAACTATCGTGGTAAGACCTGCCCTTCTTATGAAGATTTACCTGAGGAGACTTTGACGAGCCCTATTTACAAGGAGCACGATGCTACCTACTATGAGGAGTGTCTGGCAAATCTCCGAGAGAAGGGGATTGAGCTGGAGTAAACGTAAGGATTGCCTTCAATTTATAACTCTTCTCGTAATTTTTTCGAATAATAAAGATGAGACCTTTAGAGTTTTTCTAAGGTCTTCTTTTTATGAGTGTCCAGATGTACTTTTAATAACTTTTGAGTTATAATATTAAAAAAGCCAAGCGTGAACTAAAGGACTTAAAAGAAAGAGGGTTAAGTGATGAAGAATAGTGCTATTGGGAGTAACTGGAAGGATGTCAGGTCTCAACTCTTCACCAAGGAGGAAATCCTTGAAAGTGATATGCGGGTGGCAATCATGAGTGAATTGATTGAGGCTAGACGTGAGCAAGGAATCAGTCAGAAAAAGCTAGAAGAACTCAGTGGAGTGAGCCAGCCTGTCATAGCTAGAATGGAAAAAGGCAAGACTAGCCCCCAGTTGAATACGGTATTGAAAGTCTTAGCCAGTTTAGGAAAGACACTAGCAGTCGTCCCACTTGAACAGAGGAAAAGCTGACTAGAATCAGTTATAGTCTTTTCTAATAACAAGCCATAGTCACTTATAAGAATTACTAATAACGCGTTTGAGCATTCTAACCGGAATACGCCCATAAAACAAGCTATACAAAGGATTTGAGGCATTTGTTTCAAGTCTTTTTCTTTTGTCTAAAACAGAGATATAGTTTCAAACTATATCAAAGCCTAATTTTTTACAATTATACAGACGCATTCTTTTCTGTTAAGATAGTTTCAACAACAAATTTTGGAGGACACATCATGTCAACTACAATCATCGGTTTCCCTCGTTTGGGCGAATTCCGCGAATTAAAATTTACAACTGAAAAATACTTTAGAAAAGAAATCTCAGAAGAAGAACTTTTGGCAGCAGCAAAAGACTTGCGTGCTAAACACTGGAACATTGTCAAAGAAAAAGGCATCACTGAAATCCCATCAAATGACTTTTCTCACTATGACAACTTCCTAGATGCAGCTTTCCTTTTCAACGTGGTGCCTGCTTCAGTTCAAAACTTGGACTTGTCTGACCTTGAGCGCTACTTCGCTTTGGGACGTGGTTACCAAGGAGAAAAAGGGGATGTTCGCGCTCTTCCAATGAAGAAATGGTTCAACACCAACTACCACTACATTGTGCCTAAATTTGAAAAAGACACTCAAGTTAAACTTGCAGGTCACAAGATTTTCGATGAGTTCCAAGAAGCAAAAGAACTTGGATTGAACACTCGTCCTGTTCTTGTAGGTCCATTTACTTTCCTTCAATTGTCAGACTTTGAAGAAGGCGTGAAAGCAGAAGACTTCGTAGACAGCTTAGTGGCTGCTTACCAAGAAGTTTTTGCAAAATTGGCTGAACTTGGTGCGACTCGTATCCAATTGGATGAAGCTGCTCTTGTCAAAGATTTGACAGCTGAAGAAAAAGCTCTCTTCTTGAACCTTTACAATAAACTTTTGGCTGACAAAAAAGGTCTTGAAGTCTTGCTTCAAACTTACTTCGGTGACGTTCGTGACGTTTACGCTGACCTTGTGAAATTGCCAGTAGATGCTATCGGTCTTGATTTCGTTGAAGGTAAGAAAACTCTTGAATTGGTTAAAGGTGGCTTCCCAGCTGACAAGACTCTTTATGCAGGTATTGTCAATGGTAAAAACATCTGGCGCAACAACTACGAAAAGAGTTTGGCTGTTCTTGAGCAAATTCCAGCTGAAAACATTGTCTTGACAAGCTCATGCTCACTTCTTCATGTGCCATTTACAACTGCTAATGAAGAATTTGAACCAGCAATCTTGAACCACTTTGCCTTTGCAGTTGAAAAATTGGATGAGATTCGTGATTTGGATGCTATCCGCAATGGCCAAGGTGAAGAAGCACTTGCAGCTAACAAAGAACTCTTTGCGACTGAGCGTGTGGGTGAAAATGCTGAACTTCGTGCGCGTATCGCTGGCTTGACAGACGCAGACTACACTCGTTTGCCAGCCTTTGCAGAACGTGAAGCTATCCAAGAAGAAGCTTTCAAACTTCCAGCTCTTCCAACAACAACGATTGGTTCATTCCCTCAAACAAAAGAAGTTCGTGCGAAACGTTTGGCTTACCGTAAAGGTGAATTGTCTCAAGAAGAGTACGATGCTTTCCTTGCTGAAACAATTGACGAATGGATCAAATGGCAAGAAGATATCGACTTTGATGTCCTTGTTCACGGTGAATTTGAGCGTAACGACATGGTTGAGTACTTCGGTCAAAACTTGTCAGGTTACCTCTTCTCTAAAAATGGTTGGGTACAATCATACGGTATGCGTGGAGTTAAACCACCAATCATCTGGGGTGATGTAACTCGTCTTAACCCTATCACTGTGAAATGGTCTAGCTATGCACAAAGCCGTACAAACAAACCTGTTAAAGGTATGTTGACTGGACCTGTTACCATCCTCAACTGGTCATTCCCACGTGAAGACATCTCTATCAAGGATTCAACTCTTCAAATCGCCCTTGCTATCAAGGATGAAGTGCTTGACCTTGAAGCTGCTGGTGTGAAAATCATCCAAATCGACGAGGCTGCTCTTCGTGAGAAATTGCCGCTCCGTCGTAGCGACTGGTACGAAGACTACCTTGACTGGGCAATTCCTGCCTTCCGCTTGGTACACTCAACAGTAGCGCCAGACACACAAATCCACACTCACATGTGTTACTCAGAATTTACAGATATCATCCCAGCTATCGACAACATGGATGCGGACGTTATTTCCTTTGAAGCTAGCCGTTCAAACCTTGAAATCTTGGACGAACTCAAAGCGAAAAACTTCCAAACAGAAGTGGGACCTGGGGTTTACGATATCCACTCTCCTCGTGTGCCAAATGAAGGCGAAATTGACAATACAATCGAAGCCATCCTTGCTAAAGTGCCAAGCAAGAAAGTTTGGATCAACCCTGACTGTGGTTTGAAAACACGTGGTATTCCAGAAACAAAAGAAAGCTTGATCCGCCTTGTTGAAGCAGCTAAAGCTGCGCGTGAGAAATTGTAAGATCGGATTTCTCTAGAAGCGCTGTTTGGTCAATCTGCCTGTTTCACTTGGATTCTAGGAGTCCAGCTAACGAAAAAAATCAACTAGAAAAGGATAAGGACTATGTCACGCCAAACACCGTCACTCTCATTTGAAGTGTTCCCTCCAAACCCAGCAGTGGGTAATGATAAAATTATTTCAGCCTTGCAGGACATGCAGGAGTTGGCTCCTCACTTTATCAGTGTAACTGCCAGCAATAATAAATTTAATATCAAGGAAACGACGGTTCGTTTGGCTGACTTTATCCAAAATGACTTGGCGATTCCGACTATTGCTCACTTGCCAGCTATCTATCTGACCAAGGACAAGGTTGCTGAAACTATTGCAGACTTGGACAAGGTTGGGGTGCAGAAAATCTTAGCTCTTCGTGGGGATATTATTCCAGATGTGGAACCACAAAAGGATTTCCGCTACGCAACTGACTTGATCGAGTTCATCAAGGAACAAGCCCCTCACTTTGATATTGTCGGTGCTTGTTATCCAGAAGGTCATCCAGATTCACCAAATCAGATTTCAGATATTCAAAATCTTAAGAAGAAAGTGGATGCAGGCTGTTCAAGCCTTGTAACTCAGCTTTTCTTTGACAATGAGCGCTTCTATGATTTCCAAGACAAGTGTATCTTGGCTGGGATTGATGTTCCTATTCATGCAGGGATTATGCCAATTCTGAATCGAAATCAGGCTCTCCGTCTCTTGAAGACTTGTGAGAATATCCATCTTCCACGTAAATTCAAAGCCATTTTAGACAAGTATGAGCATGACCCTGAGTCGCTCAGAGCAGCAGGACTTGCCTATGCGGTGGACCAAATCGTGGACTTGGTAACTCAGGATGTTGCCGGTGTGCATCTCTACACTATGAACAATGCAGAAACAGCAAAATACATCCACCAAGCAACACATGCCTTGTTTAATCACCAGTCTCTAGGATAATAAAAAGCAAACCATTCTTCTCAGGTGAGGGGAATGGTTCCTTTTTAATGGTAAAGGCCGCACTTTTTAAGAAAAATATGATAAAATAGACTCTGTACGTACTTGATACAAAGATGAGGGTATAAACAGATTTTTAACTATTCAAATCAAAGTATCTAATAGTTGAACACGGGCTAAATCCCTAGTGAAAAAGATAGATTTCCTAGTGTGCATCGCACACTGCGTCAATCGAATGCTATCTTGAGTAATTGAACCCGGCCGAAAAGCTGTGTAAAAAAGATAAACTGTCTTGTCTTCATCGAAGACTTCGTCAGTTTCCTATTTTTACTTTGCTTTTGACGTCCTTGGTATCTTGATCTTTGTAGGCAAGGCGTATAATTTCATCAATCCAAAGGGGATTAAAATGACAAAACAAGTGTTTCAAACGACTTTTGCGGGTCGTGAGTTAATTGTAGAGACTGGTCAGGTTGCTAAGCAAGCAAATGGCTCTGTTGTCGTGCGTTACGGTGAGTCAACTGTCTTGACTGCTGCCGTTATGTCTAAGAAAATGGCAACTGGAGATTTCTTCCCTCTTCAAGTCAACTACGAAGAAAAAATGTATGCAGCTGGGAAGTTTCCTGGTGGCTTTATGAAACGTGAAGGACGTCCTTCAACGGATGCGACTTTGACAGCGCGTTTGATTGACCGTCCAATCCGTCCTATGTTTGCAGAAGGTTTCCGTAACGAAGTCCAAGTCATCAACACCGTGCTTTCTTATGATGAAAATGCTTCTGCACCTATGGCAGCTATGTTTGGTTCATCCTTGGCGCTTTCTATTTCAGATATTCCGTTTGACGGACCAATCGCTGGGGTACAAGTGGGCTATGTAGATGGCCAAATCATCATCAATCCAAGTCAAGAACAAGCAGAGCTTTCTCTTCTTGAATTAACAGTAGCTGGTACCAAACACGCTATCAACATGGTAGAATCTGGTGCTAAAGAATTGTCAGAAGAAATCATGTTGGAAGCTCTCCTTAAAGGGCACGAAGCAGTTAAAGAATTGATTGCCTTCCAAGAAGAAATCGTTGCTGCTGTTGGTAAGGAAAAAGCAGAAGTTGAGTTGCTTCATGTGGACGCTGACTTGCAAGCTGAAATTATCGCAGCCTACAACAGCGACCTCCAAAAAGCTGTCCAAGTAGAAGAGAAATTGGCCCGTGAAGCTGCAACTCAAGCAGTCAAAGACCAAGTCACTGCCGTTTACGAAGAAAAATATGCAGATCACGAAGAATTTGACCGTATCATGCGTGATGTGGCTGAAATCTTGGAACAAATGGAACATGCTGAAGTGCGCCGTTTGATTACAGAAGACAAGGTGCGTCCTGATGGTCGTAAGGTTGATGAAATCCGTCCTTTGGATGCGGTTGTTGACTTCCTTCCTCGTGTACACGGTTCTGGTCTCTTCACTCGTGGACAAACTCAGGCTCTTTCAGTCTTGACCTTGGCCCCAATGGGTGAAACTCAAATCATTGATGGTTTGGATCCAGAGTACAAGAAACGCTTTATGCACCACTATAACTTCCCACAATACTCTGTTGGGGAAACTGGTCGTTACGGTGCGCCAGGTCGTCGTGAAATCGGTCACGGTGCTCTTGGTGAGCGTGCACTTGCTCAAGTCTTGCCAAGTTTGGAAGAATTCCCATATGCTATCCGCTTGGTAGCTGAGGTCTTGGAATCAAACGGTTCTTCATCTCAGGCTTCTATCTGTGCTGGAACTCTTGCCCTTATGGCTGGTGGTGTGCCAATCAAGGCGCCAGTAGCAGGGATTGCCATGGGTCTCATTTCAGATGGAAACAACTATACAGTCTTGACAGATATCCAAGGTTTGGAAGACCACTTTGGAGATATGGACTTTAAGGTTGCAGGTACTCGTGACGGGATTACAGCCCTTCAAATGGATATCAAGATTCAAGGGATTACTGCAGAAATCTTGACTGAGGCTCTTGCCCAAGCTAAGAAAGCGCGTTTTGAAATCCTTGATGTGATTGAAGCAACCATTCCAGAAGTTCGTCCAGAATTGGCTCCAACTGCTCCGAAAATTGATACCATCAAGATTGATGTGGACAAGATTAAGATTGTCATCGGTAAGGGTGGAGAAACCATCGACAAGATTATCGCTGAAACAGGTGTTAAGATTGATATCGATGAAGAAGGAAATGTGTCTATCTACTCTAGCGACCAAGATGCCATCAATCGTGCTAAAGAAATTATTGCCGGTTTGGTCCGTGAAGCCAAAGTGGATGAAGTTTACCGTGCTAAAGTCGTTCGTATCGAGAAATTTGGTGTCTTTGTCAACCTCTTTGACAAGACAGATGCCCTTGTTCATATCTCTGAGATGGCTTGGACGCGTACCAATAATGTCGAAGACTTGGTAGCAATCGGGGATGAAGTTGATGTTAAGGTTATCAAGATTGATGAAAAAGGACGTGTGGATGCTTCTATGAAAGCCCTTCTTCCTCGTCCACCAAAACCTGAACGTGATGAAAAAGGCGAAAAGTCTGAGCGACCTCACCGCCCACGTCATCACAAGGACCACAAACCTAAGAAAGAATTTACAGAAACACCAAAAGATTCAGAATAAGAAAAGGAGAAATGTATGGGATGGTGGCGCGAAACCATTGATATCGTAAAAGAAAATGATCCAGCGGCCCGCACCACTTTGGAGGTTTTGCTGACTTATCCAGGTGTCAAGGCCTTGGCGGCCCACCGTCTCTCGCATTTTCTCTGGAAGCATGGCTTCAAACTCCTGGCTCGTATGCACAGTCAGTTTTGGCGCTTTTGGACTCAGATTGAGATTCATCCAGGTGCCCAGATTGATTCAGGTGTCTTTATCGACCACGGTTCTGGTCTGGTGATTGGGGAAACAGCGATCGTTGAAAAAGGTGTTCTCCTTTATCACGGAGTGACTCTTGGTGGGACTGGTAAGGATGTTGGCAAACGCCATCCGACCGTTCGTCAGGGTGCCCTTATATCAGCACATGCCCAAGTTATCGGACCAGTGGAAATCGGCGAAAATGCCAAGGTCGGTGCTGCAGCAGTTGTTGTAGCAGACGTACCTAGTGATGTGACGGTTGTCGGTATTCCTGCTAAGATTGTCCGTGTACATGGTAAAAAGGATGAGCCGGTCATTCACGAAGTCGAAGAAAAACGAGAGTACTACGTCAATAAACTCGAGCAGGCTAAAGATGCCAGTCACAGATCGTCTGGGTTGTAGAGGATACCTATATGATTCAAGTAAGAAACAAGTTAAGCCAAGAGGAGCTATCTGAGGCGAAAAAACTAATTAACTGTTGTCAAAACTATGACGGTACCTATCGTGATCCCTATCTCTCTAACATGCTTAATTTTGACCCAAACATGCCCGCCTTTTTCCTTTATTATGAAAAAGGCGAACTTGTTGGTTTATTAACTGTCTATGCAGATGACCAAGATGTAGAAGTGACGATACTGGTTCATCCAGATCGTCGCCGTCAGGGGATTGCGCGTGCATTGTTTACTAGTTTTGAGAGAGAAACAGCTTCTTTTCCTATTCGTTCAGTGACTTTTCAGACAGAACGTATTTTTCTAGAACGTCATCCTGATTTTGTTAGCAACTGGGGATTGGTCGAGGATGAAGAGACAGAAACTTGGTTAGGTAAGGATAGAAAACCTTATCCGTTAGCAAATGTTTCCAATCTTGAAGTTTTGTTAGCAGATAGTTCGTATCAGGATCAAATTAGTCAGTTAAAATTTCAGGCATTCTCAGAAGAGCATGAATCTAGAGAGATTGTGGATAGATATGTCGCTGAAGCTCTGAAGGATCCAGAAAGTCGCTTATATATTTTGTTAAAAGACGGTCAGATTATTGGAACTTGCACGGTAGATTTATCGACTAATACGAATTACTTCTACGGTTTAGCAATATCAGAACTTGAACGTGGGAAAGGCTATGGAAGCTATTTAGCAAAATCCCTTGTCAACCAACTAATTGAGCAAAATGACAAGGAATTTCAGATTGCAGTAGAGGACAGCAATGTAGGTGCCAAGCGCTTGTATGAAAAAATTGGCTTTGTCAAACAGACCCAGGTGGTTTATCTGAATGAGAAAGGAGCAAGGGATTCCGAAGTGTAGGGACATTCGGACTGAAATTCAATTGAACTCTTAGTGATGAAACTAACTGTTCTTGGATTTTAGCTTTCCTGATTATGATTTATGATTAAAATTTACGACACCATGTCTCGTGATTTGCGAGAATTTGTCCCAATTGAGGACGGCAAAGTTAAGATGTATGTTTGTGGGCCAACGGTGTATAACTATATCCATGTGGGCAATGCCCGCTCAACAGTAGCCTTTGATACCATTCGTCGTTATTTTGAGTATCGTGGCTACGAAGTTGCCTATATTTCCAATTTTACAGATGTGGATGATAAGATTATCAACCGTGCCAAGGAAGAAGGTATCACGCCTCAGGAAGTTGCGGACAAGTACATCGCTGCCTTTCGTGAAGATGTGACGGCCTTAGGCGTGAAGCCTGCAACTCGCCATCCGCGTGTGGTGGAGTTTATGGCTGACATTGTCCGTTTTGTGGAAGACTTGATTGAAAAAGGTTTTGCCTACGAGAGTCAAGGGGATGTTTATTTCCGTGTGGAAAAATCTCACAACTATGCCAAATTGGCTAATAAAACCTTGGAAGATTTGGAGCTGGGTGCTTCAGGTCGTACCGATGAAGAAACAGCTCGCAAGGAAAATCCTGTAGACTTTGCCCTATGGAAAGCTGCTAAACCAGGCGAGATTTCTTGGGACAGTCCTTGGGGACCTGGTCGTCCGGGCTGGCATATTGAGTGTTCGGTCATGTCGACAGAAATTTTGGGCGATACTATTGATATCCACGGTGGTGGAGCGGACCTTGAGTTTCCTCACCACACCAATGAAATTGCCCAGTCTGAAGCTAAAACAGGCAAGACTTTTGCCAACTACTGGATGCACAATGGCTTTGTCAATATCGACAATGTCAAGATGTCTAAGTCTTTGGGCAACTTTATAACCGTACACGATGCCCTTAAAACTCTTGATGGTCAAGTGCTTCGTTTCTTCTTTGCGACACAACATTACCGTAAGCCTATCAACTTTACGGAAAAGGCAGTGCGTGATGCAGAGACTAATCTCAAGTATCTAAAGAACACTTACGAACAACCATTTTCTGGGACTGTAGATGATCAAGAGTTACAGGCTTTTAAAGACAAGTTTATAGCAGCTATGGATGAGGATTTCAACGCTGCCAACGGTATCACAGTAGTCTTTGAAATGGCCAAATGGATCAATTCCGGCAACTATGATGCAAGTGTTAAGGAAGCTCTTGCGGATATGTTGGAAGTCTTTGGGATTGTCTTTGTTGAGGAAGTATTGGATGTAGAGATTGAAGCCTTGATTCAAAAACGCCAAGAAGCGCGTGCCAATCGGGACTTTGCGACAGCTGACCAAATCCGTGACCAATTGGCTGCTCAAGGAATTAAGCTCCTTGACACCAAGGATGGAGTGAGGTGGACACGTGATTGATGTCAATCTCATTAACGGGATTGCGCTAGCCTTTGAAGGAGATGCGGTTTATTCTATGTATATTCGCCGTCACCTCATCCTCAAAGGTATGACCAAACCCAATAAACTCCATCAAGAAGCGACCAAGTATGTGTCAGCCAAAGCTCAGGCTCGCTTGATTTCCCTTATGTTAGATGAGCGGGTCTTAACGGAAAAAGAAGAAGAAATCTACAAACGTGGTCGCAATACTAATAGCCACACAAAGGCTAAAAATGCCGATGTGGTGACTTACCGTATGTCTACAGGTTTTGAAGCAGTCATGGGCTATCTTCATATGACTGAAAATCTGGAACGTCTTGAGAGCTTGATTTCGTGGTGCATCCAAAAAGTGGAGGGCTAGGACATGATAGCAAAAGAACTACAAGACTGGTTTCCTGAGGCTCAGATTTCAGACCAACCAGTAGAGAAAGAGGGCTATCTCACGCTACCTTTAGCTTCTCGGCAGTGGATTCTGCTGGAGGAAGCTGAACTCAGCGAGCGTGAAAAGCAGTTGATTTCGCTTTTGACCCAGCAGGAGCAGGCTCGTTCGCTCAATCCTTGGTATTCTTTTTTGATTGAGGGGAAGGGACAGGTACCACAAGCTTTTAAAAAGATTCAGTTGGTTTATTGTCATCTTTCCTATTTTCAGCAGGAAAATCTAGCTTCTTGGCTGGATATGATGCGGACTCTTTTTCCCAACTGTCAGACAGTGCTTCAGGTCGGAGCTCAGGATTACGTTTTCGTGCTTCAACAAGATAAGTACACCCCTGTACGAGCTATTTTAAGCGATACGATTGAAGCAGTTGAGTATGACTTTGGATTGCGTTTGTCAATCATGTTAGGTCAGGTTTGGTCTCAGACAGGACATCATGCCTTACCAGACTTAATCAAAGCGGAGCGCGATTTGTTCAAGACTTGGTGGCGTCAGGGTCACCAAGGTGTTCATGCTTTTTCTCATCTCTATCTTTGGAGTATGGGAGAAAGACTCGTGGGCTTGAAGGCAATCAAGGAATGTCTACACCAGATGATCTTGGATCAGGACCAGATTCAGGAAATCATTCTCTCTCTTTGGGAAAATAGTGCTGTTCTAACAAAAACAGCCCAGCAACTCTATCTGCACCGCAATTCTCTCCAATACAAGATTGATAAATGGGAAGAGTTGACAGGGCTTCAATTGAAGGAATTGACTGACCTGACCTTGTGCTATCAGTTGATTTTACCAGATATTCTCTAAAGTTTTGTGCAAGTTGCACAGAACTTTTTTATTTTTTTGGTCATCTTGCCATAGAAATGTAAAGCGTTTTCATCTATAATAAAACTATCAAAAGACAAAAGGAGTTCACCTCATGGTAGAATTGAATCTTAAAAACATTTACAAAAAATATCCAAACAGCGAACACTACTCAGTTGAAGACTTCAACTTGGACATCAAAGACAAAGAGTTTATAGTTTTTGTAGGTCCTTCAGGATGTGGTAAATCAACAACTCTTCGTATGATTGCTGGTCTTGAAGACATCACAGAAGGTACTGCATCTATCGATGGCGTGGTTGTCAACGACGTAGCTCCAAAAGACCGTGACATCGCCATGGTATTCCAAAACTACGCTCTTTACCCACACATGACTGTTTATGACAACATGGCTTTCGGTTTGAAATTGCGTAAATACAGCAAAGAAGACATCGACAAACGTGTGCAAGAAGCAGCAGCAATCCTTGGTTTGAAAGAATTCTTGGATAGTAAACCAGCTGACCTTTCAGGTGGTCAACGTCAACGTGTTGCCATGGGTCGTGCGATTGTCCGTGATGCAAAAGTATTCTTGATGGACGAACCTTTGTCAAACTTGGATGCCAAACTTCGTGTATCAATGCGTGCTGAAATCGCTAAAATCCACCGTCGTATCGGAGCTACAACTATCTACGTAACTCACGACCAAACAGAAGCGATGACACTTGCAGACCGTATCGTTATCATGTCAGCAACTAAGAACCCTGCTGGTACAGGTACTATCGGACGTGTAGAACAAATCGGCACTCCTCAAGAAGTTTACAAAAACCCAGTTAACAAATTCGTAGCAGGATTCATCGGAAGCCCAGCTATGAACTTCATCAATGTGAAATTGGTTGGTAGCGAAATTATTTCAGACGGTTTCCGTTTGAAAGTTCCAGAAGGAGCATTGAAAGTTCTTCGTGAAAAAGGCTACGAAGGTAAAGAATTGATCTTCGGTATCCGTCCAGAAGATGTGAATGCAGAACCTGCTTTCCTTGAAACATTCCCAGAATCAGTTGTCAAAGCTACTATCTCTGTATCAGAATTGCTTGGTTCAGAATCTCACCTTTACTGCCAAGTTGGTAAAGATGAATTTGTTGCCAAAGTTGATGCTCGTGACTACTTGCAAACAGGTGCAACAGTTGAACTTGGATTTGACTTGAACAAAGCACACTTCTTCGATGTAGAAACTGAAAAAACAGTCTACTAAGATAAATGAAACTCAAAACACTGCTAGAAATCTGGCAGTGTTTTTTGAGATTGCGTAGAAAAAACTCCTGGGAAATTCCAGGAGGGTATGATTGATTATTTGAACTTGAATCCTTCGTAAATAAGCTCTGCTTTTGGATTTTCTTCCTTAATTTGTTTGGCAAGTGATTTCATCATAGAATGAGGACCACACATATAGACGCTTGCATGTTCGGTCACTTCTTCTTGCTCAAAATTAAGATAGCCGTCTTTCCTACTGTCTACTAGATGGAGTTCAAAATTAGGATTTTTCTGAGCATAGTCACGAAGCAAATCTAGATAGACTGCATTTTCCTCTCCACGGAAGCTATAGTAGAAGTGAACCTGTTTATCTAAAATAGGATGTTCACGGATATAAGAGATGAAGGGGGTGATCCCAATACCTCCAGCAACCCAAACCTGATTTTCTCGTCCTTTTTCTATGATCATGTGTCCGTAAGCTCTGTCTACGCTTACTTTGCTGCCGACTTGAAGATTGTCATAGATATTCTTGGTATGGTCACCTGAATTTTTAACAGTAAAGTAAAGAGTTTGACCATGACCTCCTGAGATAGAAAAGGGATGCGGAGCATTTTCAAAACCTTCTTGGAAAATCTTTAGGAAGGCAAATTGTCCTGATTGATAGATGAAAGGTCTGCTAAGATGGATTTGAATTTCTCTAGTATCGTGGTTTAAGCGTTTGAGATTGGTAATTTTCCCTAGATAGGGGAAGCCAATCTTTTGATAAAGGAAGATGATATAAAAACCAGCCAGTAATCCTAAAAGGGCATAGCTACCAACAAGAAAACTTAGAAGATTAAATGTAAGGAGACGATTGCCCATCATCATGTAGACATGAAAGAGTCCGAAAATATAAGCTAGATAAACCAGACGGTGAATCCATCGCCAAGCTTCGTATTGGATGTATTTGCCTAAATAGGCGACAAGGATGATACTGACAAAGATATAGATGGCAAGGTTACCAAACTGAGCAGCTAAACGAGAGCCCCACAAACCGCCCATACTAAAGTTATGAAAGATGAGTAGGATGATGGAGAGAAAGGCTGTGAATTTGTGGACAGTATAGACCTTCTCCAAACCGTGAAACCAGCTTTCTAGTAGTGGGAGACGAGTGGCTAGGATAAACGTCAGAGATAGGCTTGTTAAAGCTAGTCCTGGGATCATGAATTGGGGAGAAGTGTTCATCCAAGTCAAAATAGTCAAGACAAAACTAGCTATGATAAAGAGTAGTCCTTTGAGTGATTTCATAGAAAATTCCATTTCATTAAGATTTTGATTTGTTGTAAACGAATTCGTTACATTTTATCATAGAAAAAGTATGGTGTCAAATTGAGGTCTATAAATATCTACTATCATCAAAAAAACTCTCCAATTTAACTGGAGAGTTGCTGTTTATTCTGCAGCTTGTTGCCAGCGTTTTGCTAGCATATGAGATAGGCTTGAAATTGCTAGATTGAAGCTGAAGTAGATGAGGGCAATCAGGATATACAGACTGAAGACCTGCTCTGGTTCGAAATAACGGCCCATGAGAATTTGGCTGGCTCCAAAGAGCTCTTGTAGGGCGATAACAGAGTAGAGAAGGCTGGTATCCTTAATCACGGTTACAAACTGAGAAATGATAGCTGGCAACATTTTACGGATTGCTTGTGGGAGAATGATGTGGTAGAGGATTTGGGTTGAGGTGAATCCTTGTGACATTCCTGCTTCGTACTGTCCCTTGGCTACGGCATTGAGACCGCCTCGAATAATCTCAGCTAGAGCTGCTGAGGTAAAGAGAGTGAAGGCAGTGATTCCTGCTGGTGTGGATTTCATCTTGAACACTAAAAAGATAGTGAAAATCCAGAGGAGGTTGGGAACGTTACGCACAAACTCGATGTAAATGCTGGAGATGATGCGCAAGATAGGATTTTTGCCATTTCTCATGACAGCTAGCACCGTACCGATAAGGGTAGAGAGGACGATAGCAATCAGAGAAATGTAAAGGGTCAAGCCAAATCCTTTAAAGATAAAGACTAGGTTATCTGGGTTCAAAACTTCTAAAATGGATTCCATAGTAACCTCCTAAAGTGAATAGGCTTTTTTGTTGGCTTGCTCCATCTTGCGACCAAACTGGGCAACAGGAAAGCAAAGAGAAAAGTAGAGAAGGGCAGCACCTAGAAAGGCTGGGATATAGTTTCCGTTAAGTGCCGACCAAGACTTGGTCACAAACATCAAGTCCACTCCAGAGATGATAGCGACTGTAGAGGTATTCTTGATGAGGTTGACAATTTGGTTGGTCAAAGGAGGGAGAATAATACGGAAGGCCTGAGGCAAGATAATCAAGCGCATGGCACTGATATAGGTAAACCCTTGCGACAAGGCAGCTTCCATCTGACCGCTAGGAATAGACTGAATTCCTGAGCGAATAACCTCGGCGATATAGGCACCGTGATAGAGTCCCACGCAGAGTACAGCCGTCCAATAAATCGGAATCATGATGATATGGTCACTAATAAGAGGCAAACCATAAAAAACGATAACAAACTGTACCAAGAGGGGAGTGTTTTGGTAAAACTCGACAAAGATACGAGCTAAAATGCGCAAAATTGGACGTTTACTGGTCGACATAGCTCCGAAGAAGATTCCCAAGACCATGGCGAGGATAAAGGATCCAATCGCTAGGGCAAGGGTGAAGAGGAAACCATTGAAAAATTGTCCAAAATCCTGAAAATAGGCTGTCCAAGATGATAAATCTGTCATGGGGTGTCCTCCTTATTCTGCAGTATGGCTAGATGGTTTCAGTTTGTAACGGTCATAGAGTTTTTGCAAACTGCCGTCCTTGCTCCATTTGGTGACCAAGTTATCGAGATAGTCGTTGAGTTCTGTATTTGATTTCTTGGTAACGATACCGTAGTCAGATGGCTTGAAACTATCATCTAGTAGTTCTGTCCGCTTACTGATGTAGCCAGATAGGATAGAACGGTCAACGGAAAAGGCATCAATACGATGGGCATGGAGAGAAGTAATCAATTCTGGATAGGAACCAAGTTCTACAAATTTAAACTTCAGGCCTTTCTTTTTACCCAGTTCGGTAATCAGGCGTTGGGTGATGGAACCTTGGGCAACTCCGATGGTTTTTCCGTTTAAATCCTCAATACTTTTGATTTTGGCAGACTTATTGACCAAAAAGCCAGAAGCGTCCGTGTAGTAGGGGCTTGTGAAGTTGTAGAGTTTTTTGCGTTCGTCTGTGATGGTGAAGGTTGCGATATCCATATCGACCTGTTCGTTATCCAGGAGGGGTCCACGAGTTTGTGCTGTAACAGGCACATAGCGAATCTTGACCTTAAGCTCATCAGCTAGCATCTTGGCCAAGTCGGTTTCGATACCAGAATAGGTTCCTGTCTTGGGATCCTTGTAACCAAAATTGGGAACGTCTTGTTTCACACCGACAACTAGCTCGCCTCTCTTTTGAATGTCTGCGACACTGGTATCTGCCTGAACTGGTTTTGTAGCAGCAAGGCCGAAAAGGCTAATTAATAATGCTGATAAAAAGAATTTCTTTTTCATAGATGCCTCCTTATTTGACTTTGTCACTTTCGTGGTTGATGATTTTGCTGAGGAATTGTTGGGCACGAGGTTCGCTTGGATTGTCGAAAAAGTCATCGACATCTGTCGTATCCACCAAAACTTCTCCGTCAGCCATAAAGATGATGCGGTCAGCAACTTCACGGGCGAAGCCCATTTCATGAGTAACGACAATCATATTCATACCATCGTGGGCTAATTTTTGCATAACTGCCAGAACATCGCCGATAGTTTCAGGGTCTAGGGCAGATGTTGGCTCATCAAAGAGGAGGAGTTCAGGATGCATAGCGAGTCCACGTGCGATGGCAATCCGTTGTTTTTGTCCACCAGATAGCATGGCTGGATAAGAATCTTTCTTGTCCCACATATTTACAAATTCCAGATATTTTTGGGCTGTCTTTTCAGCTTCTTTTTTATCAATTCCTAGAACTTTTATGGGTGCAAGTGTTACGTTTTCTAACACTGTTTTGTGGGGATAGAGGTTAAAATGTTGGAAAACCATACCAACTTCCTTGCGAAGAGGTACTAAATCTTTCTGGCTGGCACCAGCAACTTGGTGACCATTTACTAGAAGACTTCCTTTGTCGATAGCCTCTAAACCATTAATCGTACGGATAAGAGTGGACTTCCCAGAACCAGAAGGTCCAAGGAGGACAACGACTTGCCCTTTTTCAAAACGGAGATTGATGTCGCGGAGTGCGTGGTAGTCTCCGTAATATTTTTCGACGTGTTCAAATTCTACTAAAGCCATAAGGAATCTCCTTTGTGTTAGATTTTATAACATGATTCTACACCAAAAGATTTTTCTTGTCAAATCATATCAGAAAAAAGTTAGTAAAATTTTTGTAGAAAGCAATCAGGATAGAGAAAAAGCCTAAATCATGTTATAATGAAGCAATAGAATTCTTAGAAAGAGTGGATGTCTTTTTGATAACACCTACTTATGAATGGCAGTTTGCCCCGCAGGTTGAAGATGCAGATTTTACAAAGATAGCCAAGAAGGCTGGACTGGGTCCTGAGGTGGCTCGGTTATTATTTGAAAGAGGAATTCAGGACCAAGAAAGTCTGAAGAAGTTTTTAGAACCTTCCTTGGAGGACTTGCACGACCCTTATCTGCTCCATGATATGGACAAGGCAGTGGAACGGATTCGTCAGGCCATTGAAGAAGGGGAAAATATCCTCGTTTACGGTGATTATGATGCGGATGGTATGACTTCGGCTTCTATTGTCAAGGAAAGTTTGGAACAGCTTGGTGCCGAGTGTCGGGTTTATTTGCCCAATCGTTTTACAGACGGTTATGGACCTAATGCCAGTGTCTACAAATACTTTATCGAGCAAGAAGGAATTTCCTTGATTGTGACGGTGGATAATGGGGTTGCTGGTCATGAGGCTATTGAACTGGCCCAGTCTATGGGAGTGGATGTCATTGTCACAGATCACCACTCTATGCCTGAAACCTTACCAGATGCCTACGCCATCGTTCACCCTGAACATCCAGATGCGGACTATCCTTTCAAATATTTGGCTGGTTGTGGAGTGGCCTTCAAGTTAGCTTGTGCCCTGTTAGAAGAAGTTCAAGTGGAATTGCTTGATTTGGTCGCTATTGGTACCATTGCAGATATGGTGAGTTTGACGGATGAGAACCGTATCTTGGTTCAATATGGTCTAGAAATGCTGGGGCATACTCAACGAATTGGTCTGCAAGAAATGCTGGACATGGCTGGGATTGCTGCCAACGAAGTAACAGAAGAAACGGTTGGTTTCCAGATTGCCCCTCGTTTGAATGCCTTGGGTCGCTTGGATGATCCTAATCCAGCCATTGATTTGTTGACTGGCTTTGATGATGAGGAGGCGCAAGAGATTGCCCTTATGATTCACCAGAAAAATGAAGAGCGCAAGGAAATCGTGCAATCTATCTATGAGGAAGCCAAGACCATGGTGGATCCTGAGAAGAAGGTCCAAGTCTTGGCCAAGGAAGGTTGGAATCCTGGGGTTCTAGGAATCGTAGCTGGTCGTTTGTTGGAAGAATTGGGGCAGACAGTCATTGTTCTTAATATAGAGGACGGTCGTGCCAAGGGTAGTGCTCGTAGTGTGGAAGCAGTGGATATTTTTGAGGCTCTGGATCCCCATCGAGACCTCTTTATCGCTTTCGGAGGCCATGCTGGCGCAGCTGGCATGACGCTGGAAGTTGAGAAACTTTCAGATTTATCTCAGGTTTTGGAAGATTATGTCCGTGAAAAAGGTGCAGATGCTAGTGGTAAGAACAAGTTAAATCTAGATGAAGAACTGGATTTGGAGACACTTAGCTTGGAAACGGTTAAAAGTTTTGAACGTTTAGCACCTTTTGGAATGGACAATCAGAAACCTGTCTTTTATATAAAGGATTTTCAGGTCGAAAGTGCCCGTACCATGGGAGCAGGCAATGCCCATCTCAAGCTGAAAATCTCTAAGGGTGAAGCGAGTTTTGAAGTGGTAGCATTTGGACAAGGTAGATGGGCAACAGAATTTGCTCAAACCAAGAATCTAGAGTTGGCAGTCAAATTGTCTGTCAATCAATGGAATGGCCAAACTGCTCTCCAGTTGATGATGGTGGATGCGCGTGTGGAGGGTGTTCAACTTTTTAACATCCGTGGGAAGAATGCAGTTTTGCCAGAAGGGGTTCCAGTCTTGGATTTCTCTGGAGAAGTGCCGGATTTAGCGACTAGTGAAGCGGTTGTCGTAAAAAACATACCTGAGGATATTACTCTGTTGAAAACCATTTTTCAGGAACAGAATTTCTCTGCCGTTTATTTCAAAAATGATATTGACAAGGCCTACTATCTGACAGGCTATGGGACTAGAGAGCAGTTTGCCAAATTGTACAAGACCATCTACCAGTTCCCAGAGTTTGATATTCGCTACAAACTGAAGGATTTGGCAGCTTATCTTAATATCCAACAAATCTTGCTGGTCAAGATGATTCAAGTATTTGAAGAGCTAGGCTTTGTGACGATCAAAGATGGTGTCATGACAGTCAATAAAGAGGCAGCAAAGCGGGAAATCGGAGAAAGTCAGATTTACCAAAATCTCAAACAAACCGTCAAAGACCAAGAAATGATGGCGCTGGGTACCGTGCAAGAAATTTATGACTTTTTAATGGAAAAAGAATAGCAGATAGGAAAGAGTTGGGCAACCAGCTCTTTTTTGAAAACAAATCTTCATTTTGAAAATCATTAAAAAAATGGTATAATGGTAGGAAAAGATTCGGCTAAAAGTAATAGTGCTTTTAGAATAAGAGGGTAAGCAACCCTATAATCAAGATAAACTAAGCTTTCGGAGGAAAAATGAGTAATATCAGTTTAACAACACTTGGTGGTGTGCGTGAAAATGGGAAAAATATGTATATCGCTGAAATCGATGGGTCTATTTTCGTTTTGGATGCAGGTCTGAAGTACCCTGAAAATGAACAACTAGGGGTGGACGTAGTTATTCCAAATATGGACTACCTTTTTGAAAATAGCGACCGTATCGCTGGCGTTTTCTTGACCCATGGGCATGCGGATGCCATTGGTGCTCTGCCTTATCTCTTGGCTGAAGCCAAGGTGCCTGTATTTGGCTCTGAACTGACCATTGAGTTGGCCAAACTCTTTGTCAAAGGAAATGATACGGTTAAGAAATTCAATGATTTCCATGTCATTGATGAGAATACGGAGATTGATTTTGGAGGGACTGTGGTTTCCTTCTTCCGTACGACCCACTCTATCCCAGAAAGTCTGGGTGTGGTCTTGAAGACAGCTGAAGGAAGCATCGTTTATACAGGTGACTTCAAATTTGACCAGACAGCTAGTGAATCCTATGCGACAGACTTCGCTCGTTTGGCAGAAATCGGTCGTGATGGAGTTCTAGCTCTTCTTAGCGATTCAGCCAATGCGGACAGTAATATCCAAGTGGCTAGCGAAAGTGAAGTTGGGGACGAGATCACTCAAACCATTTCGGACTGGGATGGTCGTATCATTGTTGCAGCAGTAGCTAGCAACCTCTCTCGTATCCAGCAGGTGTTTGACGCTGCGGATGCAACAGGCCGCCGTGTGGTCTTGACAGGATTTGATATTGAAAATATCGTCCGTACTGCTATTCGCCTTAAGAAATTGTCTCTAGCTAACGAGAGTCTTTTGATTAAGCCAAAAGATATGTCTCGCTTTGAAGACCATGAGTTGATTATCCTTGAGACAGGTCGTATGGGTGAGCCTATCAACGGTCTTCGCAAGATGTCGATTGGTCGCCACCGTTATGTGGAAATCAAGGACGGTGACCTAGTTTATATTGTAACCACTCCGTCTATCGCTAAAGAAGCAGTCATGGCGCGTGTGGAAAACATGATTTACCAAGCTGGCGGAGTTGTCAAACTGATCACTCAAAGCTTGCGTGTGTCAGGACATGGAAATGCGCGTGATTTGCAGTTGATGATCAATCTCTTGCAACCCAAGTATCTCTTCCCAATTCAAGGAGAATACCGCGAGTTGGATGCCCATGCTAAGGCTGCTATGGCAGTTGGGATGTTGCCAGAACGCATTTTTATCCCTAAAAAGGGAACCAGCATGGCTTATGAGAATGGAGACTTTGTCCCAGCTGGAGCGGTTTCGGCAGGGGATGTCTTGATTGACGGGAATGCCATTGGTGATGTTGGCAATGTGGTTCTTCGTGACCGTAAGGTCTTGTCAGAAGATGGAATTTTCATCGTCGCAATCACCGTTAACCGTCGTGAGAAGAAAATTGTGGCCAAGGCTCGTGTGCATACGCGTGGATTTGTTTATCTCAAGAAGAGTCGTGATATTCTCCGTGAAAGTTCAGAATTGATTAACCAGACGGTAGAAGACTATCTTCAAGGAGATGACTTTGACTGGGCAGACCTCAAAGGGAAGGTTCGTGATAATCTTACCAAGTACCTCTTTGACCAAACCAAGCGTCGTCCAGCTATTTTACCAGTAGTCATGGAAGCGAAATAATTGTTGAAATAAACAGAGAGAAAGTCGAGTTTCGGCTTTTTCTTATAGAAAAATAGAGGAAAAAATTATGGCAGTAATGAAAATCGAGTATTACTCACAAGTTTTGGATATGGAGTGGGGAGTGAATGTCCTCTATCCTGATGCTCATCGAGTGGAAGAACCAGATTGTAAAGATATTCCCGTCTTGTACCTCCTGCACGGGATGTCTGGCAACCATAATAGCTGGCTCAAGCGTACTAATGTAGAACGCTTGCTTCGAGGCACTAATCTCATCGTTGTTATGCCCAATACCAGCAACGGTTGGTATACCGATACCCAATATGGTTTTGACTATTACACAGCTCTAGCAGAGGAATTACCACAGGTTTTGAAACGCTTCTTCCCTAATATGACTAGAAAGCGTGAAAAGACCTTTATCGCTGGTCTCTCTATGGGAGGTTACGGCTGTTTCAAACTGGCTTTTGCTACAAATCGTTTTTCTCATGCAGCTAGTTTTTCAGGTGCTCTCAGCTTTCAAGATTTTTCTCCTGAAAGCCAAAATCTGGGGACACCAGCTTACTGGAGAGGTGTTTTTGGAGAGATTAAAGATTGGACAACTAGTCCTTATTCTCTAGAAAGTCTGGCTAAAAAATCGGACAAAAAGACCCAGCTTTGGGCTTGGTGTGGCGAGCAGGATTTCTTGTACGAAGCCAATAATCTAGCAGTGAAAAATCTCAAAAAACTGGGCTTTGATGTGACCTATAGCCATAGTGCTGGAACTCACGAGTGGTACTACTGGGAAAAACAATTGGAACGGTTCTTAGCAACCTTACCAATCGATTTCAAATTAGAAGAGAGATTGTCATAATTTAGCTTTCTTTCAGCTTGTTTTAGTAAAATAGACTTTATTTGCTAGAAAGGTGGAGGAACATGCGCTGGATTTTTCGTTTGATAGGGGCTTTCTTTTCTTTTGTGTGGCGTTTGTTTTGGCGTCTAGTTTGGATAGCTTTTCTTTTGTGTGCTTTTGCTTTTGGACTTCTCTGGTATCTGAACGGTGATTTTCAAGGAGCGCTAAAGCAAGCAGAACGGTCAGTCAAGATTGGTAAACAAAGTATCGACCAATGGGAAAAAACAGGGCAACTGCCTAAGTTGAACCAGACAGATAGCCACCAACACTCTGAAGGAAGGTGGCCGCAGGCTTCTGCTCGTATTTACCTAGATCCGCAGATAGATTCACGCTTTCAAGAAGCTTATGTAGAAGCGATTCAGAATTGGAATCAAACTGGTGCCTTTAAGTTTGAACTGGTGACTGAGGCCAGCAAGGCAGATATCTTGGCTACGGAGATGAATGACGGAGGTACTCCTGTGGCAGGAGAGGCAGAAAGTCAGACCAATCTCTTGACGGGGCAATTCTTGTCTGTCACGGTACGGTTGAATCACTATTATCTGTCCAATCCAAACTATGGCTATTCCTATGAGCGCATTGTCCATACGGCGGAACATGAGTTGGGTCATGCGATTGGCTTGGACCATACAGATGAGAAGTCTGTCATGCAACCTGCAGGTTCCTTTTATGGTATTCAGGAAGAGGATGTCGAAAGACTTCAAAAAATATATGAGACCAATGAGTAGGGAGGCTATCTTTCCCTACTTTTTTGCTATAATGGAACTATGAATAACTTGATTAAATCAAAACTAGAGCTCTTGCCGACCAGCCCTGGTTGCTACATTCACAAGGATAAAAACGGCACCATTATCTATGTAGGAAAGGCTAAAAATCTGCGTAACCGCGTGAGGTCTTATTTCCGTGGAAGTCATGATACCAAAACAGAGGCCTTGGTGTCTGAAATTGTGGATTTTGAATTTATCGTTACTGAGTCCAATATTGAGGCACTTCTCCTAGAAATCAACCTGATCAAGGAAAACAAGCCTAAGTACAATATCATGCTCAAGGATGATAAGTCCTATCCTTTCATCAAAATCACCCATGAACGCTATCCTCGTTTGATTATCACCCGTCAGGTCAAGAAGGACGGCGGTCTCTACTTTGGACCTTATCCAGATGTAGGGGCAGCCAATGAAATCAAGCGGTTGCTGGATCGAATTTTCCCTTTTAGAAAGTGTACCAATCCACCGTCTAAGGTTTGCTTTTATTACCATATCGGTCAATGTATGGCCCATACCATCTGTAAGAAGGATGAGGACTATTTCAAGTCTATGGCTCAGGAGGTTTCTGATTTTCTGAAAGGGCAAGATGACAAAATCATTAATGACCTAAAGGGAAAAATGGCAGCGGCAGCCCAGACTATGGAATTTGAACGTGCAGCGGAATACCGTGACCTAATTCAGGCTATTGGAACACTTCGAACCAAGCAACGGGTCATGGCTAAGGATCTCCAAAATCGGGATGTCTTTGGCTACTATGTGGACAAGGGATGGATGTGTGTTCAGGTTTTCTTTGTCCGTCAGGGAAAACTCATTGAGCGCGATGTCAATCTCTTTCCCTACTACAATGATCCGGATGAGGATTTCTTGACCTATGTGGGACAATTCTATCAAGAAAAATCTCACCTAGTTCCTAATGAGGTGCTGATTCCGCAGGATATTGACGAAGAAGCCGTCAAGGTCTTAGTGGATACTAAGATTCTCAAACCCCAGCGTGGTGAGAAAAAGCAACTGGTCAATTTGGCTATAAAGAATGCTCGAGTCAGTCTAGAGCAGAAGTTCAACCTGTTAGAGAAATCTGTCGAAAAGACACAAGGAGCTATTGAAAATCTAGGTCGTTTGCTCCAAATACCGACCCCAGTCCGCATCGAATCCTTCGATAACTCTAATATCATGGGGACCAGTCCTGTTTCAGCCATGGTGGTCTTTGTCAACGGCAAACCAAGTAAGAAAGATTACCGTAAGTATAAAATCAAGACCGTAGTCGGGCCAGACGACTATGCGAGTATGAGAGAAGTCATTCGCAGGCGCTATGGTCGAGTACAGCGTGACGGTTTGACTCCTCCAGATTTGATTGTCATCGATGGGGGACAAGGTCAAGTCAATATCGCCAAGCAAGTCATACAAGAGGAACTGGGTCTGGATATTCCCATTGCAGGTTTGCAAAAAAATGACAAGCACCAAACCCATGAATTACTTTTTGGAGATCCACTTGAGGTGGTGGAGTTGTCTCGCAATTCTCAGGAATTTTTCCTGCTCCAACGTATCCAAGATGAGGTCCACCGCTTTGCTATTACTTTCCACCGTCAACTGCGCTCCAAAAATTCTTTTTCATCACAACTGGATGGAATTGAAGGGCTGGGACCTAAACGCAAGCAGAATCTCATGAAGCATTTCAAGTCTTTGAGCAAAATCAAGGAAGCCAGTGTGGATGAGATTGTTGATGTTGGAGTACCTAGAACGGTTGCAGAGGCTGTACAGAGGAAGTTGAACCCGCAGGAAGAAGAGGAATTAGCTCAAGTGGCGGAAGAAAGAGTAGATTATCAAACGGAAGGAAACCACAATGAACCATAAAATCGCAATTTTATCAGATATTCATGGCAATACAACTGCCCTAGAAGCAGTGATTGCAGATGCTAAAAATCAAGGAGTCAGTGAATACTGGCTTCTGGGAGATATTTTTCTTCCCGGTCCCGGTGCAAATGACTTGGTCGCCCTGTTAAAGGACCTTCCTATAACAGCCAGTGTTCGAGGCAATTGGGATGATTGTGTCCTTGAGGCCTTGGATGGTGAATATGGTTTGGAACATCCACAAGAAATCCAGTCAATGCGAATGACCCAGTTTTTGATGGAGCGAATGGATCCTGCAACGATTGTCTGGCTACGAAGCTTGCCTTTGCTAGAAAAGAAAGAAGTTGACGGACTGCGCTTTTCTCTCTCTCATAATTTACCTGACAAAAACTATGGTGGGGACCTACTGGTTGATAATGATACGGAGAAATTTGACCAACTCCTAGATGATGAAACCGACGTGGCAGTCTATGGTCATGTTCACAAGCAGTTGCTTCGTTATGGCAGTCAAGGGCAACAAATCATCAATCCAGGTTCGATTGGTATGCCCTATTTTAATTGGGAGGCGTTAAAAAATCACCGTGCCCAGTATGCCGTGATAGAAGTTGAAGATGGGGAATTACTCAATATCCAATTTCGTAAAGTCGCTTATGATTATGAAGCGGAGTTAGAATTGGCCAAGTCCAAGGGGCTTCCCTTTATCGAAATGTATGAAGAGCTACGAAGAGAAGACAACTATCAGGGGCACAATCTGGAACTATTAGCAAGCTTAATAGAAAAGCATGGGTATGTAGAAGATGTGAAGGATTATTTTGATTTTTTGTAAGAGTTTCCTAAAATAACCAATGCAAACTAAAAAAGCGATTGGCTGGTCCAATCGCTTTTAGTATATCTTATACTCAATGAAAATCAAAGAACAAACTAGGAAGCTAGCCGTAGGTTGCTCAAAGCACAGCTTTGAGGTTGCAGATAAAGCTGACGTGGTTTGAAGAGATTTTCGAAGAGTATTATTGTAATTGAGATTGATCTGGAAGGTAAGAACCACCTAGATAAGTATTGCTGAGTTTTTCAAGGGTTCCATCTTGGTAGAGTTCTTTGAGCGCTTTATCAAATTTCTCTTTAAACTCTTTTTGGTCGTTTGAGAAAATGATATAGTTGTTGGGGCTATCGGCAGAAGGTAAATCAACAACCGAAAGGTCTAATCCACGATCCTTGATAATCTTTTGAACGGATACTTTGTCAAAAACTAGGAAATCAAACTCTCCGTTAGCAAGATCTAGGATTCGTTTGCCGATATCTTCGCCAGAAAAATCGATAGTAGCAGGATTATCAGTGTGTTTTTGATTCCAGTTATTGATGAATTGAGCGTTTGAAGTTCCGGTATCTTCTTGCGTTGTTTTTCCAGCGATTTGGTCAAGAGAAGTCAGAGGATTTTTCTTGTTGCTGACAAGGACGAGGGGATTGTTCGAAATTGGAAGTGAGTAGAGGTATTTTTCAGCACGCTCTTTTGTGTAACTCAAGTTATTGGCTGCAGCTTGATAGTGACCAGAATCCAGTCCTGGGAAGATGCTCTCCCAAGCAGTTCTTTGGAATTGAATCTTGTAGTCGCTGAGTTTTTCATCTACTGCTTTTAGAACTTCGATATCGAAGCCAGTCAGATTGCCCTTGTCTTCGTAGTCAAATGGTGGCACATCACCAGCTGTAGCAACGACAATTGTCTTTTGAGAACTAGTCTCTTTGGGTGTAGCTTGATTTCCACAGGCAACCAAAAATGGTAGGATGGCTAATAATAGGCTAAATTTTTTCATAATATCTCCATTCAAATGTAAAGTACTTGCTAGTTTATCAGAAATGTTCCTGATGAACCAATATATATTTTTTATGACTGTAATAAAAAATCTTAATCATGAAAAATCCCTGCAAGCTCTTTCAAATTATGGTAGAATGGAAACAGTAGAATTAGAAAAGGAAATCGATTATGAAATTTCTTGAATTAAATAAAAAACGTCATGCGACTAAGCATTTCACTGATAAGCCAGTTGATCCAAAAGATGTGCGTACGGCTATCGAAATTGCAACCTTGGCACCAAGTGCCCACAACAGCCAGCCTTGGAAATTTGTGGTGGTTCGTGAGAAAAATGCTGATTTGGCAAAGTTGGCTTACGGTTCAAATTTTGAGCAGGTATCATCAGCGCCTGTCACCATTGCCCTGTTTACAGATACGGACTTAGCCAAACGTGCTCGCAAGATTGCTCGTGTCGGTGGGGCAAAGAATTTTTCTGAAGAACAACTTCAATATTTCATGAAGAATTTACCTGCGGAATTTGCCCGTTACAATGAATAACAAGTCAGCGACTACCTAGCCCTCAATGCAGGTTTGGTTGCTATGAACTTGGTTCTCGCTCTTACAGACCAAGGAATCGGATCAAATTTGATTCTTGGTTTTGACAAATCAAAAGTCAATGAAGTTTTGGACATCGAAGAACGTTTCCGCCCAGAACTCTTGATTACAGTGGGATACACAGACGAAAAATTGGAACCAAGCTACCGCTTGCCAGTAGATGAAATCATCGAGAAAAGATAGAAGGAAGATATTATGACAGCAATTGATTTTACAGCAGAAGTAGAAAAACGCAAAGAAGACCTCTTGGCTGACTTGTTTAGCCTTTTGGAAATTAACTCAGAACGTGATGACAGCAAGGCGGATGCTGAGCATCCATTTGGACCTGGGCCGGTAAAAGCCTTGGAAAAATTCCTTGAAATTGCAGACCGTGATGGCTACCCAACTAAAAATGTTGATAACTACGCAGGGCATTTCGAGTTTGGTGATGGAGAAGAAGTTCTCGGAATCTTTGCCCACATGGACGTAGTACCTGCTGGTAGCGGTTGGGACACAGACCCTTACACACCAACTATCAAAGATGGTCGTCTTTATGCGCGTGGTGCTTCTGATGACAAGGGACCTACAACAGCTTGTTATTATGGTTTGAAAATTATCAAAGAATTGGGCCTTCCAACTTCTAAGAAAGTTCGCTTCATTGTCGGAACTGATGAAGAATCAGGCTGGGCAGACATGGACTACTACTTCGAGCACGTAGGACTTGCAAAACCAGACTTCGGTTTCTCTCCAGATGCTGAATTCCCTATCATCAACGGTGAAAAAGGAAATATCACGGAATATCTTCACTTTGCAGGTGAAAATGCAGGTGCTGCTCATCTTCATAGCTTTACAGGTGGTTTGCGTGAAAATATGGTACCTGAATCAGCAACAGCAGTCGTTTCAGGTGACTTGACTGACTTGCAAGCTAAACTAGATACCTTTGTTGCAGAACACAAGCTCAGAGGAGAAATCCAAGAAGAGGCTGGTCAATACAAGGTGACGATCATTGGGAAATCAGCCCACGGTGCTATGCCTGCTTCAGGTGTCAATGGTGCGACTTACCTAGCCCTCTTCCTTAGCCAGTTTGACTTTGTTGGACCAGCAAAAGACTACCTTGATATTGCTGGTAAAATTCTCTTGAACGACCATGAGGGTGAAAACCTCAAGATTGCACATGTGGATGAAAAGATGGGTGCCCTTTCTATGAATGCCGGTGTCTTCCGCTTTGACGAAACAAGTGTTGATAATACCATTGCCCTCAATATCCGCTATCCGAAAGGAACAAGTCCTGAACAGATCAAGTCAATCCTTGAAAACTTGCCAGTTGCTTCTGTTAGCCTTTCTGAACACGGTCACACCCCTCACTATGTGCCAATGGAAGATCCACTTGTCCAAACCTTGTTGAATGTTTATGAAAAACAAACTGGACTTAAAGGTCATGAGCAAGTCATCGGTGGTGGAACCTTTGGTCGCTTGCTCGAACGAGGTGTTGCCTACGGTGCTATGTTCCCAGACTCAATTGATACTATGCACCAAGCCAATGAATTTATCGCCTTGGATGATCTCTTCCGAGCAGCAGCAATCTATGCCGAAGCTATTTACGAATTGATCAAATAAAACGATAGAAGTCTGAGATGCTATGCTTAGACTTCTTTTTGGAGGGAAAGTAGATGTCTCAAATTGAAAGAATCAAGCAGGCTATCATGGCGGATCCGCAGAATGCCAGCTATACCGAACGTGGTATCGAGCCTCTCTTTGCAGCGCCAAAGACTGCTCGCATCAATATCATCGGTCAGGCACCGGGACTTAAAACCCAAGAAGCAGGCCTTTACTGGAAAGACAAAAGTGGTGACCGTTTGCGGGACTGGTTAGGTGTGGATGAAGATACCTTTTACAATTCAGGTTATTTTGCGGTTTTGCCTATGGATTTCTACTTTCCAGGGCATGGCAAATCAGGTGACCTGCCACCGCGAGCGGGTTTTGCAGAAAAATGGCATCCTCAGCTCTTGCAAGAATTACCAGATATTCAGCTAACTCTCTTGATTGGCCAGTATGCCCAAGCCTACTATTTACAGGAAAAAATTAGTGGCAAGGTGACAGAACGGGTAAAACATTACCAGAACTACTTACCAACCTATTTTCCACTAGTTCACCCCTCACCGCGAAATCAAATCTGGATGGCCAAAAATCCTTGGTTTGAGTCAGAAGTGGTGCCAGATTTGAAAAAAAGAATTAAAACCATTTTATAGTCAATGAAAATCAAAGAGCAAACTAGGAAGCTAGCCGCAGGCTGTACTTGAGTACGGTAAGGCGACGCTGACGTGGTTTGAAGAGATTTTCGAAGAGTATTAGGAGAAAAAGAATGAAAGAAATAACCTTTGACGCATTTTACCAACTCTACCAAAACGACCAACTTTCTCTAGTGGATGTGAGAGAAGTGGAAGAGTTTGACGCTCTTCATTTAGAAGGTGCCCAAAACCTACCGCTGAGTCAATTAGCTGATAGCTATGATCAATTGGACAAAGATCGCTTGCATTATATTATTTGTAAATCTGGAATGAGATCGGCGCGTGCTTGCCAATTCTTATCAGAACAAGGTTATGAAGTTATCAATGTCCAAGGTGGTATGATGGCCTTTGAAGAACTTTAATACTCAATGAAAATCAAAGAGCAAACTAGGAAGCTAGCCGCAGGCTGTACTTGAGTACGGCAAGGTGAAGCTGACGTGGTTTGAAGAGATTTTCGAAGAGTATAAACATTAGAATTTTCTCCTACTTGGCGTGGACTGGGTAGGAGAATCTTATTTTTAGACAATTCTCATTTTTAAGAATCTTGAAAACATTCAATATTTACTTCGTGAAGCTTTTTTCATGCTCCTATTCATGATATACTAGGTCAGTATTTTATAAATATGAAGGAGATTTTCATGGCTAAAAAAGGTGCCCTAACAGGTTTACTCCTGTTTGGAATATTTTTTGGTGCGGGGAACTTGATTTTTCCGCCTTCTCTAGGTGCTCTGTCTGGAGAACATTTTCTTCCTGCCATCGCAGGTTTTGTCTTTTCAGGTGTCGGTATCGCCGTCTTGACTCTTATTATTGGAACGCTAAATCCTAAAGGATATATCTACGAGATTTCAACAAAGATAGCGCCTTGGTTTGCGACTCTTTACCTCTCAGTTCTTTACTTGTCAATCGGTCCATTCTTTGCTATCCCACGTACAGCTACAACGGCTTACGAAGTAGGGATTAGCCCCCTTTTGTCGGATGCAAATAAAGGTCTTGGCTTGATTGTCTTTACGGTTCTTTACTTTGCAGCAGCGTATCTAATTTCGCTTAATCCATCAAAAATCTTGGACCGTATCGGCCGTATCTTAACGCCAGTCTTTGCGATTTTGATCGTTATCTTAGTTGTTCTAGGAGCTATCAAATATGGTGGAACAAGTCCTCAAGCTGCTTCAGCTGCTTATCAAGCTTCTGCCTTTGGTACAGGATTCCTAGAAGGTTATAATACTTTGGATGCCCTTGCCTCAGTTGCCTTCAGTGTAATCGCAGTTCAAACCTTGAAACAACTTGGATTCTCAAGTAAGAAAGAATACATTTCAACTATTTGGGTGGTTGGTATCGTTGTTGCCCTTGCTTTCAGCGCTCTTTACATCGGTTTAGGTTTCCTTGGAAATCATTTCCCAGTACCAGCTGAAGCGATGAAGGGTGGAACACCAGGTGTTTACATCTTGTCACAAGCCACTCAAGAAATCTTTGGCTCAACAGCTCAACTCTTCCTAGCAGCTATGGTAACCGTAACCTGCTTCACAACAACAGTCGGTCTGATTGTGTCAACAGCTGAGTTCTTTAATGAGCGCTTCCCACAAATCAGCTACAAGGTTTATGCAACAGTCTTTACCTTGATTGGATTTGCTATTGCAAATCTTGGTTTGAGTGCGATTATCAAGTACTCCATTCCAGTATTGGTTATCTTGTACCCAATCACGATTGCTATCGTTATGATTGTCATTGTTAACAAATTTGTGGCTCTTTCAAAACCAGGTATGCAGTTGACAATTGCTGTTGTTACAGCTATTGCCATTGCAAGCGTACTAGGAAGCTCATTTAAGGTTGAGTTTCTTGCAAACCTTGTCAACGCTCTTCCTTTTGCCAAGGCATCTCTCCCATGGTTGGTGCCAGCCATTGTCGGAATCTTGCTCTCATTGGTTCTACCAAACAAGCAAGAAAGCGATGTTTTTGAAATGGAATAATCATTAAAATCACTTTTGTAGCCAAGTCTACAGGAGTGATTTTCTTTTTTTATCCGATGATAAATGTGTTATAATAGGTAGCAAAAGAGGTGAAGAAATGAATCAAACAGTAGAATATATCAAAGAACTGACAGCTATTGCATCGCCAACAGGCTTCACTCGTGAGATTTCGGACTATTTAGTCAAGACTTTAGAAGATTTTGGTTACCAACCGGTTCGTACAGCTAAGGGTGGTGTCAATGTGACCATCAAAGGTCAAAATGATGAAGAGCACCGCTATGTGACTGCCCATGTGGATACGCTGGGTGCTATTGTCCGTGCTGTCAAACCAGATGGTCGTCTCAAAATGGACCGTATCGGTGGTTTTCCTTGGAATATGATTGAAGGAGAAAACTGTACCGTTCATGTGGCTAGCACAGGACAAAAAGTATCAGGAACTATTCTCATCCACCAGACTTCTTGCCATGTCTACAAGGATGCAGGAACTGCAGAACGCACGCAGGACAATATGGAAGTGCGTTTGGACGCAAAAGTAAGCAATGAAAAAGAAACTCGAGCCTTGGGGATTGAGGTCGGTGATTTTATCAGCTTTGATCCACGAACTGTCGTTACAGAGACAGGCTTTATCAAGTCTCGTCATTTGGACGATAAGGTCAGTGCAGCAATTTTGCTCAATCTCCTTCGTATCTATAAGGAAGAGAAGGTTGAGTTGCCTGTAACAACCCATTTTGCTTTTTCAGTCTTTGAAGAAGTGGGCCACGGTGCTAATTCTAATATTTCTGCTCAGGTAGTCGAATATCTGGCTGTGGATATGGGAGCCATGGGAGATGATCAGCAAACAGATGAGTATACAGTGTCTATCTGTGTCAAGGATGCTTCTGGGCCTTATCACTATGACTTCCGTCAACATTTGGTTGCCTTGGCTAAAGAGCAAGATATTCCATTTAAGCTGGACATCTATCCATTTTATGGTTCGGACGCTTCAGCAGCTATGTCTGCAGGGGCAGAAGTCAAACACGCCCTTCTCGGTGCTGGTATCGAGTCTAGTCACTCATATGAACGTACTCATATTGACTCGGTAGTCGCAACGGAACGTATGGTTGATGCTTATCTTAAGAGCGCATTGGTAGACTAATATGTGTTTGATTTGCCAGAGAATTGAGCTCATCAAGAAGGGAGAAAATCCCTATTTTGTCAAAGAGTTGGAAACAGGCTATCTTGTGGTTGGAGACCATCAGTATTTTGCAGGCTATAGTCTCTTTCTAGCCAAGGAACATGTCACCGAATTGCACCATTTAGAAAAGGAAACGAAACTCCGTTTTCTAGAAGAAATGAGTATGGTCCAAGAGGCAGTTGCTAAGGCCTTTGCTGCTGAGAAAATGAATATCGAACTGCTAGGAAATGGCGATGCCCATCTTCATTGGCATCTGTTTCCACGACGAAGAGGTGATATGAACGGCCACGGTCTTAAGGGGCGTGGGCCAGTTTGGTGGGTTCCCTTTGAAGAAATGACCTCAGAAACTTGCCAAGCAAAACCAGATGAGATTAAAAGATTAGTCAAATGTTTATCATTAGAACTAGATAAACTATTAGAAATAAAGGAGTAGAAATGAAAAAAAGATACCTTGTCTTGACAGCCTTGCTAGCCTTGAGTCTAGCAGCTTGTTCACAAGAAAAAGCAAAAACTGAAGATGGCGCAGCTAAGACAGAACAAACCGCCAAGACTGATGGAACAGTTGGCAGTAAATCTCAAGGAGCTGCCCAGAAAAAAGCAGAAGTGGTCAACAAAGGAGACTATTACAGCATTCAAGGAAAATACGATGAAATCATCGTAGCTAATAAACACTATCCATTGTCTAAAGACTATAATCCAGGGGAAAATCCGACAGCCAAGGCAGAGTTGCTCAAACTCATCAAGGCTATGCAAGAGGCAGGATTCCCAATCAGTGACCATTATAGTGGTTTTAGAAGTTATGAAACTCAGACCAAGCTCTATCAAGATTATGTCAATCAAGATGGGAAGGCAGCGGCTGACCGTTACTCTGCTCGACCTGGTTATAGCGAACACCAAACAGGCTTGGCCTTTGATGTGATTGGGACGAATGGAGATTTGGTAACAGAAGAAAAAGCAGCCCAATGGCTTTTGGACCATGCAGCTGATTATGGATTTGTTGTCCGTTATCTTAAAGGTAAGGAAAAGGAAACAGGCTATATGGCTGAAGAATGGCATCTTCGTTATGTCGGAAAAGAAGCTAAAGAAATTGCTGCAAGTGGTCTCAGTTTGGAAGAATACTATGGATTTGAAGGCGGAGATTACGTCGATTAATACTCTTCGAAAATCAAATTCAAACCACGTCAGCATCGCCTTACCGCAGGTATGGTTACTGACTTCGTCAGTTCTATCCACAACCTCAAAACAGTGTTTTGAGCTGACTTCGTCAGTTTTATCTGCAACCTCAAAGCTGTACTTTGAGCAACCTGCGGCTAGCTTCCTAGTTTGCTCTTTGATTTTCATTGAGTATAAAAAATAAACTTTTCTCTTGCAATTTCAGATAAATAGTGTATAATAGATGAGTATGTGTAAAGCATACTTGTGGGAGGTAAAAATCTTTAATTACCGCCAAAACCACAAAGGAGGATTTAAAAATGGCTAAAAAAGTCGAAAAACTTGTAAAATTGCAAATCCCTGCTGGTAAAGCTACACCAGCTCCACCGGTTGGACCTGCTCTTGGTCAAGCTGGTATCAACATCATGGGATTCACAAAAGAGTTCAACGCTCGTACAGCTGACCAAGCTGGCATGATCATTCCAGTTGTTATCTCAGTTTACGAAGATAAATCATTTACTTTCATCACTAAAACACCACCAGCTGCTGTTCTTTTGAAAAAAGCTGCAGGTGTTGAAAAAGGATCAGGTACACCTAACAAAACTAAAGTTGCTACAGTTACTCGTGCACAAGTACAAGAAATTGCAGAAACTAAGATGCCAGATTTGAACGCAGCAAACATTGAGTCTGCAATGCGTATGATCGAAGGTACTGCTCGTTCTATGGGATTCACTGTTGTTGACTAATCAATAACACAGTAGAAAATCTCACAGCAGTCTATTAGTTGCTTTTCATACTAGGCAAGTGACTGATGCTTGTACTTGGGTACAGCAAGGAAACTTAAGGCCGTAGGAAAAGAATCTAATAGACTGAAAACCCGCAAGACTTCATCATTTCGAGAAGTGACGTGGGAGATGAAAATCGATTGAACCACTTACAAGGAGAATAGAAAATGGCTAAAAAAAGCAAACAACTTCGTGCTGCTCTTGAGAAAATCGACAGCACAAAAGCATACAGCGTAGAAGAAGCTGTAGCACTTGCAAAAGAAACTAACTTTGCAAAATTTGACGCAACTGTAGAAGTTGCTTATAACTTGAACATCGACGTTAAAAAAGCTGACCAACAAATCCGTGGAGCAATGGTATTGCCAAACGGTACTGGTAAAACTTCACGCGTTCTTGTTTTTGCACGTGGTGCAAAAGCTGAAGAAGCAAAAGCTGCTGGTGCAGACTTTGTTGGTGAAGATGACCTTGTTGCTAAAATCAACGACGGTTGGTTGGACTTCGACGTAGTTATCGCAACACCTGACATGATGGCTCTTGTTGGACGTCTTGGACGTGTCCTTGGACCACGTAACTTGATGCCAAACCCTAAAACTGGTACTGTAACAATGGATGTTGCTAAAGCAGTTGAAGAGTCTAAAGGTGGTAAAATCACTTACCGTGCTGACCGTGCAGGTAACGTTCAAGCAATCATCGGTAAAGTATCATTTGAAGCTGAAAAATTGGTTGAAAACTTCAAAGCTTTCAACGAAACAATCCAAAAAGCAAAACCAGCTACAGCTAAAGGAACTTACGTAACAAACTTGACTATCACAACTACTCAAGGTGTTGGTATCAAAGTTGACGTAAACTCACTTTAATCAGTAGTTTATAAACAAAGACGAGTACGAAAGTGCTCGTTTTTTTATTTGAGAAAATTTATTTTGTTTGATCCAGAAATTGAGTTTTTCTCAGCCTCATTTTGGTGTTTTTGAACGTGATTTGATGATTGATAAAAATAAAGAAATAGGAATTGTTTTCTGTTGATTTGTAAAAAAAATTATATGGATTACAAGCGTATCAATTATTTCAATATTCACAAGTTTGTATAATATTTCTGGAATACTATAAAAAAACAACCAGAGAACTATATATTTACATAAGGTTTCTATGTTTACGATTGTCGAACGAAATTTTTTATCTTGCAAAAGATTGTTCTGAATGATATAATAACAACAAATGTTGATTTATCTTTTATACCTAACTTAAGATATCAACTTCTTAATATTGCATAAAAATTTAAGGGGGGGGGTATTTTTCCTAGTGTTTGAAATCAGCATTATTTAATAAATAAGGAGGTTGTGTATCTCATGCAGAGAAACCAACAAGATTTTAGAACGGAAAAATACCTTCGTTATGGTATCCGTAAGTATAGTTTTGGAGCTGCATCAGTAGCGATTGCAGCTGGTTTGATGTTCCTTGGGAATGGAGCAGTTTCGGCTACTGAAGTACAAGGGGCTGAAGTTTCGTCTGTAACAACTGCTAATCTAGGGAATCAGGCGGATTCTAAAGATAAATCAGTCAAAGCAGAAGCTGATAAAGTAGAAGAAGCTAAAAAAGTTAAAAAAGAGATTCTTGAAGCTAGCATTTCAACTTTAGAATCAAAACTTTCAACGGCTAAGTATGCAGAGGCTTTTGTACTGAGCTCAGCTAAGGAAGCTTTGGCTACAGCTAAAGCAACTCTTGCTAATGCAGAGGCTAGTCAAGCAGAAGTTGATCAACAGGCAGCTACAGTATCTGCTTTAAGTTTGGTTGTAACAGAGTCAAATACTGCTGGTTTTGATAAGAAGCAGGCGGTTGATCAGGAAGCAGCTAAGGCAGAAGCAGAAAAAACTGCAACTCCAGTTGAAAAAGCACTTTCAGTGGCTACAACAACTCTAACACAAGTATCATCAGAAGCTGAAGCAACTAACAAATTGGCTGAGACTCAACTTGCAAAGGCTGATGTCAAAGAAGAAAACAAGGCAGCTGTTACAGCAGCAGTCGCTAAAAACCAAGCAGTTCTTGCTGAAACAAAAACTCTTTTAGCTGATAAGAGTGTTACAAAAGAGCAAGTAGATGCTCAATTGGAGCGCCTAAATGAATCGATTCTTGCAGTATACAATGAATTGAAAAAAGCAGGAATCGGCCGTGATGGTAAATTTGAAGCAGTACTACCAAGCACTACAGGAACAACAACTGGTAAAGTTGATACTGTTAAGAATGACACGATAGAGCGTTATAAAAATTTTAAAAACTATAAATATGGTGCTAGTTTCTTAGGGGTAGAGAACAAACAACAATATACCGCAGATAAAAACAACGGTATTATGTGGTATGACTTCGGTAAAGCTTATAAATCAGGTGGTAAATTCACTGCGATTAGCAATGACTTAGGAAAACCAACTACAGATATTTCTATTTATGAAACTACAAACGAAAACTTAAAACGTGATGCTCAAGCAGCTGGAGTGACAAAAGCGGCAGGATATCAACTAGCTCTACAAGTAGGAACTGTGTTTGAACAAGAACTATATCCTGGTTATGTTGTACGTATGGAAGTTACAGAACTTAAACCATATGAAACAACAGATGTTTATAAAGAGCGTGCCCAAAAAGCTGGTGTGGAAGTAAAACATACAAAAGATAATTCAGAAATTACTAAGAACTCGATTCGTTATGATGGAAGAGAAGTTGATGTTGTAATTCAAAAAGAAAAAGAAAGAAATCCAAGTAATGCAGGTATCGTTACTGGAAACATGTTTAACAGATTTGGTCCTGCTAGAGACAACGCTACTGTTGGGGTAACTTGGAAGTTAACTCGTTTCTTAAATGGTAAAGAACTAAAAGGTGCAGATGTTCTATTAGCCGATGGAGAACAATTAACCAATACTGAAACAGTAAACTACGTGACTGACGGAGGAAACTGGGAGCTAGTAGAAGAAGCGAATGCACAACAGAATCAACAAGGAGATCCATTAACAGGCAGCACACCAAGTGTTTCTTTAGACGGAAATGGTGGATACAAATGGCCAGATGGATCTTATGCAGAAGGATATGCAGCGCCTCTACGTCGTTGGTCACTAACTTCAGCAGATGATTTAAAACAAGAGACACACCTTGTCGGTGGAGCGAGAAATAGTAAACATGAAGGAGGAGCGGAGGATTATCGTGACTTCTTCAACCGTAAGAATAATAACTACTATAAAGCCTATTTAGATTTAGATGAAAACGGGGAACCAAAACTTGGATTAGGAACTCAAGTTATGAGCCCATATCATACATTTAACGTTAATAGTCATTACAATACAAATTCAGTAGAATTAGGATATGCAAGTAGAAGCAGTTGGAATGCATCTAAAACAGTTCCTATTTTTGGATCACGTGATGCACAACATGTATCTGTTTATATCAATGCTGCAGGAATGCAAAATGCGATGATTGGATTCTTAGCGGAAGATAGAGGAGATGCTCCATTAACATATGGTGAGGCTCGTCATAGTATCAACTCAGTAAACCAAAGAACTGGTGATAGAATACAACAACCATATCTAGGTTCTGCTTTACCTGACTTTGAAAGAAAAACTGAGGTTACGCAAGAAAATGGTAAGTATGTATCTAAACCAATCGAAACAACTCCATGGACAGGTGATGATGATACAAATGTAACGAATAATCCTGGAACCAAAGATGAAGGTGAAGAACAATTAGTAGGAGTAGGTAAGAAATACTCAGTTATTACTTTATCAGACGGAACAACAAAGATCAGCTTCAAAGCAAGCAATGGTTCTGGAGAATTCGATAAAGCAGACGGTACTAAACAAACATTGAGTGGAAAAGCTTATGTTCGTGGATGGATTGACTTCAATGAAAATGGAAGATTTGACCCAGAAGAAGAATCTGATGTTGTAGAAATAAATGGTAATAACCAAGATGTTACATTAAGATTTAGTAATAAAGCTAGAACAGAAGCAGCTCTAAATGGTAAAGTTTCAGAATTAGGAACACGTATCCGTATTGCGATGTCTAAAAATGAGATTCTAGTTCCTACAGGATCAGCAGCGACTGGTGAGGTAGAAGACTTCAAGTCATTAACAACTACAGCTCCTAAAGGTTCAGTTAAGCAAACATCAGGTGCTCAAGGTGAAAAACAATCAGCAGTTTTAACTTTCACAGCATTTGGAACACAAAATACGGATCATTCAGTTGCGAACACAATCGATACAACAAAACTACCAGTTATCGTTTCAGCTGATGGAGTTGAACACGGTCAATCATATACTGTAACAGGTCAAGGTACTTATACAGTTGATAATGATGGATTAGTGACGTTCACACCAGAAGCAACATTTGTTGGTACTGCAGATGGTATTTTCGTTCGTCGTGTTGATAAAAATGGAAACTCTACTGGATGGACATCAACAATTTTACAAGATAAAGACACAGCGGTAACAGCTGCCAACGGAAGATCTACATACACTAACTTTGATGGTAGCTTAGACGTTACTAAAGCAGTTGAAAAAACAGTTACGCTTAATGGGGCAGCAACTACATCTATGGATGCAGTCTACATTCCAACAGTAACACCAAAAGAATTAGAAGGTAAAAATGTAGATTCTACAGATATCCAAGGAAAACCACAGAAGAAAACACCTACATTTAATTTAGCGGATACAACAACAGCAGTAACACCAAGTGATAAATACCCAGCTAAATTAGTGGATGCTTCTGGTAATAAAGTAGAGACACTAAAAGTAGATGGTCAAGGAACTTATACAATTAACCCAACAACTGGAGAGGTAACATTTACACCAGAGCCAAACTTTAAAGGAACAGCTAAACCAGTAACGATTGAGTTAGAAACAGCTGTAGGTTCTGATAAAAATGGAACGCCAGTGTTGAAAAAAGCAACAGCTACTTATACTCCGACTGTAGTAGGAGCAACACCGACAGCGCAACCAGCTACTTCAACTGGAATTCAAGGGGATACTCAAACAGGAACTGTAGCATTTACAGCAGGTAAAGCAACAGTTGAAGGTGTAGAAAAAGAAGTACCACTTAAAGCTAACTCAGCTAAGTTATTAAATGCTGATGGAAGTGTACCAACAGAAGCAACAGTGCCAGCGTATGCAGCAGACGGAGTTACAAAAGTAGGTACTTACTCAATCGACCCATCAAATAATACTGTAACATTTACACCAACTGATAAAACTTATAAAGGTACTGTTCAACCAGCGAATGTTCAAGCTGAAGATGAAAATGGTACAACTGTTAAAACAACCTACACACCACATATCGTAGGAGTAGCCCCAACAGCAACACCAGCAGAATCTACAAACATCCAAGGTGAAGTACAATCAGGTGTTGTAACATTTGCACCAGGTAAAGCGACTATCGATAATGTTGAGAAGTCAGTAGCCATCAAGGAAGGCTCAGTTAAATTAGTAAATGCTGACGGAAGTGTACCAACAGAAGCAACAGTCCCAGCTTATGCAGCAGATGGAGTTACAAAAGTAGGTACTTACTCAATCGACCCATCAAATAATACTGTAACATTTACACCAACTGATAAAACTTATAAAGGTACCGTATTACCAGCGAATGTTCAAGCAGAAGATGAAAATGGTACAACTGTGAAAACAACCTATACTCCACATATCGTAGGAGTAGTTCCAACAGCAGAACCAGCTACTTCAACAGATATCCAAGGAGTAGAACAATCAAAAGAAGTTACATTTACTCCAGGTAAAACAGAAATCAATGGAACAGAAAAAACAGTAGCAATCGATACAACTTCATTTAAATTATTAGATGAAAATGAAAATGCAGTAGATTCAGTTCCAGCGAAGAATCCAGCAGGTGATGTGATTGGTACGTATACACTTAAAGTCGTAGATGGCAAAGTGAATGCAGTATTTACACCAACAGATAAAACGTATGCTGGTGAAGTTGAGCCAGTAACGATCCAAGCAAAAGATACAAATGGAACAGTTGTAAAAACAACTTATACTCCATCTATTACACCAGTAGAACCATCAGGAACACCAACAACTTCTGAAGGAATTCAAGGTGCTAAACAAGAAGGAACTCCATCATTCACACCAGGTGATGAAAGAATTCCTATGAAGATTGATGCGGATCAGCCAGCTAAATTAGTAAATCCTGAAACTGGAAAACCAACAGATGATACAACAATTCCAGCAAAAGATAATGATGGAAATACAGTTGGTACCTACACAATTGAACCAACAACAGGTAAAGTAACATTTACACCAAATAAAGACTTTACAGGTACACCAGTAGCAGCAACTGTTCAAGCAAAAGATGCGAATGGAACACCAACAACTGCTACTTATGAACCAACAGTTAAACCAGTAACACCAACAGGTTCAGATACTGTAACAGAAGATGTTCAAGGTTCAATTCAAAAAGGTAAACCAACATTTGAAGGTGGCACAGTAACAGTTAACGGTGAAGAAAAAACTGTTGCAATCGATGAAGATAAACCAGCTAAATTGGTAGATCCAAAAACAGGTGATCCAGTTGAATCAGTAACTATCGATGGTGAAGGAACATATACAGTAACTCCAGACGGCACAGTAACATTTACACCAGAAAAGAACTTTACAGGTAAAGGAACAGGTGTTACAGTTCAACGTGAAGATAAGAATGCTACACCAGTGACAGCTAAATACACACCAGTTGTAAAACCAGCAACACCAACAAGTTCAGATGTCATCACAACTAATGTTCAAGGTGCAATTCAAGAAGGAACACCAACATTTACAGGTGGAAAAGTAACGATTAATGGTCAAGAAAAAACTGTTGCAATCGATGAAGCTGTAAAACCAAAATTCGATGATGGAACAACTGAAAAAGTAGTACCAAACGAAGGAACATACACAATCGATGAAAATGGAAAAGTAACATTCACTCCAGAAAAAACATTCACAGGACAAGCTGCAGGAGTAACAGTTAAGCGTGTTGACAAAAACGGAACACCAGTAACAGCTAAATACACACCAGTAGTAATCCCAGTGTCACCAACTTCTAAAGATGCTGAATCAGAAGGTCCAAAAGGACAATCTCAAGAAGGGACACCAACATTTACAGGTGGAAAAGTAACACTTAACGGGAAAGAAGTACCAGTAGCAATCGATGAAAATGTAAAACCAAAATTCGATGATGGAACAACTGAAAAAGTAGTACCAAACGAAGGAACATATACAATCGATGAAAATGGAAAAGTAACATTCACTCCAGAGCCAAACTTCGTAGGAAAAGCTACAGGAGTAACAGTTAAACGTGTTGATAAGAACGGAACACCAGTAACAGCTAAATATACTCCAACAGTTCGCCCAGATACTAGATTTGTAGTTATCGAAAAAGATGGCAAAGAAACAGATTTACTTCCATCTAAAGATGGAGCTAAACCTTCAGAACCAATTCCAGGATATAATGTTGTTAGAACTGAAATTGATGAAAAAGGAAATACAAAACACATCTACGAAAAAGTTAAGACATCATTCAAGGATAAAGAAGGAAACGAAATTCCTAAATATCCAAGTGAGCCAGGAACAGTCGATAAGAAAGACATTCCAGAATACCGCTTCGTAGAGACTAAGAAATTACCAAATGGTGATACAGA
>NZ_CAMHZD010000007.1 GCF_946190065.1 Streptococcus mitis
CTCGGGAAGTAGCTCAGCTTGGTAGAGTACTTGGTTTGGGACCAAGGTGTCGCAGGTTCGAATCCTGTCTTCCCGATTCATTACAGAGATACGTAAGCGTATCTTTTTTGTTTTAACTAGATATTATATACATTAAGAGAGAATCAGTTTGCTTCTCTCTTTTTTAATTTCAGTAATTCATTTTGATCGCGTATACTTTTTGTTTCCTGATTTGTTCAATGAATACTGTAGTTTAGGTACATAAATTAAAATTTAACAGATTGTATAATTCTTATAAACTTTCAAGAAAGTAATTGAAGAGTTTTTTTGTGCTGCCTATAATATATCTGTTTTGTACGATAAAAATTTCCGATCTTTTGATTTTAAATGCGTATTAGTTTACGTTATAGTCTAAATTTGATATCACTTTGATGGAGGTACTATAGATTCTTTCCTACTCTGTATCTTGTTGTGTTCTGTATCTTGTTGTGTAATGTTTCTTGATTCTTTTAAATAGAATCTTTTATGACATTTGTCATATTTCCTCATGACAGAAGCTTCTAGCGATTCTACCTTCAAAGAGTTATACTAGATGTATCAAATGGAGGAAGAAAAAATGAAACATAAAGTAATTGTCGCAATGAGTTTAGTAGCAGCAGGAGTCATGACTTATCTCATGTTCTCAGGATTGGATGAAGATTTCTATCATTTTCCTTGGGAGCTATTTGCAGGATTTGGAATGATGTCCTGGCTTATCCGAGAAGGTTTGAAATTAGTCTCAGATGTGAAAAAGGAGTTTGAAAAATGAAAAAAGCGTTTCTCTATCTTTTTATTGGACTATCACTAGTGGTATGGTTGGTAGAAATGTTTACAGGTTGGTTTGATCAAGCCTTCCTTCACCAATTCATCCGTGGTGCCTGGGGACTAGGATTTATGATTTTTATCGCCTTTCCTATGGGAAAGGAGTGGCTGAAAGGAGAATATGATGAACATGATTAAGGTAGAAAGCCTAAATAAAAACATCAAGGGCAAGGCTATTTTGAAGGATATTTCCTTTGAGGTAACAGAAGGTGAATGCGTCGCCTTGATTGGTCCCAATGGTGCTGGGAAGACCACACTCTTGGACTGTTTGCTTGGAGATAAACTGATCACAAGAGGTCAAGTATCTATCCAAGGCTTGCCAGTGACGAGTTCTCAGTTAGACTACACAAGATCCTATCTCCCTCAAGAAAATGTCATCGTTCAGAAATTAAAGGTCAAAGAGTTGATTGCTTTCTTTCAAAGCATTTACCCAAATCCCTTGAGCAACCAGGAAATAGATCAACTATTACAGTTTGATAAGGAACAAAAAGAGCAATTCGCAGAAAAATTATCAGGTGGACAAAAGCGTCTTTTCTCTTTTGTCTTGACCTTAATTGGGCGACCAAAGCTTGTCTTTTTAGATGAGCCAACTGCTGCCATGGATACCTCTACCCGTAAACGTTTTTGGGAAATTGTTCGGGACCTAAAAGCGCAAGGAGTCACCATTCTCTATTCGTCTCATTATATTGAAGAGGTAGAGCATACAGCTGACCGGATTTTGGTTTTAAATAAGGGAGAGTTGATTCGTGATACGACGCCTCTAGCCATGCGTAGTGAGGAGATTGAAAAGCATTTTATCCTTCCTCTGCCTTACAAGGAAGTCGTTGAGCAGTCTAACTTGGTTGAAAACTGGTCACAAAAACAAGATGCCTTGCAAGTAGTCACACGAGAGGCAAATGCTTTTTGGGAACTGTTAGTTCAAGCAGGATGTAGCATACAAGAAATTGAAGTCAATAACCGTAGTTTGCTAGATACAATCTTTGAAGAAACACAGAAGGGAGAAGACCAAGATGAAACGATGGATTGCATTAAATAAGATAGAATTTCTATTGACCAAACGGCAACTAGTCTATTATTTATTATCAGTAGGGATGCCGACAGCCTTCTATTTATTCTTTTCAGGCATGTACCAGGACACACCTGGTGGACCAGCTAATTTTATGCGCGACTACCTCATCTCCATGACGGCTTTTTCCATGATGTCGACAGCTATCTTTTCATTCCCAGTTGTTTTACATACCGACAAGATCAACAACTGGCAGAAAATATTACGTCATAGCCCTGTAAATATGGTAGAATATTATCTATCAAAGATAACAAGTATGATGGTTGATTATTTGGTCTCAATTCTGGTTGTTTTCTCAGTTGGACATTTTGTAAGAGGTGTGGACATGTCTCTTGGAAGCTGGATTGGGGCTGCGCTTTTGCTGATAGTTGGAAGTGTAGCTTTTGTAGCCCTTGGTTTGGCCTTGACTCTCTTACCAACTAGTCAGTTGATGTCTGTCGTAGGCAATCTTCTTTACTTTGGCTTGGCTGTTTTAGGCGGACTATGGATGCCCGTCTCTTTATTTCCAGACTGGATGCAAGCAATCGGGAAGCGTCTACCAAGCTATCAGTTGATGGAATTGATCAAGACCTTCTTAAATGAGAGTGGCATCAATTTATCAGCCACAGTTTATCTACTTGTTTTTTCAGCAGTTTTGTTTGGTTTGACCATTTACCTTCAAGGTCATAAGGAGAATGCTTAATGCTTGAAAGACTGAAAAGCATACACTATATGTTTTGGGCCAGTTTAATTTTTATGATTTTCCCCATCCTACCTGTAGTGACTGGGTGGCTTTCTGCCTGGCATTTATTGATTGATATTCTATTTGTAGTGGCGTATTTGGGTGTTTTAACAACTAAGAGCCAGCGCCTATCTTGGCTATATTGGGGACTCATGCTGGCTTATGTAGTTGGGAATACTGTCTTTGTTACTGTTAATTATATCTGGTTTTTCTTTTTCCTATCCAATCTCTTAAGTTATCATTTTGGCGTACGTAGTTTAAAGTCTTTACATGTCTGGACTTTTCTTCTTGCTCAAGTCCTTGTTGTGGGCCAACTGTTGATTTTTCAGAGAATCGAAGTTGAGTTTCTATTCTATCTACTTGTAATTCTTGCTTTTGTCGATTTAATGACTTTTGGATTGGTTCGGATTCGGATTGTGGAGGATTTGAAAGAAGCGCAGGCTAAGCAAAATGCCAAGATAAATCTATTGCTTGCTGAAAATGAACGTAGTCGTATCGGTCAGGATTTGCATGATAGTCTGGGACACACCTTTGCTATGCTGAGTGTCAAGACAGATTTAGCCTTGCAGTTGTTTCAGATGGAGGCTTATCCACAGGTGGAAAAGGAATTAAAAGAAATTCACCAGATAAGCAAGGATTCCATGAATGAAGTGCGAACCATTGTGGAAAATCTGAAATCACGGACCTTAGCATCAGAACTTGAAACTGTCAAAAAGATGCTAGAGATTGCTGGAATTGAGGTGGAAACGGCTAATCAACTAGATACCGCTAGCCTTACTCAGGAATTGGAGTCAACGGCTTCCATGATTTTGCTTGAGTTAGTGACCAATATCATCAAGCATGCTAAAGCGTCTAAAGTCTACTTAAAATTAGAACGGACAGAGAAAGAACTCATTCTAACAGTGAGAGATGATGGCTGTGGCTTTACTTCTATAAAGGGGGATGACCTCCATACAGTTCGAGATCGTGTTCTTCCATTTTCGGGAGAAGTAAAGGTAATTAGTCAGAAACAACCGACAGTAGTTCAGGTTCGACTACCTTATAAGGAGAGAAAGTAGATGAAAGTATTAGTCGCAGAAGATCAAAGTATGTTGCGAGATGCCATGTGCCAGTTGCTCACGCTTCAACCGGATGTAGAGTCTGTCTTTCAAGCAAAGAATGGGCAAGAAGCAATCCAACTATTAAAAAAGGCGTCTGTGGATATCGCCATCCTTGACGTAGAAATGCCTGTTAAGACAGGTCTTGAAGTCTTGGAATGGATACGAGCAGAAAAGCTTGAAACAAGGGTGGTTGTGGTGACGACCTTCAAGCGTCCTGGGTATTTTGAACGTGCGGTCAAGGCTGGAGTAGATGCTTATGTATTAAAAGAAAGAAACATTGCAGACCTCATGCAAACCTTGCACACCGTCCTAGAAGGACGCAAGGAGTATTCGCCTGAATTGATGGAAGTGGTGATGACGCATCCCAATCCATTAACAGAACAAGAAATCGCAGTTTTAAAGGGAATTGCTCAGGGCTTCTCTAACCAAGAAATTGCAGACAAACTTTATCTATCCAACGGAACAGTCCGAAACTATGTCACCAATATTCTTTCGAAACTAGATGCAGGTAATCGAACAGAGGCAGCCAATATCGCTAAAGAATCTGGTTGGTTGTGATACTATCATATCTCGAAAACCATTATGTGCTAAAATTGATGGGATTGAATGGAACAATACTAACTTTAGGAGGGTGGGATTCCTCCTTTTTCTTTTTTAGGGAGCACTACAAAAGAGCTAAAATTAACAATAAAAAAGAAAAATATCTTGACAACCAAGGGAAAATTTTGTTACAATAATACACGGTACTTTTTACTTTTGGTCTCTCAAGAGTGTACAGGGACGTGCTGACAAATGTTGCAAAAGTACACACAGATGATAGCTGTCACCAAGTGTATCATCACCAAAAATAAAAAAACACAGGAGAATGTAGATGCCTACAATTAACCAATTGGTTCGCAAACCGCGTAAATCAAAAGTAGAAAAATCTAAATCACCAGCTTTGAACGTTGGTTACAACAGTCATAAAAAAGTTCAAACAAACGTTTCTTCACCACAAAAACGTGGTGTTGCAACTCGTGTTGGAACAATGACACCTAAAAAACCTAACTCAGCCCTTCGTAAATTCGCTCGTGTACGTTTGAGCAACCTTATCGAAGTTACTGCCTACATCCCAGGTATCGGACACAACTTGCAAGAGCACAGCGTGGTTCTTCTTCGTGGTGGACGTGTAAAAGACCTTCCAGGGGTACGTTACCATATCGTCCGTGGTGCACTTGATACTGCAGGTGTTAACGATCGTAAACAAGGCCGTTCTAAATACGGTACTAAACGTCCAAAAGCATAAGGAAAGGGGATAAAGAGAAATGAGTCGTAAAAATAGAGCTCCAAAACGTGACGTATTGCCAGATCCGCTTTACAATTCACAACTAGTTACTCGTCTTATCAACCGCGTTATGCTTGATGGTAAACGTGGTACAGCTGCTTCAATCGTTTACGGTGCCTTTGAGCAAATCAAAGAAGCTACTGGAAACGATGCACTTGAAGTGTTTGAAACAGCTATGGAAAACATCATGCCTGTACTTGAAGTACGTGCACGTCGTGTTGGTGGTTCTAACTACCAAGTCCCAGTTGAAGTTCGTCCAGAACGTCGTACAACACTTGGACTTCGTTGGTTGGTAACAATAGCTCGTCTTCGTGGTGAACACACAATGCAAGATCGTCTTGCAAAAGAAATCTTGGATGCTGCTAACAACACTGGTGCAGCAGTTAAGAAACGTGAAGACACTCACCGTATGGCTGAAGCTAACCGTGCATTCGCACACTTCCGTTGGTAATATAGGATGCGAAAGCGTTAAGAAAGTCCCAGAGAAAATAGGGAATCAAAGCAGGTTGCGATTGCAACCAATGAGATTCATCTTTTTCTCCAGACTTTTAGCTTGAGCTCAACTCAACTAACTTGGGCTTTTAGCCCGAGTTCAATTCAATTTGTAAATCTACAAGTTGAAACCAACAATAGCATGAAAACATTGAGAACGGGTAGGTCCTGCCTATCCGTTTTTATTAAAATCGTGTTATAATAGAATAGAAATCAAAAATAAATAGGAGAAACAAACCTCATGGCACGCGAATTTTCACTTGAAAAAACTCGTAATATCGGTATCATGGCTCACGTCGATGCTGGTAAAACAACAACTACTGAGCGTATTCTTTACTACACTGGTAAAATCCACAAAATCGGTGAAACTCACGAAGGTGCGTCACAAATGGACTGGATGGAGCAAGAGCAAGAACGTGGTATCACTATCACATCTGCTGCGACAACAGCTCAATGGAACAACCACCGCGTAAACATCATCGACACACCAGGACACGTAGACTTCACAATCGAAGTACAACGTTCTCTTCGTGTATTGGATGGTGCGGTTACCGTTCTTGACTCACAATCAGGTGTTGAGCCTCAAACTGAAACAGTTTGGCGTCAAGCAACTGAGTACGGAGTTCCACGTATCGTATTTGCTAACAAAATGGACAAAATCGGTGCTGACTTCCTTTACTCTGTAAGCACACTTCACGATCGTCTTCAAGCAAATGCACACCCAATCCAATTGCCAATCGGTTCTGAAGATGACTTCCGTGGTATCATCGACTTGATCAAGATGAAAGCTGAAATCTATACTAATGACCTTGGTACAGATATCCTTGAAGAAGATATTCCAGCTGAATACCTTGACCAAGCTCAAGAATACCGTGAAAAATTGATCGAAGCAGTTGCTGAAACTGACGAAGAATTGATGATGAAATACCTCGAAGGTGAAGAAATCACTAACGAAGAATTGAAAGCTGGTATCCGTAAAGCGACTATCAACGTTGAATTCTTCCCAGTATTGTGTGGTTCTGCCTTCAAGAACAAAGGTGTTCAATTGATGCTTGATGCGGTTATCGACTACCTTCCAAGCCCACTTGATATCCCAGCAATCAAAGGTATCAACCCAGATACAGACGAAGAAGAAACTCGTCCAGCATCTGACGAAGAGCCATTTGCAGCTCTTGCCTTCAAGATCATGACAGACCCATTCGTAGGTCGTTTGACATTCTTCCGTGTTTACTCAGGTGTTCTTCAATCAGGTTCATACGTATTGAACACTTCTAAAGGTAAACGTGAACGTATCGGACGTATCCTTCAAATGCACGCTAACAGCCGTCAAGAAATCGACACTGTTTACTCAGGTGATATCGCTGCTGCCGTTGGTTTGAAAGATACTACAACTGGTGACTCATTGACAGATGAAAAAGCTAAAATCATCCTTGAGTCAATCAACGTTCCAGAACCAGTTATCCAATTGATGGTTGAGCCAAAATCTAAAGCTGACCAAGATAAGATGGGTATTGCCCTTCAAAAATTGGCTGAAGAAGATCCAACATTCCGCGTTGAAACAAACGTGGAAACTGGTGAAACAGTTATCTCAGGTATGGGTGAGCTTCACCTTGACGTCCTTGTTGACCGTATGCGTCGTGAGTTCAAAGTGGAAGCAAACGTAGGTGCTCCTCAAGTATCTTACCGTGAAACATTCCGCGCTTCTACTCAAGCACGTGGATTCTTCAAACGTCAGTCTGGTGGTAAAGGTCAATTCGGTGATGTATGGATTGAATTTACTCCAAATGAAGAAGGTAAAGGATTCGAATTCGAAAACGCAATCGTCGGTGGTGTGGTTCCTCGTGAATTTATCCCAGCGGTTGAAAAAGGTTTGGTAGAATCTATGGCTAACGGTGTTCTTGCAGGTTACCCAATGGTTGACGTTAAAGCTAAGCTTTACGACGGTTCATACCACGATGTCGACTCATCTGAAACTGCCTTCAAGATTGCGGCTTCACTTGCTCTTAAAGAAGCTGCTAAATCAGCACAACCAGCTATCCTTGAGCCAATGATGCTTGTAACAATCACTGTTCCAGAAGAAAACCTTGGTGATGTTATGGGTCACGTAACTGCTCGTCGTGGACGTGTAGATGGTATGGAAGCACACGGTAATAGCCAAATCGTTCGTGCTTACGTTCCACTTGCTGAAATGTTCGGTTACGCAACAGTTCTTCGTTCTGCATCTCAAGGACGTGGTACATTCATGATGGTATTTGACCACTACGAAGATGTACCTAAGTCAGTACAAGAAGAAATCATTAAGAAAAATAAAGGTGAAGACTAATCTGTCCTCACTCTAGAAGGAAGTCACTTAGTGGCTTCCTTTTGTCTTTAGAAAATACCTCTAAATATGGTAAAATAGTAGGAGAATAATGTGAGGAAAATGAATGTCAAACAGTTTTGAAATTTTGATGAATCAACTGGGGATGCCTGCTGAAATGCGACAGGCTCCTGCTTTATCACAGGCTGATATTGAGCGAGTTGTAGTTCATAAAATTAGTAAGGTATGGGAGTTTCATTTCGTATTTTCTAATATTTTACCGATTGAAATCTTTTTAGAATTAAAGAAAGGTTTGAGCGAAGAATTTTCTAAGACAGGCAATAAAGCTGTTTTCGAAATCAAGGCTCGGTCTCAAGAATTTTCAAATCAGCTCTTGCAGTCCTACTATAGGGAGGCTTTCTCTGAAGGCCCATGTACTAGTCAAGGTTTTAAATCTCTTTATCAGAATTTGCAAGTTCGTGCTGATGGAAATCAACTCTTTATTGAGGGTTCCGAGGCGATTGATAAGGAACACTTTAAGAAAAATCACCTTCCTAATTTAGCTAAACAACTTGAAAAATTTGGCTTTCCAACTTTTAATTGTCAAGTCGAGAAGAATGATGTGCTGACCCAAGAGCAGGAAGAGGCCTTTCATGCTGAAAATGAGCAGATTGTTCAAGCGGCCAATGAGGAAGCGCTCCGTGCGATGGAACAACTGGAACAGCTGGCACCTCCTCCAGCGGAAGAGAAGCCAGCCTTTGATTTTCAAGCCAAAAAGGCTGCGGCTAAGCCAAAGCTAGATAAGGCGGAGATTACTCCTATGATCGAAGTGACGACGGAGGAAAATCGTCTGGTCTTTGAAGGGGTTGTTTTTGATGTGGAGCAAAAAGTGACCAGAACAGGGCGTGTTTTGATCAACTTTAAAATGACGGACTACACTTCAAGTTTTTCGATGCAAAAGTGGGTTAAGAATGAGGAAGAGGCTCAGAAATTTGACCTAATCAAGAAAAATTCTTGGCTCCGAGTTCGTGGGAATGTGGAGATGAATAACTTCACACGTGATTTGACTATGAACGTGCAAGACGTGCAGGAAGTTGTTCACTATGAGCGGAAGGATTTGATGCCAGAAGGTGAGCGCCGGGTTGAGTTTCATGCTCATACTAACATGTCGACCATGGATGCACTACCCGAGGTAGAAGAGATCGTTGCGACAGCTGCTAAGTGGGGACACAAGGCGGTTGCCATCACGGACCATGGAAATGTTCAGTCCTTCCCACACGGCTATAAGGCGGCTAAGAAAGCAGGAATCCAGCTGATCTATGGTATGGAAGCCAATATCGTGGAGGATCGTGTCCCTATCGTCTACAACGAAGTGGAGATGGACTTGTCGGAAGCGACCTACGTGGTTTTTGACGTGGAAACGACAGGTCTTTCAGCTATCTATAATGACTTGATTCAGGTTGCGGCCTCTAAGATGTACAAGGGGAATGTCATTGCTGAATTTGATGAATTTATCAATCCTGGACATCCTTTGTCAGCTTTTACTACTGAGTTGACTGGAATTACAGATGATCATGTCAAAAATGCCAAACCACTGGAACAAGTTCTGCAAGAATTTCAAGAGTTTTGCAAGGACACGGTCCTAGTTGCCCACAATGCCACCTTTGACGTTGGATTTATGAATGCCAACTATGAGCGTCATGGTCTGCCTAAGATTAGCCAGCCAGTGATTGATACGCTAGAGTTTGCTCGAAACCTCTATCCTGAGTATAAGCGTCATGGTTTGGGGCCTTTGACCAAGCGTTTTGGTGTGGCTTTAGAACATCACCACATGGCCAATTACGATGCGGAAGCTACAGGTCGCCTGCTTTTCATCTTTATCAAAGAGGTAGCAGAAAAACATGGTGTGACCGATTTAGCTAGACTCAACATTGATTTGATTAGCCCAGATTCTTATAAAAAAGCTCGGATTAAACATGCGACAATTTATGTCAAGAATCAAGTAGGGCTAAAAAATATCTTTAAACTGGTTTCTTTATCCAATACCAAGTACTTTGAAGGGGTGCCACGGATTCCAAGAACGGTTCTAGATGCCCATCGGGAGGGCTTGATTTTAGGTTCAGCTTGCTCTGAGGGTGAAGTTTTTGATGCAGTCGTTTCCCAAGGTGTGGATGCGGCGGTTGAGGTGGCCAAGTATTATGACTTTATCGAGGTTATGCCACCGGCTATTTATGCGCCATTAATTGCCAAGGAGCAGGTCAAGGATATGGAGGAGCTCCAGACCATTATCAAGAGTTTGATAGAGGTTGGGGACCGTCTTGGCAAACCTGTTCTGGCTACGGGAAATGTTCACTATATCGAACTGGAAGAAGAGATTTACCGTGAAATTATTGTCCGTAGTTTGGGCCAGGGGGCTATGATTAACCGAACCATCGGTCATGGGGAACATGCCCAACCAGCTCCTCTTCCCAAGGCTCATTTTCGAACAACCAATGAGATGTTGGATGAATTTGCCTTCTTGGGCGAGGATTTAGCACGCAAGTTGGTTATTGAAAACACCAATGCCTTGGCAGAAATCTTTGAACCCGTTGAGGTTGTAAAAGGTGATTTGTACACGCCTTTCATCGACAAGGCTGAAGAGACGGTTGCTGAGTTGACCTATAAGAAAGCTTTTGAGATTTATGGAAATCCGCTACCAGATATTGTCGATTTGCGGATTGAAAAAGAACTAACCTCTATTCTGGGGAATGGATTTGCTGTGATTTATCTGGCTTCCCAGATGCTAGTGCAACGTTCTAATGAACGGGGCTACTTGGTTGGTTCTCGTGGGTCTGTTGGGTCCAGTTTCGTTGCGACCATGATTGGGATTACAGAGGTTAATCCTCTCTCTCCACACTATGTCTGTGGTCAGTGTCAGTACAGTGAGTTTATCACTGATGGTTCTTACGGTTCAGGTTTTGATATGCCCAATAAGGACTGTCCTAAATGTGGCCACAAACTCAGCAAAAACGGACAAGATATTCCTTTTGAGACCTTCCTTGGTTTTGATGGAGACAAGGTTCCTGATATTGACTTGAACTTCTCGGGAGAAGATCAGCCTAGTGCTCACTTGGATGTGCGTGATATCTTTGGTGAGGAATATGCCTTCCGTGCAGGAACGGTTGGTACGGTGAAAGCTAAGATAGCCTATGGATTTGTCAAGGGTTACGAGCGAGATTATGGGAAAATTTATCGTGCTGCAGAGGTGGAACGTCTAGCCCAGGGAGCTGCGGGTGTCAAACGTACGACAGGTCAGCACCCAGGGGGAATCGTAGTTATTCCTAACTATATGGAGGTCTATGATTTTACGCCGATCCAATATCCAGCAGACGACGTAACGGCTGAATGGCAGACTACTCACTTTAACTTCCACGATATCGATGAGAACGTCCTCAAACTCGATATACTGGGACATGATGATCCGACTATGATTCGAAAACTCCAGGACTTGTCTGGGATTGACCCTAATGAAATCCCTATGGATGACGAAGGCGTTATGGCCCTTTTTTCTGGGACTGATGTGCTTGGGGTAACACCTGAACAAATTGGAACGCCTACAGGGATGTTGGGGATTCCAGAATTTGGAACCAACTTTGTACGTGGAATGGTAGACGAGACGCATCCGACGACTTTTGCAGAATTGCTTCAGTTGTCAGGGTTGTCCCACGGTACCGACGTTTGGCTGGGCAATGCCCAAGATTTGATTAAGCAAGGGATTGCTGACCTATCAACCGTTATCGGTTGTCGAGACGACATCATGGTTTACCTCATGCATGCTGGCCTCGAGCCTAAGATGGCCTTTACCATTATGGAACGGGTACGTAAGGGCTTGTGGCTCAAGATTTCAGAAGAGGAGAGAAATGGCTATATCGAAGCCATGAAGGCTAATAAGGTGCCAGAGTGGTATATCGAGTCCTGTGGGAAAATTAAGTACATGTTCCCGAAAGCCCATGCGGCAGCCTACGTTATGATGGCCTTGCGTGTAGCTTACTTCAAGGTTCACCACCCTATTTATTACTACTGTGCTTACTTCTCAATCCGTGCTAAGGCATTTGATATCAAGACCATGGGGGCGGGCTTGGATGCTATCAAGCGCAGAATGGAAGAAATCTCTGAAAAACGGAAGAACAATGAGGCTTCTAATGTGGAGATTGATCTTTATACAACTCTTGAGATTGTCAATGAAATGTGGGAACGTGCTTTCAAGTTTGGGAAGTTAGACCTCTACCGTAGTGATGCGACTGAATTCATCATTGACGGAGATACACTGATTCCACCATTTGTTGCTATGGATGGTCTGGGAGAGAACGTTGCCAAGCAGTTAGTTCGAGCGCGTGAAGAGGGAGAATTTCTTTCTAAAACAGAATTGCGTAAGCGTGGTGGACTCTCATCAACTTTGGTTGAAAAGATGGATGAAATGGGCATTCTCGGCAATATGCCAGAGGATAACCAGTTGAGTTTGTTTGATGAATTGTTTTAAAAAATTGCTTATTTTGATCAAGTGGACAAAATATGTCCACTTGATTTGTTATAATTCTCTTAAAAATAATAGAAAAGAGAGTATAATATGGTGGATCAAGAAATTTTAAATTCTAATGTGTCAATTGAAGAGGAGATTTATAATTTTGAAAAAGGCTTGAAAGATGATGGGAGTGATTGGACCGGATTCCCACAAATAGACTTAAAAGAAGATTCTCAATGTATTTACATTCGCGGTATTTCAGAGACTGACAGATGGCATTTGATTTATTATACGTTAACTAAAATAAAACCTGCTACTCCAATAGCATCACTTGTATATTATCGAGTGAGAGATAATTTGATTTTTTCTAAACATAGTCAATGGATAAAACTGCAAATGGGGTATACAGAGTATGACTTGATTTTTCTGGAGGGAGTTCAATTTTTGGGAGAAGCTGATCAAAGGGTACAGGAATACTGGATGCAGCAATTCAAAGAGAGTAAGAAAAGAAACAAACTCTTCATTGTATATTCAGACTGCTTACCCGAAGACTTAAAAAATATGCCTGAATCCGTAGTTGAGTTCTTCGAATCTGGCATAGTGGTACAGTTGAAATCATCTAAGGGCTAGTTTATTTTGCTTTAATCGTTTTGAATATAAAGTGCTAGTTAGACTATAGAAGTGATAATAATGTACTGGAAATAGTATTGTTTGAATAATATGTAGAAGGACTGCAAATGAATGATCAAGAGAGACTGCTAACGATTTTTTTACGTTTACAGTTTGGGACTCCGTTAGGAAAAAAGCAACTGGCTCAGGAATTTGAGGTTAGTGAAAAGACGATACAGAGAGATTTTTCGCTACTCCGTGATATTTTATATAGTCACACCAGTTATAGTGGAGATTTGCTTTATAACCGTAAAACGAATAAGTATTGTTTATCTAGTAAGTCAGTTTTTAATAAAAAGGATATTCTAGTTATTTCAAAGATTTTATTGGAAAATCGAGCACTGAACAGACCAGAAATTGCTAGCTTACTAAATAATTTACTGAACTTAGTTCCCCGTGATGATCGGAAAGAAATCGAGCAGATTATTGGAAGTGAAAAGCTTAACTATGCTCCCTTAACGGATCAACAAAATAGAATAGAGAAAATTTGGAATTTATCAGAAGCTATTTTACATGAACAGGTTCTAGACATTATCTATCAAAAACCTTATTCTGAGTCTTCTAAGAGGCAGACTGTTTTGCCAGTCTCTCTTTATTATGATAGTCATTATTTTTATCTGGTTGTCTACCAGCTGAAACATGCTACTTATATTACTTTAAGAGTAGACCGCATCCGGTCATGGTCTCTTAGTGATATAGAGAAACCCTCTATTTCTTATCGAAATAAATTTAGAGATGGTGACATTCGTAACGAGAGAGTAGATGCTTTTATCGGGAAGAAAATCAGTATTGAAATCGAGTATTTGTACGATCCGACGATTGTGATGGATCAATTTCCAAATGCAAAAATAGTTGGGAAAAATGGCAACTGGACTCATTTTAAGTTTGAAAGTCAACACACACCAGGGCTTAAACGCTGGTTGCTAGGGCAAGGGGAAGCAGTTACTGTTTTGTCTCCTCGGATTTTAGTAGAGGATATGAAGCAAACAGTTCAAGAGATGATAGATAAATATAGATGAGGATAAAATGACTATTCAATTTACTTCTAAAAAGGTTGGAGAACTATTGAAAGAAGAGGGTTTGCGGATTCCTTCTTATCAAAGACCATATAAATGGAACAGAAAACATATCCGTAATCTTTTTTATGATTTACGAGATGCTATGGGGAAAAAGGAATATCAGATTGGTTCCGTTATCTTACATAAAAATGATGGATATTTAGATATTGTCGATGGACAGCAACGGCTAATTTCAATTTCTTTGTTTCTTCATTTATTAGATGATTTAGTGAATTATAAGGGTGCTAAGCAACTGCTGAGTGCTGCTGTATTTGGGGAGCTATCTTGCTATCATGCGAGTGAAAATTATAATGAGTGGGAAAATTTGACTCAATTGGTTGGCGAAAATCAGGCAAAAGATATTTGCAATTTTTTATTGGAAAATTGTTCTGTCTCCGTGATTACTATGTCACAGGAACGATTATCTGAAGCCTTTCAGTTATTTGATTCTCAGAATAATCGTGGAAAATCTTTAGAACCTCATGATTTGCTCAAAGCCTATCATCTTCGCAAGGAAGATTCAGAAGATGAAAAGATTGTTGAAAAGTGGGAGCAATTTGTAGAAGATAAAGATTTAAGTCTCAAAGAGTTGTTTGATAAACATCTTTTCCGTATGAGACGTTGGTCTCGAGGAGAGACAGGATTGACAAACAAGCGTTATGGATCTTATCTGCGTTTTACAGAGGATTTTATTGACGATTTTAAAGGCGTTGATTTGAATCAGAACTTTCCATATCTAGAATTGTATCGTCATATTGAAAATCTCCCCATGTCCATTACTATGCCAATCATTGATGGAAGTAAATTTTTTGAGTATATTGAATCTGCTCATGGAACTATTAAAGAGCATAAAGATTTTTTAAATGAAGAGTTAGGATTTTCTGATGAACCTGAAGGGGAAGGAAAAAATCTAGTTTACCCAAAAGGTATGTTGAACATTTACAATAGCTCAAAGGGGCGCTACCTCAAGTGTTACAATATATTCCTAAATATTTGCTCGCTTTTTGCTGAGAGATTTGGAAAAGATGAGCTATCAAAGGAGATAGTAGAAACCTTGTTTATTTGGTCTTATTACCCTCGAGTTAAGTCTAAAGCAATATATGATGCGACGGTAGGAAACTATGTTGCTGGTGGAAGGTTTAGACAAAAAGAGGCTCAAAAGCTATTTCAACTTTTATCTCATGCTGTCACTCCGAATGATTTCATGATTAAGATAGATAGAGAATTATTTGAAAATTATACTGTGGACAAGATTATAGAAGAGGAAAAAGGTAAATGGTAGAAACACATATAAGCTTATCAGTTAATCGTTTATTAAATGAAGATACCTATGCTATTCCTCTATATCAGAGAAATTTTGCTTGGACTTATGATGAAATTGAACAATTGTTGAACGATGTGGCGGATGCTTTTCAAGAAAATAGAGACAATTACTATAAAAATAGAGACAATTACTATATTGGAACATTAGTCGTTAATAAAGAGAATGGCATTTTCAAAATCATAGATGGGCAACAACGGACAACAGCCCTTAATTTGATTGCCTTAGCTTTGAAGCATGAGTTTGGTTTTGATAGATTGAAAGCTGTCAATCTTACCTTCCCAGCTAGGCAGAAATCAAATAAGAATATTAAAGATTTATTTGCCAAGCAAGAAATTTCAGAGGACGATGAAAATGAGCTGACTAGAGGTTACAGATATGCTAAAGACGCATTGAAAAAAGTGCTAGAGGAGCGCCGTCTTGATCCTCAGTCTTTCGTTGATTATCTTTTTGAGAATGTCATCATTTTTCGGAGTATACTTCCTGAGGATTTAGATTTGAATCTTTATTTCGAACGTTTCAACTCTCGAGGAGAACAACTAGAGGCTCATGAGATTCTTAAGGCGCAAATGATGGCTAAGTTCGGTACAGATCAAGAAATGGCGCAAAAGTTTGCAAGGATTTGGGATGCCTGTGCAGAATTTGATAAGCCGGTAATCAATGCATTTACAAAAAAAGCAAAGAAAAAGCATCATGATGGAGAAAGAGAAAAAATCTTTCCTTTGAATTGGATTAAAGGAAATAATTATCAGAATAGCTTTCTTTTAAATATTGATAAGTCCTTAAGTCAAATAGAAGTTCAGTCAACTAATAAGAAATCTCTATTGTCTAGTATAGAAAATAAAGAATCTACAACAGTTAAAGTAATATCAGATACGAATGAAGTGGAAAAATACAGAACGATTATAAACTTTGAAACATTTTTATATTTCGTTTATTATATAACATTTGGTAATGTATCTCCTTCTGATATACAGCTAGATGACAAGAAATTATTAGAAACATTTGAAAATATAACTAGTGTTAATACAGGTATAGAGGATGTTACATTATTTATTAGGAATTTATTGAAATTAAAATTTATATTTGATAATTTGATCGTACGAATGTCACAAGAGACTAATAATAGAAGACAAGAAAATGATTGGTTTCTGCAGAAAGTTTATCGGAATGATTATAATAATAAAACTAGAGGAGATTTATTTGTTCAATATTATTATGATAAAAATTCTTTTGAAAAGTTCAATGATGATATTTTAATGCTTCAATCCATGTTTGCTGTGACCTTTACTGCCAATCGAGATAGTCGTTGGTTATATGAAATCTTGCAATTCTTGTTTAACCATATTGAAGAGTTAAATCAAACAGAATTTGGTGCTCGGTTTAAGAATTTTCTTGAGAAAATGGCAGTGAGATATGCTGAGGAAAGATTGTTTACCGAAGATAAAAGTATCAAAAAATATGGGGCAATTCCTGTTTATGCTTTTAACTTTGTAGATTATGTTTTATGGAAAAATCGTGCTGAATTAGAGAAAGAGTACAAGGATATTAATTTTGATCATTTCAAATTTGCATATCGTCGCTCTATAGAGCATTGGTATCCTCAGAATCCAAATGGACATGATGGAGAGAGCCAATTACCTATTGAGTTTTTACATTCCTTTGGCAACCTTTGTATTATTACCGATAGTCAGAACTCCAGGTTTGGCAACTCCTATCCAGAAGCTAAATTAAAACAATGGGAAAAAGAAGATATATTCCATCGTCAGAGTTTAAAATTACAGATGATGGCAGAGATAACTTCTAAAAAAAATAGATGGGATATTGGAGAGATTCAATCTATGGAAAAAGAAGTGGAAAGATATGTACAAAATTTTTGTAGTAGCTAATTAAAACAAGCTTCAGTAAGCTTGTTTTTTAAAATACCAATATATGTGATATACTAGTAAGGGAAGGATTTTGAGTAAGACAAATATGCTCAAAGATTTGAAATAAAAATAGAAAAGAGAAAACAACATGGTTTTACCAAACTTTAAAGAAAATCTAGAGAAATATGCGAAATTGTTGGTTGCGAACGGAATTAACGTGCAACCTGGTCATACTTTGGCTCTCTCTATCGATGTGGAGCAACGTGAGTTGGTTCACTTAATCGTCAAAGAAGCTTATGCTTTGGGTGCACATGAGGTTATCGTTCAGTGGACAGATGATGTCATTAACCGTGAGAAATTCCTCCATGCGCCAATGGAGCGTCTGGACAATGTGCCAGAATACAAGATTGCTGAGATGAACTATCTTTTAGAGAACAAAGCTAGCCGTCTTGGGGTTCGTTCATCTGATCCAGGTGCCTTGAACGGAGTGGATGCTGACAAGCTTTCAGCTTCTGCTAAAGCTATGGGACTTGCCATGAAGCCAATGCGTATCGCAACTCAATCTAACAAGGTTAGCTGGACTGTAGCAGCCGCTGCTGGACTTGAGTGGGCTAAGAAAGTCTTTCCAAATGCTGCGAGCGATGAAGAAGCAGTCGATCTCCTTTGGGACCAAATCTTCAAAACTTGCCGTGTCTATGAAGAAGATCCTGTTAAGGCTTGGGAAGATCATGCAGCTATCCTTAAGAGCAAGGCTGATATGCTTAATAAAGAACAATTTTCAGCCCTTCACTACACAGCGCCAGGGACAGATTTGACCCTTGGTTTGCCGAAGAACCACGTTTGGGAATCAGCTGGTGCTATCAATGCACAGGGAGAAGGATTCTTGCCAAATATGCCGACAGAGGAAGTCTTCACAGCGCCTGATTTCCGTCGCGCAGATGGTTATGTCACTTCTACAAAACCGCTTAGTTATAACGGAAACATTATTGAAGGTATTAAGGTGACCTTTAAGGATGGACAAATCGTAGATATCACTGCTGAGAAGGGTGATCAGGTCATGAAAGACCTTGTCTTCGAAAATGCGGGTGCGCGTGCCTTGGGTGAATGTGCCTTGGTACCAGATCCAAGCCCAATTTCTCAGTCAGGCATTACCTTCTTTAATACCCTTTTCGATGAGAATGCGTCAAATCACTTGGCTATCGGTGCAGCCTATGCGACTAGCGTAGTTGGTGGAGCGGAGATGAGCGAAGAGGAGCTTGAAGCTGCGGGGCTTAACCGTTCAGATGTTCACGTGGACTTTATGATTGGTTCTAACCAAATGGATATCGATGGTATCCGTGAGGATGGGACACGTGTACCACTCTTCCGTAACGGAGATTGGGCAAATTAAGGAGATAATATGTTAGGAAGTATGTTCGTGGGTCTCCTAGTGGGATTTTTAGCAGGTACTCTGACCAATCGTGGAGAACGCATGGGATGTTTTGGAAAAATGTTTCTCGGTTGGATTGGTGCCTTTATAGGCCACTTGCTTTTTGGGACTTGGGGACCGATAATAGCAGGAACTGCCATTATTCCGGCAGTACTAGGTTCCATGATTGTCTTAGCGATTTTCTGGAGACGGGGAAGTTAATTTCTTAAATCTGATACTCAATGAAAATCAAAGAGTAAACTAGGAAACTAACCGCAGGCTGCTCAAAGCACTGCTTTGCGGTTGCAGATAGAACTGACGAAGTCAGTAACATATATACGTCAAGGCGACGTTGACGCGGTTTGAAGAGATTTTTGAAGAGTATGAAACGAAAAGGAGGTTGGTCATTGTACCAGCCTCCTTTTGAGTGTGATATAATAGTTCTATGAGATTAGATAAATTTTTAGTTGCCTGCGCTGTAGGAAGTCGGACAGAGGTCAAAAACTTGCTCAAGGCTGGGCGCGTGACTGTAAATGGAAAAAAAGAGAAATCAGCTAAATTGCAGATTGATGAAGAAAGAGATGAGATTCGCTTTGATGGGCAAGTGCTGGAGTATGAAGAATTTGTCTATTACATGATGAACAAGCCCCAAGGTGTTATCTCAGCGACTGAGGATCCTAAGCACAGAACCGTTCTGGACTTGCTGGATGATATTGCTCGGAGCAAGGAAGTTTTCCCAGTAGGACGCTTGGATATTGACACGCATGGTCTTTTGCTCTTGACTAATGATGGCAAGCTTGCCCATGCTCTTCTTTCACCTAAGCGTCATGTGGATAAGACTTATCTGGCCCAGGTAAAGGGAATGATGACCCAAGAAGATGTGGAGACATTTGCTAAGGGAATTCCTCTCAAAGACTTTATTTGTCAGCCTGCTAGACTGGAGCTTGTGTCCATAGATCCAGAAAAGAATCAAAGCCAAATCCGTGTGACCATTGCAGAAGGGAAGTTTCATCAGGTCAAGCGTATGGTGGCCTACTGTGGCAAGGAAGTGGTGGACTTGCAACGTTTGACTATGGGACCTCTAGTATTAGATGAGAACCTAGAACGTGGAGAATGGCGTCGCTTGACCAAGGAGGAATTGGAAAATCTTCTTGCTAGTATTGCTTAATTTAGTTTATATTCGAAAAAGGTGAGAGATAATGTCCTTGCCTTTTATGTTTTTCAGTTGCTTCCTTTGTGAAAAGAGTTATAATAGACTGTAGAATAAAAGGAGGAATCTATGAACGCGATTCAAGAATCATTTACTGATAAATTATTTGCCAACTATGAAGCAAATGTCAAATACCAAGCGATTGAAAATGCTGCCAGCCATAATGGAATTTTTGCAGCTCTAGAACGTCGTCAGAGCCATGTAGACAATACCCCTGTTTTCTCATTGGATTTGACCAAGGACAAGGTAACCAACCAGAAGGCTTCTGGTCGTTGCTGGATGTTTGCCGCCCTCAATACCTTCCGCCACAAACTCATCTCGCAATACAAATTGGAGAACTTTGAGTTATCACAAGCCCACACTTTCTTCTGGGACAAGTATGAGAAATCAAACTGGTTCTTGGAGCAAGTCATTGCGACTGCAGACCAAGACTTGACCAGCCGTAAGGTTAGCTTCCTACTTCAAACTCCACAACAAGATGGCGGTCAATGGGATATGGTCGTTTCTCTCTTTGAGAAATACGGTGTCGTGCCTAAGTCAGTTTACCCTGAGTCTGTTTCATCTAGTAGCAGTCGTGAGCTAAATGCAATTCTTAACAAATTGCTTCGCCAAGATGCTCAAATCTTGCGTGACTTGCTTGTTTCTGGTGCTGATCAAGCAACTGTTCAGGCTAAGAAAGAAGACCTCTTGCAAGAAATCTTTAACTTCCTTGCAATGTCACTAGGTCTCCCACCACGTAAATTTGACTTTGCTTATCGTGATAAAGACAATAACTACCAAAGCGAAAAAGGTATCACTCCACAAGAGTTTTACAAGAAATATGTCGACCTTCCATTAGAAGACTACGTTTCTGTGATCAATGCTCCAACTGCTGATAAACCATATGGTAAATCGTACACAGTTGAGATGTTGGGAAATGTCGTTGGTAGCCGTGCAGTTCGCTATATCAACGTACCTATGGAACGCTTGAAAGAATTGGCGATTGCTCAAATGCAAGCAGGAGAGACTGTTTGGTTTGGTTCTGATGTCGGCCAGCTCAGCAACCGTAAAGCGGGAATCCTTGCGACAGATGTTTATGACTTTGAATCAAGCATGGACATTCAACTCACTCAAGACAAGGCTGGACGTTTGGACTACAGCGAAAGCTTGATGACACACGCTATGGTCTTGACGGGTGTGGATTTGGATGAAAATGGTAAGTCAACCAAGTGGAAGGTTGAAAATTCTTGGGGAGACAAGGTCGGTACCGATGGTTACTTTGTTGCCTCAGACGCTTGGATGGACGAATACACTTACCAAATCGTTGTCCGTAAGGAATTGCTGACAGCAGAAGAACAAGCTGCCTATGAATCAGAACCAATTGTACTCGCACCATGGGATCCAATGGGTGCCTTGGCCGAATAAAAGTATAGAAAAAAGGAATCAGATTTTAGAACCTGATTCCTTTTAAGTTGCTTGATTACATGATGTGAAGAACATGTGCCACAATACCCACTGCGAAGAGTGCAAGGATAATAGTGATTGGAGATACTTTTTTCTTAAGCAAGTACATGCAAAGGAGAGTAAGGAGTAGTCCTGATAGTCCAGGGATCAACATATCCAAGTTTTGTTGGAAAGTAGTAACTTTTTCAGGTGTTTGAGACAATCCTTGTCCTACTTGTGCGAATGCTTCTTGGATACCTTTAGATCCTTCTGGCAATTTATCCCAATGGATATAAGCCTTTTCATCTAGTTGAACTTTGGCAACATCGAAAGCAAATTTAATATTTACCCAACGTTGAACAAGGACAGCAAGAATGAACATACCAAGGATAGAAGCACCTTTAGTGATGTCTTGGAGGATACCGCCAGACATGTCTTTAGTGATTTCTGATCCAGCCTTGTATCCAATCTCTTGTGTATACCACAAGAATGACATACGAATCAAGTTCCAAAGAACGAAGAAGAGGATTGGACCTAAGATATTACCAGTAAGGGCAAGTGAAGCACCGAGTGATCCAAGGATTGGGCGTACTGTAAACCAGAATACTGGGTCACCGATACCAGCAAGAGGTCCCATCATACCGATTTTAACCCCCTGGATAGCAGCATCATCAATTTCAACACCGTTAGCACGTTCTTCTTCAAGTGCAAGAGTAACCCCCATGATTGGAGCGGCTACGTATGGGTGAGTGTTGAAGAACTCAAGATGGCGTTCAAGAGCAGCGATTTGATCTTCTTTTTTAGTGTAAAGTTTTTTAAGAGCTGGAATTAATGAGTAAGCCCAACCCAAGTTTTGCATACGTTCATAGTTCCAAGAACCTTGTAAGAAAGTTGAACGCCACCAAACTTTTTTACGATCTGATTTAGTTAATTGAAGTTTTTCAGTCATGATGTTTTCAGTCCTTTCTTATCTTAGTAGTCTTCTAGGATATCGCCGATTGGGTCGTTAGAAGTTGCGGCTCCTCCGCCACCATTTCCACCAGTTTTAGAAAGGTGAAGGTAGATAAGAGCGATAGCAACACCGATAGCACCAAATCCGATTAGAGTAATATCTGACACGGCAGCAAGCACGAAACCGATAGCGAAGAATGGCCATACTTCACGAGTTGCCATCATGTTGATAACCATAGCGTAACCAACGGCAACGACCATACCACCACCGATAGCCATACCATCTTTGAGCCAATCAGGCATAGCATTTAGAATGCTTTGTACTGTTTCAGTGGGTACCATTAGAAGGAGTGCTGCAGGGATTGCAATACGAAGACCTTGAAGAAGAAGTGCGACAAAGTGAGCACGTTCAACTGCTTTGAAGTCACCTTTTTTAGCAGAAGCATCAGCAGTGTGAACCAATCCGACAGAGAGTGTACGGACAATCATAGTCAAGAATAGACCAGCAACTGCAAGAGGGATAGCAACCGCTTGGGCAACACCGATACCTGTCTTAGTAAAGTCGCCACCAAGAACCATGATAATGGCAGCAGCAACAGAAGCAAGAGCAGCGTCAGGAGCTACGGCAGCTCCGATGTTAGCCCAACCAAGGGCGATCATTTGAAGAGAACCACCAAGGATAATCCCTGCTTCAAGGTTACCGGTAACAAGACCGATAAGGGTACAAGCTACGATTGGTTGATGGAATTGGAACTGGTCGAGGATACCTTCAAGACCTGCTAGGAAGGCTACAACGACTACTAAAACCATAGAAATAATAGACATCTTTAAAATCCTTTCATAAAATCGATTATTGCACGTTTGCTTTGTTAATCAAGTCAAACAAATCTTTTTTGGTGTCGTTTGGTACTTTACGTACGTCAAATTCAACACCTAGATCACGCATTTTTTCAAATGTAGCAACGTCTTCTTTGTCCATAGACAAAACGTTGTTGACCATTGTTTTACCTGTTGAGTGAGCCATTGATCCTACGTTAAGGGTCTTGATTGGCACGCCACCTTCGATTGCACGAAGGGCGTCTTGAGGTGTTTCAAACAAGATAAGGGCATGTGTTTCTCCAAAGCGTGGATCTTTTGCAACGTCGATTAGTTTTTGGATAGGAACAACATTTGCTTTCACTTTACCTGGAGCTGCTTGTTTAATCAATTCTTTACGTAATTCGTCTTTAGCTACGTTATCTGAAGCAACGATGATACGATCTGCTTTTGAATCTGGAGTCCAAGCAGTTGCAACTTGACCGTGAAGTAAACGAGTGTCTAGACGGGCAAGGTTGATTTTGAGTTTACCGTCTCCGATGACAGTTCCTTCTGGAATAGCAGCTTGGGCAACTGGAGCAGCTGCAGCGCTTGCTACTTCCTCAACTGGGTTTAGCTCTTCTGGAAGAGCCTTGATGCCATCTTTGGCTTCTTTAATGATATTAGCAGCGACTTTTTCTACACCTGCAGCAGCGTCCATGAGGCGCTCTGTGTAGGCTTGAATTAACATCGGTAAGTTAAGTCCTGTGATGATGGCAAACTTACGCTCAGGATTTTCTCCCATCACGCGGCTAGCTTGGTTAAATGGAGATCCACTCCAAAGGTCAGCCAAAACTAGAACCTCATCTTCTGCGTCAAATGCAGCAACAGCGTTATTAAACTTAGCGTATAGATCATCAGGACCTTCATTTGGCATAAAGGTTACAACTTGAACCTTTTCTTGTTCACCAAAGATCATAGATCCTGACTGATGAATACCCGCAGCAAATTCGCCGTGGCTCGCAATAATGATTCCGATACTCATTATTGTCATTCCTCCTTTTTGTTGTTTAAGTCTTCATTTAAGAAAACTTTAAGACTAAATAAGTATAAACCGTTTTCATGTAAAAAGCAACTATTTATCATAAAAAATTCAAAAGCCCCTCTTTACAGATGTTGATATATTAAGTTTTTAAAAGGTAATCTAGAGTCCATATTTAAAAATTTAATATAAAAAAGTTGGAAGAAGCTTCCAACTTTTAAAATAGGTTTTTATTAAATTAGTGGGTGAAGTCGAGTACCATACGTCCTTGGATTTGACCTTTTTCCATTTCGTCGAAAACGGCTACCGCATCTTCTACTGAACGTTTTTGGACAACTGGGACTACCAAACCTTCTGCACCAAATTGGAAGGCTTCTTCCAAGTCTTTACGAGTTCCAACCAGAGAACCGATGACTTGGATTCCATCTAGAACGGTTTTCACGATACTAAGTTCCATCATTTCAGAAGGAAGACCAACAGCAACCACGCGACCACCAGCACGAACTGAGTCAACAGCTTGGTTGAAGGCAACTTTAGATACAGCAGTTACGACAGCTGAATGAGCTCCACCATCAGTTTTTTCCTTGATTAGGCCTGGTACATCTTCAACTTCGAGGCCGTTAATAACAATGTCAGCGCCTACTTCTTTTGCAAGGGCAAGTTTGTCGTTATTGATATCAACTGCGATGACATGAGCATTGAATACTTTTTTAGCGTATTGAACAGCTAGGTTACCAAGTCCACCAGCGCCGTAAAGAACAACCCATTGGCCTGGTTCAACTTTGGCTTCTTTAATAGCTTTATAGGTTGTTACACCAGCACATGTGATAGAAGAAGCTTGGGCTGGATCAAGTCCGTCAGGAACTTTGACAGCATAGTCTGCAGTTACAATACATTGTTCAGCCATACCACCATCTACTGAGTAGCCAGCATTTTTCACTGTACGGCAAAGAGTTTCACGGCCAGTAGTACAGTATTCGCAAGTGCCACATCCTTCAAAGAACCAAGCAACGCTGACGCGGTCACCGACTTTAAGGCTTTTCACATCTGGTGCAATTTCCTTAACGATACCAACACCTTCGTGACCTAGGACACGTCCTGGTACCTGACCGAAGTCGCCATGGGCAACGTGGAGGTCAGTGTGGCAAACACCACAGTATTCAATTTCTACAAGTGCTTCCCCAGTTTCAAGTGGACGGAGTACTTTTTCTTCAACAGCAACACCAGTGCTTTCTGGATTTACAACAACAGCTTTCATAGCTATCCTCCTTGATATTAACTGAGAGCAGGAGAAACAGGACTGGATTGATTTTGTGTCAACAGAGTCGAGTATGACGAGCTCTCTTGTATTTATATGTGAAGTATATCACAAAAGAAAGCCTTTTCCAAGGTTTTGGAGGCAGAAAGTAGAACAATCGATTAACTGGTTGATGAGACTGTGAAAAGAGCACAAAGACCAGCTCGCAAGCTGGTCAGTATGGACTATAAGAATAAGTCTTGCAGGGTTTTGGCAACTCCGTCTTGGTCATTTGTCAAGGAAATTTGCTCATCTGCATAGGGGAGTAGCTCAGGATTGGCATTTTTCATTGCATAACCTTTCCCAGCAAAAGCTAGCATCTCAGTATCATTGTGTTCGTCTCCAAAGGCAATCAAATCTTTTTTATCACGGTTCATTACCTTGAGCAAGTAGTCCAAAGCAAAGGCCTTATTGACACCTTTTGGGGTACACTCAAGGATATTGAGCGGACCACCCCAGGTATTGATAGACAGTTGATGCTGGTAGAAGGCGTTCATTTCTTTTGCCAAGGCATACTTGTCACTAGCTCTGGTCTGCAACAGAATACAGTTAGGATTCTTGGTTACCAACTCAGGCTGAAATTGATCTTCAGGCTGGAAAGCTTCTACCCCAAATAGTTTGGGATTGGCAATTTCTTCATTGGGATTTGTGATGTAGAATTTTTTACGATATTCTCCAGCGATAAAATCAGCTTGAATGTCTTCTGAACGTTGAACCATGTCTAACAGATATTTTTTGTCTACGGTCAAACACTTTTCAAAGTCCCAAGCTTGGTCTGGTAAATGAGTAAGGGAGCCGTTGAAATTAATCATAGGAGTGTCTAAGCCTAATTCACGGTAGAAATCTTTTGACATGCGGTAAGGGCGACCTGTCGTAATAATAACCTGATGCCCTTTTTCAGTAACTTTTTTAATAGTTTCTTTGGTAAAGTCAGAAATCTGACTGTCTGAGTTGAGCAGGGTTCCATCTAGGTCAACTGCAATAATTTTTTTCGTCATATAAACCTTTCTAGTGTCTTTCCAGATAAGATGTCTACTATTATAACAAAAAGCAGGCAGAAAAGCAGATTCGAAACTAAAAAAGAAATTTCATCAAATTCTTAAATAAATCAAACAAAGATATTGAAAAAGTGAATGATAAATGATATAATTCTATTATTGTTCGTAAAAATTAAAAGGAGATTGATAATGGACAAATTATTTAAACTAAAAGAGAACGGTACAGACGTTCGTACGGAGGTTCTCGCTGGTTTAACAACTTTCTTTGCAATGAGCTATATTCTCTTTGTAAACCCACAAATTCTTTCGCAAACAGGAATGCCTGCTCAGGGTGTATTCCTCGCAACGATTATCGGTGCAGTTGCTGGTACCCTGATGATGGCCTTCTATGCTAACTTACCATATGCTCAAGCGCCAGGTATGGGACTCAATGCCTTCTTTACCTTTACAGTTGTATTTGGACTCGGTTATTCTTGGCAAGAAGCCCTAGCTATGGTCTTCATCTGTGGAATTATCTCATTGATTATCACTTTGACAAATGTTCGTAAAATGATCATTGAATCGATTCCAAATGCCCTTCGCTCAGCTATTTCAGCTGGTATCGGTGTCTTTCTTGCCTACGTGGGAATTAAGAATGCTGGACTTTTGAAATTTACGATTGATCCAGGCAACTATACTGTTGTAGGAGAAGGGGCTGACAAAGCTCAAGCAACGATTGCAGCAAACTCTTCAGCAGTTCCAGGATTGGTCAGCTTTAATAATCCAGCTGTTTTGGTGGCTCTTGCAGGACTTGCCATTACTATCTTCTTTGTTATCAAAGGGATTAAAGGGGGAATTATCCTCTCTATCTTGACAACAACTGTTCTTGCTATCGCAGTTGGTTTGGTAGATTTGTCTAGTATCGATTTTTCTAACAACCATGTTGGTGCAGCCTTTGAAGACTTGAAGAGAGTCTTTGGTGCGGCTCTTGGTTCAGAAGGTTTGGGAGCTTTGATTTCAGATACAGCTCGCTTGCCTGAAACTCTGATGGCTATTCTTGCCTTTTCGTTGACAGATATTTTTGACACGATTGGTACCTTGATTGGTACAGGTGAAAAAGTTGGTATCGTAGCGACAAATGGTGAAAATCACCAATCAGCTAAGTTGGACAAGGCTCTTTACTCTGACTTGATTGGTACTTCAATTGGTGCCATCGCTGGTACTTCGAACGTAACGACTTATGTTGAGTCTGCTGCTGGTATCGGTGCAGGTGGACGTACTGGTTTGACAGCCTTGGTCGTGGCAATCTGTTTTGCGATCTCAAGCTTCTTTAGCCCACTTCTAGCTATCGTACCAACAGCTGCTACAGCTCCAATCTTGATTATCGTTGGGATTATGATGTTGGCTAGCTTGAAAAATATCCATTGGGATGATATGGCTGAAGCGGTTCCTGCCTTCTTCACATCTATCTTTATGGGATTCAGCTACTCTATCACTCAAGGGATTGCAGTTGGTTTCTTGACTTACACCTTGACTAAGCTTGTCAAAGGTCAAGCTAAAGATGTTCATGTCATGATTTGGATTTTGGATGCCTTGTTTATCCTTAACTACATCAGCATGGCCTTATAATAGGATGACCCAGGGGGATTTTCCCCCTTTTTTAATACAAAGGAGATAGGTGATGAAAGAGAAAAGTATCTGGAAAGAATTATTGAATCGTGCAGGTTGGCTGTTAATCTTTTTTCTGGCGACAATTTTATATCAGATTCCTATAGGGGTTACTGCTATTTTAACTTTAAATGCAGTACCACTGTTACAGTCAGGACTGATAGTTGCTGGTATTTCGATTGTGGTTTTGGGACTATTTATTTTTGGAGCTCGTAAAACGCAATTAGCAAGTTTTAATTTTTCTTTTTTTAGAGCTAAGGATATGGCACGATTAGGCTTGAGTTATTTAGTCATTATCTGTTCAAATATACTTGGTTCTATCTTGTTACAACTGTCAAATGAGACGACAACAAGTAACCAGTCTCAGATTAACGATATGGTTCAGAATAGTTCGTTGATTTCCAGTTTCTTCTTGCTGGCCTTGCTTGCTCCAATTTGTGAGGAAATCTTGTGTCGTGGAATTGTTCCTAAAAAGATTTTCCGAGGCAAGGAGAACTTGGGATTTATAGTAGGTACGATTGTGTTTGCTTTATTGCATCAACCAAGTAATTTACCTTCTTTATTGATTTATGGAGGTATGTCCACGGTTCTATCTTGGACGGCTTACAAGACCCAACGTTTGGAAATGTCTATCTTGCTTCACATGATTGTGAATGGGGTTGCTTTTTGTCTGTTGGCTCTTGTAGTAATCGTGAGTCGGACATTAGGGATTTCTGTTTAAGATTTTTGACAATTGCTTACTTGTTTCTATTGGGAGAAAGATGAATGCAATCGTGTCCATCTTTTTCTTTTTATGGTAAAATAGAGAAATAATATGGTGAAAAGCCTTGAGGGAGTGACCGATATGTCAAGTAAATTCAATCATGCAAAGACAGCTATTTGCGGAATTATCAACGTAACCCCAGACTCCTTTTCGGACGGTGGTCAATTTTTTGCTCTTGAGCAGGCTCTCCAGCAGGCTCGTAAATTGATAGCAGAAGGAGCCAGCATGCTAGATATAGGCGGAGAATCGACTCGGCCTCGGCCGGGAAGTAGCTATGTTGAGATAGAAGAGGAAATCCAGCGTGTTGTTCCAGTGATTAAAGCGATTCGCAAGGAAAGTGATGTCCTCATCTCTATTGATACTTGGAAGAGTCAAGTAGCAGAAGCTGCTTTGGCTGCTGGTGCTAATCTAGTCAATGATATCACTGGTCTCATGGGTGATGAAAAAATGGCCCATGTGGTTGCTAAGGCTGGAGCGAAAGTAGTCATTATGTTTAATCCAGTCATGGCACGACCTCAGCACCCTAGCTCGCTCATCTTCCCTCATTTTGGTTTTGGTCAAGCTTTTACAGTGGAAGAGTTAGCGGACTTTGAAAAAATGACAATCGAAGAGTTACTGGAGGCTTTTTTTGAACGAGCACTAGCGAGAGCAGAGGAAGCTGGGATTGCTCAAGAAAACATCCTGCTGGATTCAGGAATTGGCTTTGGTCTGACCAAGAAAGAAAATCTGCTTCTTTTACGGGATCTGGATAAACTACATCAGAAAGGCTATCCAATCTTTCTTGGAGTGTCGCGCAAGCGGTTTGTCATCAACATCCTTGAAGAAAATGGTTTTGAAGTCAATCCTGAGACAGAACTTGGTTTCCGCAATCGAGATACGGCTTCGGCTCATGTAACTAGTATCGCTGCGAGACAGGGTGTAGAAGTGGTACGCGTGCATGACGTAGCTAGTCACAAGATGGCGGTTGAAATTGCCTCCGCTATTCGTCTGGCTGATGAAGCGGAAAATTTAGATTTAAAACAATATAAATAAGATGAAAGAAATTGAAAACAATCAGTGGATTGCCAACTACCGGACGGACCAACCGCATTTTGGTTTGGAACGCATGGTGGAACTGTTAGCTCTGCGTGGCAATCCCCATCTCAAACTCAAGGTCATCCATATCGGAGGGACCAATGGCAAGGGGTCTACCATTGCTTTTTTGAAAAATATGCTAGAAAAGCTAGGGCTGAGAGTTGGTGTTTTCAGCTCGCCCTATCTCATTCATTACACAGATCAGATTAGCATCAATGGGGAATCTATCCCAGAGGCTAGACTAGAAGCCCTCATGGCAGACTATCAGTCTTTGCTGGAGGGAGAAGCTGCTGCCAATTTGCAGGCCACAACTGAGTTTGAGATTATAACAGCTCTGGCTTATGACTACTTTGCCTCAGAGCAAGTAGATGTGGCCATCATGGAAGTGGGCATGGGTGGACTTTTAGATAGTACAAATGTTTGCCAGCCTATTTTGACAGGCATCACGACCATTGGACTGGATCATGTAGCCCTACTTGGTGACACCTTGGAAGCCATAGCAGAGCAGAAAGCTGGTATTATCAAACAAGGAATTCCCTTGGTGACAGGTCGTATCGCTCCAGAAGCTTTGACTGTGATTGACCACATTGCGGAAGGGAAAGATGTACCGAGACTTGCCTACGGGTCAGATTATCAAATTAGTCATCAAAAGAGTGTGATGACAGGGGAAGTCTTTGATTATACTAGCTCTCTCAGACAAGGTCACTTCCAGACTGGCCTACTTGGTTTGCACCAGATAGAGAATGCTGGGATGGCCATAGCTTTACTTGATACTTTTTGTCAAGAGGATGGTCGAGAACTAGCAAGTAATGACTTGCTTGCTCAGGCCTTGGAAGAAACAAGTTGGCCGGGGCGCTTGGAAGTTGTGTCTAGAGAACCCTTGATGATTTTGGATGGGGCCCACAATCCTCATGCCATTAAGGCTTTAGTAGCAACCTTGCAAGAACGCTTTGCGGATTATCGTAAGGAAATCCTCTTTACTTGCATCAAAACCAAGGCCTTGGAGGATATGTTGGATTTGCTGGGGGAAATACCAGATACCGAGCTTACCCTGACACATTTTGACGATAGTCGGGCGACTGATGAAAGCGTGCTGAAAGAGGCAGCTAAGTCTAGAAATCTCAGCTACCAAGATTGGCAGGGTTTTCTAGAGCAGAAATTGACAGATAAAAAAGAAGAGAAAAAAACAGTTAGGATTGTCACAGGTTCCTTGTATTTCTTGAGCCAAGTGAGAGCCTATCTGATGGAGAGGAAAAACGAGAATGGATACACAAAAGATTGAAGCAGCTGTAAAAATGATTATCGAGGCTGTAGGAGAAGACGTTAATCGCGAGGGCTTGCAGGAAACACCTGCTCGTGTGGCTCGTATGTACCAAGAGATTTTTTCAGGTCTTGGTCAAACAGCGGAGGAACATTTGTCAAAATCCTTTGAGATTATTGATGATAATATGGTGGTAGAAAAGGACATCTTTTTCCATACTATGTGTGAACACCACTTTCTACCATTTTATGGGAGAGCACATATTGCCTACATTCCAGATGGTCGTGTGGCAGGTTTGTCTAAGCTGGCCCGTACGGTTGAAGTGTATTCGAAAAAGCCACAAATTCAAGAGCGTTTGAATATCGAAGTGGCCGATGCCTTGATGGAGTATCTGGGTGCTAAAGGAGCCTTTGTTGTCATTGAAGCAGAACATATGTGTATGAGCATGCGTGGTGTCAGAAAACCAGGCACTGCAACCTTGACGACAGTAGCTCGTGGTCTATTTGAAACAGATAAGGACCTCCGAGATCAGGCTTATCGTTTAATGGGACTATAAAAGAATCCGCTTCAAGCGGATTTTTCTAGAAAGGAATCATTATGGATCAACTGCAGATTAAAGATTTGGAAATTTTTGCCTATCATGGTCTTTTTCCTAGTGAAAAGGAATTGGGGCAGAAGTTTGTCGTTTCAGCCATCTTATCCTATGATATGACCAAGGCGGCTACAGACTTGGATTTAACAACCTCTGTCCATTATGGAGAATTGTGTCAGCTGTGGACGACTTGGTTTCAGGAGAGCACTGAGGATTTGATTGAAACGGTAGCCTACAAACTGGTAGAACGTACTTTTGAGGCGTATCCTCTTGTCCAAGAAATGAAGTTGGAACTCAAAAAACCTTGGGCGCCAGTGCATTTGCCACTAGATACTTGCTCAGTAACCATTCATCGTCGCAAGCAACGGGCCTTTATCGCCCTAGGAAGCAATATGGGAGATAAACAAGCAAATTTGAAACAAGCCATTGAGAAAATGCGAGCTCGAGGTATCCATATTCTCAAAGAGTCCAGTGTCTTGGCGACGGAGCCTTGGGGTGGTGTGGAGCAAGATAGCTTTGCTAATCAAGTGGTTGAGGTTGAAACCTGGTTGCCGGCCCCAGTTCTATTGGAGACCTTGTTAGCTATTGAGTCAGAGATGGGACGGGTGAGAGAAGTGCATTGGGGACCTCGTTTGATTGATTTGGACTTGCTCTTTGTGGAGGACCAGATCCTTTATACAGACGACCTCATTTTGCCTCATCCTTACATAGCGGAACGCCTTTTTGTCCTTGAATCCTTACAGGAAATTGCGCCTCATTTTATCCATCCGACATTAAAGCAACCTATCCGTAACTTGTATAATGCTTTGAAAAAATAGAAAAAACTCTAGTTTTCAGTCGTTTGTAACTGAAGGCTAGAGTTTTTAAAATAGGTCATTTTCTTCTGGGAGGAGGATCGTTTCTCTACCATCCATGTCTAAAACCAAGACTCTGGGGGGATAAAGAGGGTCGAAAGGATGGTTAAAGTCAAAATCAATAGCTGTAGGGAGATGTTGACTTGAGAAGTGGAAGGTAATTTTTCCTTGGTTATTGAGCAATTGAAACTCGAGTTCTTCTTCCAATTCAAAGACATTTTTTAAGAAATGGTCAATAATATACCAAAAAGAGTCAATCACATCATCAGGCAAGCTGGTAACAATTCCAAAACTAGCAGACCGCATGTGGGTATTGGTAAAAGCCATATTTCAGCCCCCTTTCTTTTCCCTTATCATACAGCAAATAGGATTAAAAATCAAGAAAAGGCGATTTTTTCTTCATAAACATAGCTTCCTATGAAATTTTTTCAAATAATCTTCAAAAAACGCTTGAAAGTGTTTACAAATAGTGATAAAATGGAATAAGTAGAATCATGAAAACGAAATTTTCATACCGTCTCTTTTTTTGGAGTCTCGTGAGGTATGATATAGAAAGGAAATAGAATGAATACAGACGATACAGTAACGATTTATGATGTCGCCCGTGAAGCAGGAGTTTCAATGGCGACGGTTAGCCGTGTAGTCAATGGCAATAAGAATGTAAAAGAGAACACCCGTAAAAAAGTGCTTGAGGTGATTGACCGTTTGGATTACCGTCCAAATGCCGTGGCGCGTGGTCTTGCAAGTAAAAAGACAACCACTGTCGGTGTCGTGATCCCAAATATTACCAATGGCTATTTCTCAACGCTTGCTAAAGGGATTGATGATATCGCTGAAATGTACAAGTACAATATCGTCCTTGCCAATAGTGATGAGGATGATGACAAGGAAGTTTCAGTGGTCAATACACTGTTTTCTAAGCAAGTGGATGGTATCATCTTTATGGGTTACCACTTGACTGAAAAAATTCGTTCAGAGTTTTCTCGCTCTCGGACACCAGTTGTTCTTGCAGGGACAGTGGATGTAGAACATCAGCTTCCAAGTGTCAATATTGACTACAAACAAGCTACGATTGATGCAGTGACCTACCTTGCTAAAGAAAATGAGCGCATTGCTTTTGTCAGCGGTCCACTAGTGGATGATATCAATGGTAAGGTTCGTTTGGTTGGCTACAAGGAAGCCTTGAAAAAAGCAGGTATTTCTTATAGCGAAGGATTGGTATTTGAATCTAAATACACTTATGAGGATGGCTATACCTTGGCAGAACGCTTGATTTCATCAAATGCAACTGCAGCAGTTGTGACAGGTGATGAATTGGCAGCAGGTGTCTTGAATGGTTTGGCTGATCACGGTGTGTCAGTACCAGAAGAGTTTGAAATCATTACTAGTGATGATTCACAAATCTCACGCTTTACCCGTCCAAACTTGACAACTATCGCCCAACCTCTCTATGACCTTGGTGCTATTAGCATGCGTATGTTGACTAAGATTATGCACAAGGAAGAGTTGGAAGAACGTGAAGTTCTCTTACCTCATGGTTTGACAGAACGTCGCTCAACACGAAAACGTAAATAGAAAAAATCAGGGAATCGTGAAGATTTCCTGATTTTGCTTTCTGGAGAAGAGACTTAGCCTTCCATATAGTCTTTCAAAGCTTGTCCTCTTAGTCCGGCATTGAGGGCGATGAGGAGTTTCAAGCGGGCTTTTTGGGCGTTGAGTTCTTTAACAAAGAAGACACCAGATTTTTGCAACTGCACGCCCCCACCTTGGTAGGCATAAACAGGCTCAGCGATACCGTTAAAGCATCGTGAAACCAGGGCGACTGGGATTCCTTTTTGCAGAAGGTTTTCTAATTTTTGAGCCGTTTCTTTGGGAACATTACCGGCCCCGAAGGCTTGGATAATCAAACCGTCCAATTGTTCCAAATCCAGCATATCAATCAGCTCATCTGTCATACCGGCATAAGCTGAGATGATAGGGACCAAGCCTTGTATGTGATCAAGGTCAAAGCGAACACGAGGTTCAGCTGTTTTGAAGTAGAGGATTTCCCGCTTCGTAATCAGACCAAGTGGTCCATGTGTTGGGGTCTGGAAGGTGCCGACGTTGGTTGTATGTGTCTTGGTAACATACTTGGCAGCATGGATTTCGTCGTTCATAACAACCAAAACCCCTTTGTCCGCAGCCCTGTCATCGCTAGCCACCCGTAAAGCACTCAGATAGTTATAAACACCGTCGCTGCCGAGTTCGTTAGAGCTACGCATGGCCCCTGTTAGAACGATAGGCATATGGGGAACTTCCATGGTATCAAGGAAATAGGCTGTTTCCTCTAAAGTATCGGTCCCGTGTGTGATTACCACTCCATCGTAGTTATCTGCTTCCTCTTTGATTTTTTGGTAGAGGGCCAGCATATGCTTGGGTTTGATATGGGGGCTTGGTAGGTTAAAAAAGTCCAAGGCGTGGACTTGGATTCCTTCAAGTGGGTTGGACACATGGTTCATGGGATTATCTGAACTCGTCACAACAGCGCCAGAAGCATCGGCCTGCATGGAAATAGTCCCACCTGTATGTAAAACAAGGATTTTCTTAGGCATGATTTACTCACTCTTTCTGAAATGTGGTATAATCATTGTATCACAAAAGGGGAGATTGGGATAGGATGGAAGTCAAAGCTGTTTTTTTTGATATCGATGGAACCTTGGTCAACGATCGCAAGAGTGTTTTGAAATCCACTAAGGACGCGATTAAAATTGTCAAAGAACAAGGGGTGCTAGTTGGTGTAGCGACAGGGCGAGGACCTTTTTTTGTTAAGGAATTGATGGACGATTTAGATCTGGATTTTGCGGTAACCTACAATGGCCAGTATATTTTTAATAAAGAAAGAGTCTTGTTTACGAGCCCAATTTCCAAGTTACATTTGCGCCATCTCATTACGTATGCTAAAAAAGAGGGCAAGGAGATTGCCCTAGGGACCAAGGATGCCATGCTGGGTTCTAAAATCATGTCCTTTGGTCTGGGTTCTTTTTCTCAACGAATCAGTCGCTTCGTTCCCTCTGTTTTAACACGAACAGTGAGTCATTCCTTTAATCGCATGGTCAGTAAGGTTGTTCCCCAAAAGGAAGAAGACCTGCTTCATCTGATGAATCAGCCTATTTACCAAGTTTTGATGCTGATGACGCCAGAAGAATCTGAGAAGGCAGCAGCTGATTTTGAAGATTTGAAATTGACACGTAGTAATCCATTTGCAGCGGATGTCATCAATCAAGGGAATTCTAAATTGGAAGGCATTCGACGAGTTGGGAAAGAATATGGTTTTGATCTCAACCAAGTCATGGCCTTTGGTGACTCAGATAACGACCTAGAAATGCTGGCTGGTGTCGGTATGTCGGTCGCTATGGGAAATGGTAGTAGCAGTGTCAAGGAAGTTGCTAAGCATATCACTACTAGCAATCAGCAAGACGGAATTCACAAGGCCTTAGAACATTTTGGTGTTTTGGCTTCAGAAAAAGTCTTTGTCAGCCGTGACTATCATTTCAATAAGGTCAAGACCTTCCACCACATGATGGATGAACGAACCCAAGAAGAACCTCGAGCTTGGGATGTAGAAGGTGCAACCCACAGGGCTGGTTTTAAAATAGAAGAATTGGTGGAGTTTGTTCGAGCGGCCAGTCCTTCTGAAGAGGACTTTGGTCAAGCTCTATCGCAACTTCATCAAGCTCTTGATAAGGCAGCAGATAAAGTAGCTAAGAAAACGCCGGCCCAGGAAGATTTGGTGGGACAAGTGGATGCCTTGATAGACACGCTTTATTTCACCTACGGTAGTTTTGTTTTGATGGGGGTGGACCCAGAACGTATTTTTGATATTGTCCATCAGGCCAATATGGGGAAAATTTTCCCAGATGGCAAGGCTCATTTTGATCCAGTGACCCACAAAATTTTAAAACCAGATGATTGGGAAGAAAAATATGCTCCAGAACCTGCTATTAAAAAGGAACTGCAGCGCCAGCTCAAGGCTTATGAACGCCATAAAGAGAGAAAAGAACAGTAAAAAAGGAGCTCTGGGCTCCTTTTCTTTGCGACTATAAGGTTTTTTCTTGTTCTCTCACAACCAGCAAATCAACCTTAGCATGGCGGAGGATGTATTCAGATGAAGAACCGACCAAGAGGCGTTCAAAGGCGTTGAGACCAGTTGCGCCAACGAGAATGAGGTCCACTTCCTCAGCATCGGGAATAGTACGTGCCAAGAGGGTTTTTGGATTTCCCATTTCAATGACGATATGAACATCTGTCACACCAGCATCTTTAGCACGTTTTTCGTACTCTTTCATCAGACTTTCAGCGTCGACTTGGAGTTCTTCGTAAACTTCAGCATCAAAGGTGGATACGCTTTGGAGAGCGCGTGTGTCAATGACATGTGCGATGGTGAGTTTAGCGTCGTTTCGTAGAGCAGAATGAACTCCCTTGACAAAAGCCAAGTCCGCTTCCTTAGAACCATCGATTGCGACCATAATATTTTGGTAACGTTGTGCCATAATGAAACCTCCTGAAATTTTCTTACTATAATTGTAAACCTTTTCACTATAGAAGTAAAGCAAAAAAAGTATTTTCCAAAAGAATATTAGCGATTAAAATCTATATAAATATATGATAAAATAAAAGAAAGGATAGCAGGAAAGAAGTGAAGGGAGGGAGAATGATGAAGCACTCTTTTCAAGAAACAAAAAATTCAAATTTCCTTTATTATGGAATTATCCTAGTGTCAGTCTTGCTAGAAGTTATCATGGTCTGGCAATTAGAGAGTCTGGTACCGCTTCTCTATCCAGATTTTATTGGTTTTTTAGTCTTTCATTTACTTTACCATTTGGTATTATTCCTAGTCGCTAAACGAAGTGGGCGTTGGGATTACATGATGATATGGGGGCTTTTCCTCATGTTCAATCTTCTCTATGATTCCTTTTTAGGCTTGCTTTTTCTAGGTTTATCTTTTGGTATGTGATCTTTCTTTGGCAAAATACCTGCTATCTCCCCTGTCTTGGCCTCGCTTTTAGCGAGTTTTTTCTTCTATACGAACTTAGTAACCCATTTCAGTAAACTTGTCGCATTCTCTTTCTAGTGGTATAATGTTACTATCCTGATGAATTGAGGAAACAAGATGAAAGAATATAACAAGTCTAGTAAGTTAGAGCATGTTGCTTATGATATCCGTGGTCCTGTTTTGGAAGAAGCCATGCGGATGCGAGCAAACGGCGAAAAGATTTTACGTCTGAATACAGGAAATCCAGCAGAATTTGGCTTTACAGCGCCAGACGAGGTCATTCATGACTTGATTATGAATGCGCGTGATAGTGAAGGTTACTCTGACTCCAAAGGGATTTTCTCAGCCCGTAAGGCCATCATGCAGTATTGCCAATTGAAGAAATTTCCAAACGTAGATATTGATGATATTTACCTTGGAAATGGTGTCAGTGAGCTGATTGTCATGTCCATGCAGGGACTTTTGGACAATGGGGATGAGGTCTTGGTGCCTATGCCAGACTATCCTCTATGGACAGCTGCTGTCAGCCTAGCTGGAGGAAATGCCGTTCACTATATCTGTGATGAAGCTGCAGAATGGTACCCAGATATTGACGATATCAAGTCAAAAATCACTTCCAATACCAAGGCAATCGTCCTTATCAATCCAAATAACCCAACTGGAGCCCTTTATCCGAAGGAACTCTTGCTGGAGATTATTGAGATTGCCCGTCAAAATGATTTGATTATCTTTGCGGATGAAATTTACGACCGCATGGTAATGGATGGACATGAGCATACGCCTGTGGCGAGCTTGGCACCAGATGTCTTCTGTGTCAGCATGAATGGTCTATCAAAATCCCATCGTATTGCTGGTTTCCGTGTGGGTTGGATGGTCTTGTCTGGACCTAAGACACATGTTAAGGGCTATATCGAAGGGCTCAATATGCTATCCAATATGCGCCTTTGCTCTAACGTTTTGGCCCAACAAGTCGTACAAACTTCCTTGGGTGGTCACCAATCAGTTGATGAATTGCTCCTTCCTGGTGGACGAATTTACGAGCAAAGAAATTTCATTTACAATGCTATTCAAGATATTCCAGGTTTGTCTGCGGTTAAACCTAAGGCTGGACTCTATATCTTCCCGAAAATCGATCGCAATATGTACCGTATCGATGATGATGAACAGTTTGTCCTTGATTTCTTGAAGCAGGAAAAGGTTCTCTTGGTTCATGGTCGAGGCTTTAACTGGCAGGAACCAGACCACTTCCGTATAGTTTACCTTCCTCGTGTTGATGAACTGGCCCAAATCCAAGAAAAGATGACTCGTTTCTTGAAACAGTATCGTAGATAGGGCTTACATTCGAAAAAGCTGGAAACATTTGCCTAGAGCTATTGACAAAAGTGAAAGAATCAGATAGAATAGTAAAGTATGTTTAGTAACTGATCACTTTATAGCCGGCTAAACGAATACAAAATCTATGAGGAGGTATTCATCGTGAAACGTACTTATCAACCAAGTAAACTTCGTCGTGCGCGCAAACACGGATTCCGTAACCGTATGTCAACTAAAAACGGTCGTCGCGTATTGGCAGCTCGTCGTCGTAAAGGACGCAAAGTTTTGGCTGCATAATCCAAACGAACCATAACAAAAATCAGTAGGAACTCGAGTCTACTGATTTTTATTTTTGTAAAAAAGTTAAAAAGGCTTTATATTTTTGCTCAAATAGTGTATAATATTTCACATATAGTAAAAAATGGAGAATAATCATGAAGAAATCAAAAGTTATGCTTTTTGGAGCTATGGCTTTGACAGCAGGTCTAGCTCTAGCGGCATGTGGGTCTTCCCAATCAAGTAATGCAGACAAGACTTACTCTTATATCTTTGTCAATAACCCAGATACCTTGGATTATATTACCTCTACACGAGATTCTACATCTAGTATCACAACCAACTTGATTGATGGTTTGTTGGAAAATGACCAGTATGGCAATCTCATCCCGTCTATGGCTGAGTCATGGACAGTGTCAAAAGATGGTTTGACCTACACTTATAAGATTCGTCAGGGAGCTAAATGGTATACTTCTGAAGGAGAAGAGTATGCGGATGTAACAGCTCATGACTTTGTGACTGGTCTCAAGTATGCGGCTGATAAAAAGGCTGAAAACTTGTACTTGGTACAAGACTCTATCAAGGGACTAGCAGACTATGTTGAAGGGAAATCATCTGATTTTGCAACTGTTGGTGTTAAGGCGGTGGATGATTACACGCTACAATACACTCTCAACCAACCTGAGAGTTATTGGAACTCTAAAACAACAGCAAGTATTCTTAGTCCTGTAAATGAAGCTTTCTTGAAGTCTAAGGGAGATGACTTTGGAAGTGTGACACCATCAAGTATCTTGTCAAATGGTCCTTACTTGTTTAAGTCCTTCACATCAAAATCTTTGATTGAGTTTGATAAAAACCCTAACTACTGGGATAAGGACAATGTCAAAATTGAGAAAGTGAAACTTTCTTTCTTTGATGGTTCTGACCAAGATAGCATTGCAAGAGGTTTCTTGGATGGTAACTATACTGATGGTCGTATCTTCCCAACAAGTTCAGTCTTTGCTGAACTCAAGAAGGGGAATGAGGACAAGATTACCTACACACCACAAAACTCAGTTACTTTCTATTATCTTTTCAACGTGAATCGTCAAAGCTACAAGCAGACGATGAAACAGTCTGATAAGGAAAAGACAGATTCACGCGCAGCTATGCAGAATAAAGATTTCCGTCAGGCTATCAACTTTGCCTTTGACCGTCATGCTTATGCAGCACAGACAAATGGTGAAGAAGGAGCAGACCGTATCTTGCGTAATACGGTTACACCAAGTGACTTTGTCCAAGTTGGTGATAAGAACTTCGGTGATGTTGTTAATGAGAAAATTGTCAACTATGGTAAAGATTGGGCAAATATCAATCTAAACGATGGTAAGCAAGCCTTCTTGAATCCTGAAAAAGCCAAAGAGAAGTTTGCCAAGGCCAAAGAAAGTCTGCAAGCACAGGGAGTAACTTTCCCAATTCATTTGGATATGCCAGTTGACCAGACTGCTAAGTTAGATGTGCAACAAGCTGGCTCTTTCAAACAAACAGTGGAAGAAACTCTTGGTAAGGAGAATGTGGTCATCGACGTTATCCAACTTTCTCCAGATGAAAAAGACCAAGCAACCTACTTTGCAGATACAGCAGAACAAAAAGACTACGATATTGACATTTCAGGATGGGGTGGAGACTACTCAGATCCTAAAACTTACCTAGATATCCTTAATCCAGAGACAGGTTCTCAGTTGAAAAACATGGGCTTGTCTGAAGGGAAAGATAAGGAAGTTAAGGACAAGATTGGTCTTGCTGACTACAAGAAACTCTTGGATCAGGCAGACGCAGAAATCACAGATACTCAAGCCCGCTATGAAAAATATGCTGAAGCCCAAGCTTGGTTGACAGATAGCGCCTTGTTCCTGCCAGTTCAAAGTGGTGGAGCTAATCCAATCTTCCGTAAGACTGTACCGTTTACAGGACCATTCTCATTCGTTGGTCATAAAGGAAATGCGGACAACTACAAATATGTTGAATTGCAAAAAGAGCCAGTAACTGCTAAACAGTACCAAGAACTTTATGAAAAATGGCTAAAAGAAAAAGCTGAGTCAAATAAAAAAGCTCAGGAAGATTTAGCTAACCACATTCAATGATATTCCTAGTCATGCTTTTCAGTTGATACTCAATGAAAATCAAAAAGCAAACCGCAGGCTGTTCAAAACAGTGTTTTGAGGTTGTGGATAGAACTGACGAAGTCAGTAACCATACCTACGGCAAGGTGAAGCTGACGTGGTTTGAAGAGATTTTCGAAGAGTATAAGCCTAGTGACTGGATTCAGAAAAAAGGTCCTACCAGATGCTTCTTGGTTCTGGTAGGGCCTTTTCTTTATTCTTTTAAGTGATATGAGTAGCTAGCGACAACGACGTCTTGGTGCCAACGAAGGGCGTATTTGAGTTTGAGACTCATCTGATTGTGCAGGATATTTTGCCAAGGTTTATTGGGGATAAACTGGGGAACGAGGACAGTGACTGTATAGTTCTTTTTCTGAGCTTCCTCGGAAATCCGTTTGACATACTTGACAGTAGGCGTGATGATGTCGCGGTAGCTGGTCTTGATGTTCTTCAGAGTAATGGTTGGGAAGTAATCGGCAAATTCTTGGAGAATTTCTTGGTCTTTCTCTGCTGTTTCCTTAGTAGAAATATGTATAGCTAGGACTTCATTACCGATACTTTGAGCGTAGTTAATGGCTCCGACGCTGACTCGAGTGACATTTCCTACTAGGACCAGAACCAGATTGCCATCGTAAGTACGTTTTTCGATTCCTTCATAGAGTCGCAGTTGTTGGGCTACTTTTTGGTAATGACTGTGAATTGCCAAGAAGAGTAGGGTGAGTACGAGAATAATCGGGAAGAAAGGCCAGATATCACTGAGACGGAAAAAGAGCAGGATTAGCACGATAGCGTAGCAAATGATAGCTCCAAGGATATTGGCAAGGGCAGGTTTTAAGAAATTTGCCCCTTTTTCTTTTTTCCAATGGCGAATCATCCCAGTCTGAGAAAGGGCAAAGGGAACGAAGACCCCGACAGTATAAAGGGGAATCAAACGTTCGGTATTGCCATTAAAAATGAGAAGAAGAATCATAGCCCCAAAAGCCAGAGTTAAAATTCCATTGGAGTAGCCTAGGCGATCTCCTTTTTCCATAAAGAGATGGGGCATGTATTTGTTTTTAGCCATATTGTAAGCCAGCATAGGGAAGGCTGAAAAGCCAGTATTTGCAGCTACGGCCAAAATCAAGGCTGTGGAGAATTGGAAGAGATAATAGCCAAGGTGGCCTATGAAGGAATTACCAAGGATGCCTTGAGCCATCTGTGAAAGAATAGTTTCTCCGTGTTGAGGCAGAATTCCCATCCAGTAGTTTAGGAAGGTGATACCAGCAAAAAGAAAACCTAAAATCAGTGACATGATGGTCAAGGTTTGAGCGGCATTCTTTTCTTTCGGAGCCTTGAAAAAGGGCACGGCATTTGAAATAGCTTCAACCCCAGTTAGAGAGGCAGAGCCGCTGGTAAAAGCTCTTAGAATGAGAACGATGGACAGGCTTGGAACAGCATGCCCAATAGGTGAAGTTGCCTGATAGCTGAGAGAACCTGTCACTAGTTGAAAGATTCCATAGAGCAAGAGAAAGACAGTACTGATGATAAAGAGATAGACAGGAATCATTAGTGAACTGGCAGATTCTTTTAAGCCCCGTAAGTTCAAGAGCATGAGCAAGCAAACCAGAAAAATGGAGATGTGGAGGTTGTAAGGGTGGAGGGTAGGGAGTGCTGCTGTGATAGCGTCAGCTCCAGATGATACCGATACTGCCACAGTCAGCATATAGTCAACCAGAAGACTACCTCCAGCAATCAAGCCAAGCTTGGGAGATAGATTTTCTCGAGTAACCATATAGGCCCCTCCCCCTTGAGGGTAGGCATGGATGATTTGACGGTAGGAGACGGTCAGGCTAGCTAGGAGCAGGAGGACAAAGAGGCCGATAGGAAGGCTCCACCATATCGCAAGAGGAGAGAGACTAGCCAAGACGAGGACTACTTGCTCAGGCCCATAGGCAATGGAAGATAGAGCGTCGCTTGACAACATGGCCAAGGCCTGCATTTTTCCCAGCAGACCTCCCTCGCCTTCTGTTAAGGACTTAAGAGGACGACCGATAAAGGTCTGTTTTAATTTTGTAAACATTGTATTTTCCTTTTCTGAAAATTTCAATAAGTGCTATTATACTGCTTTGGGAAAATAGCGTCAAGAGACGACGATGGATTTTAGAATATTTTGTACAGATGAGGAGAGAGGGCAGTTTTTTGGTATAATAGAAGATAGAAAACGAGGTTAGAAGAGATGATTTTTGATACACATACACACTTGAATGTAGAAGAATTTGCAGGTCATGAGGCAGAAGAAATCGCCTTAGCTGCTGAGATGGGTGTGACACAGATGAATATTGTTGGTTTTGATAAACCGACGATTGAGCGTGCCTTGGAGTTGGTAGATGAGTATGACCAGCTCTATGCGACTATTGGTTGGCATCCGACAGAAGCAGGGACTTACACGGAGGAGATTGAAGCCTACTTGCTTGATAAGCTCAAGCATCCCAAGGTTGTTGCTTTAGGTGAGATTGGTTTGGACTACCATTGGATGACAGCGCCAAAAGAGGTGCAGGAGCAGGTTTTTCGCCGTCAGATTCAGTTATCTAAGGACTTGTATTTACCTTTTGTTGTCCATACTCGTGATGCGCTGGAAGATACCTATGAGATTATCAAAAGTGAGGGCGTTGGTCCTCGTGGTGGGATTATGCACTCATTTTCAGGGACTCTTGAGTGGGCAGAGAAGTTTGTCGCGCTTGGCATGACTATTTCCTTCTCAGGAGTGGTGACTTTTAAGAAGGCCACCGACATCCAAGAAGCAGCTAAAGAGTTACCTTTGGACAAGATTTTGGTGGAGACGGATGCGCCTTACTTGGCTCCTGTTCCTAAACGTGGTCGTGAAAATAAAACAGCCTACACTCGCTATGTAGTGGACTTTATCGCCGACTTACGTGGTATGACGACAGAAGAGCTAGCGGCGATAACAACTGCAAATGCAGAACGAATTTTTGGATTGGACAGCAAGTAATGAAAGAAAAAATTTCCCAAGTTATCGTGGTCGAAGGGCGCGATGATACGGCCAATCTCAAACGCTATTTCGATGTAGAGACCTATGAGACACGAGGTTCTGCCATCAATGAGCAAGATATTGCACGTATTCAGCGCCTACATGAGCTTCATGGAGTCATTGTCTTTACAGACCCAGATTTTAATGGGGAGCGGATTCGTCGCATGATTATGACGGCTATTCCAACAGTTCAGCATGCCTTCCTCAAACGAGATGAAGCTGTTCCCAAGTCCAAGACCAAGGGCCGTTCTCTGGGAATTGAGCATGCCAGCTATGAAGACCTGAAAATGGCTCTAGCTCAGATTACAGAACAATTTGAACATGAGAGTCAGTTTGATATCAGTCGTAGCGACTTGATTCGCCTTGGTTTTCTAGCAGGGGCAGACAGCCGTAAGCGACGAGAATATCTAGGAGAGGCTCTCCGAATTGGCTATTCCAACGGCAAGCAACTCCTCAAACGCCTAGAGTTGTTTGGGGTTACCTTGGCAGAAGTGGAAGAAGCTATGAAATCTTATGAGAACAGCTAAGCAGACCCCAAATGTAAGGGGAATGTGTTACAATAGAAGTAACAGATAATAGAAAAGAGAATAGATGAGAATTGCAGATTACAGCGTGACCAAGGCAGTGCTGGAGCGTCACGGTTTTACCTTTAAAAAGTCCTTCGGGCAAAATTTCTTGACGGATACCAATATTCTTCAAAAAATCGTGGATACGGCTGAGATTGATGACCAGGTTAATGTCATCGAAATCGGGCCAGGGATTGGTACCTTGACGGAGTTTTTGGCTGAGCGTGCAGCAGAAGTTATGGCCTTTGAGATCGACCACCGTTTGGTGCCTATTTTGGCAGATACCTTGCGTGATTTTGACAATGTGACCGTAGTCAACGAGGATATTCTCAAGGTTAATTTGGCGCAACATATCCAGAATTTTAAAAATCCTGACCTGCCAATCAAGGTAGTAGCTAACTTACCATACTACATCACGACACCTATTCTCATGCACTTGATTGAAAGTGGCATTCCGTTTAGTGAGTTTGTCGTCATGATGCAAAAAGAAGTGGCGGACCGCATTTCAGCCCAGCCTAACACTAAGGCATATGGCAGCTTGTCAATCGCTGTTCAATACTATATGACAGCTAAGGTTGCCTTTATCGTGCCTCGTACGGTCTTTGTGCCAGCGCCAAATGTGGATTCGGCCATCTTGAAAATGGTGCGTCGTCCAGAGCCAGCCGTAGCAGTGGAAGACGAGAACTTCTTCTTTAAGGTTTCCAAGGCTAGTTTTACCCATCGCCGCAAGACCTTGTGGAATAACTTGACAGGTTACTTTGGCAAGACTGAAGAGGTTAAGGACAAGCTGACCAAGGCTTTGGATCAAGCAGGCTTGTCACCAAGTGTACGTGGGGAAGCTCTCAGCTTGGCAGAGTTTGCTAGCCTAGCAGACGCACTTAAAGGGCAAGGACTCTAAGATGCAGGGACAAATCATTAAAGCCTTGGCGGGGTTCTACTATGTAGAAAGTGAGGGCAAGGTGTATCAAACACGAGCGCGTGGAAATTTCCGTAAAAAAGGTCATACCCCTTACGTTGGGGACTGGGTCGACTTTTCTGCCGAAGAAAATTCAGAAGGCTATATCCTCAAGATTCACGAACGCAAAAATAGCCTAGTCCGTCCGCCCATTGTCAATATTGACCAAGCTGTAGTAATCATGTCTGTCAAGGAACCTGATTTTAACAGCAATTTGCTGGATCGTTTCTTGATTCTTTTGGAACACAAGGGCATCTATCCCATTGTCTATATTTCCAAAATGGATTTGTTGGAAGATAGAGGAGAACTGGATTTTTATGAACAGACTTATGGTGACATCGGCTATGACTTTGTGACCAGTAAAGAGGAACTCCTGCCTTTGTTGACAGGCAAGGTGACAGTCTTTATGGGGCAGACGGGCGTTGGGAAATCAACTCTTCTCAATAAAATCGCACCAGACCTCAATCTTGAAACGGGAGAAATCTCAGACAGTCTAGGTCGCGGGCGCCATACCACTCGAGCTGTTAGTTTTTACAACCTTAATGGGGGTAAAATCGCAGATACACCAGGTTTTTCATCCTTGGACTATGAAGTATCAACGGCGGAAGACCTCAATCAGGCCTTTCCAGAGATTGCTAGTGTTAGCCGAGACTGCAAATTCCGTACCTGTACCCATACCCATGAGCCGTCTTGTGCAGTCAAGCCAGCTGTCGAAGAGGGAGTTGTTGCAACCTTCCGTTTTGACAACTACCTGCAATTCCTCAGTGAAATTGAAAATCGCAGAGAAACCTATAAAAAAGTCAGCAAAAAAATTCCAAAATAAGGAGAAACCTATGTCTCAATACAAGATTGCTCCGTCAATTCTGGCAGCAGATTATGCCAACTTTGAACGTGAAATCAAACGTCTAGAAGCAACTGGGGCAGAATATGCCCATATCGATATCATGGATGGTCATTTTGTACCGCAAATCAGTTTTGGTGCAGGTGTGGTCGAGTCTCTTCGTCCTCATAGCAAGATGGTCTTTGACTGCCATTTGATGGTCTCCAATCCTGAACATCATCTAGAGGACTTTGCGCGTGCAGGTGCGGATATTATCAGTATCCATGTAGAAACAACGCCTCATATCCATGGTGCCCTCCAAAAAATTCGTTCACTCGGTGTCAAGCCATCAGTTGTTATCAATCCTGGTACACCAGTTGAAGCGATTAAGCATGTGCTTCATCTAGTTGACCAAGTCCTAGTCATGACAGTTAACCCTGGCTTCGGTGGTCAAGCATTTCTGCCAGAAACCATGGATAAGGTTCGTGAGTTGGTTGCCCTTCGTGATGAAAAAGGTTTGAACTTTGAGATTGAAGTGGATGGTGGGATTGATGACCAAACTATTGCTCAAGCCAAAGAAGCTGGTGCGACCGTTTTTGTAGCAGGTTCCTATGTCTTTAAGGGAGATGTCAATGAGCGAGTACAAACTCTCAGAAAACAACTGGACTAGGGTTGCAGTTTTTGCTGGCGGAGACCGTGGTCACTACCGGACGGACTTTGATTGCTTTGTCGGTGTGGATCGAGGCTCACTCTGGGTCTTGGAAGAAAACCTTCCTCTTACTCTAGCAGTTGGAGATTTTGATTCTGTCAGTGCAGAAGAGCGACAGGTGATTCAAAAACGTGCCCAGTATTTTGTCCAAGCTCAACCAGAAAAAGATGATACCGATTTGGAATTGGCTCTCTTGACCATCTTTGAACAAAATCCTCAGGCTCAGGTCACTATTTTCGGTGCTTTTGGTGGCCGTATTGACCATATGCTGGCCAATGTCTTTTTGCCTAGCAATACCAAGTTGGCTCCCCATATGCGTCAGATAGCGATTGAGGATGGGCAAAACTTGATTGCCTATTGTCCAGAAGGAACCAGTCAGCTAGAACCCCGTTCAGACTACGACTATCTAGCTTTTATGCCAGTTCGGGATAGCCAGCTGACCATTCTTGGTGCCAAGTATGAGTTGACAGAGGAAAATTTTTTCTTTAAAAAAGTGTACGCTTCTAACGAATATATAGATAGGGAAGTGTCGGTGACTTGCCCAGAAGGCTATGTGGTCGTGCTGCATAGCAAGGACAGGAGGTAGGATGGAAAGTTTACTTGTTCTGTTATTGATTGCCAACCTAGCTGGACTCTTTCTGATTTGGCAGAGGCAGGATAAACAGGAAAAACATCTCAGCAAGAGCTTGGAGGATCAGGCAGATCACTTGTCAGACCAGTTGGATTACCGCTTTGAACAAGCCAGACAAGCCAGTCAGTTGGATCAAAAAGACTTGGAAGTGGCTGTCAGCGACCGTTTGCAAGAAGTGCGAATTGAATTGCACCAAGGCTTGACTCAGGTACGTCAAGAAATGACTGAGAATCTCCTCCAAACCAGAGACAAGACCGACCAACGTCTCCAAGCCCTGCAGGAATCAAATGAGCAACGTTTGGAGCAAATGCGCCAGACAGTCGAGGAAAAACTAGAAAAGACCTTGCAGACGCGTTTACAAGCCTCCTTTGAGACAGTTTCCAAACAACTGGAGTCTGTCAATCGTGGCCTTGGAGAAATGCAGACAGTTGCCCGTGATGTTGGAGCTCTTAACAAGGTTCTCTCAGGAACCAAGACGAGAGGGATTCTGGGTGAATTGCAACTGGGGCAAATCATCGAAGACATCATGACCCCTGCCCAGTATGAACGAGAATATGCAACGGTTGAAAACTCTAGTGAACGAGTGGAGTACGCCATCAAGTTACCCGGACAAGGCGATCAGGAATACGTCTACCTACCAATTGACTCTAAGTTTCCACTGGCAGATTATTACCGCCTAGAAGAAGCATATGAAGCAGGTGACAAGGGTGAGATTGAACGCTGTCGTAAGTCGCTCCTAGCCAGCGTCAAACGCTTTGCCAAGGATATCAGGAACAAGTACATAGCACCGCCTCGAACGACCAATTTTGGAGTTTTGTTTGTGCCAACAGAAGGTCTCTACTCAGAAATCGTCCGCAATCCGGTCTTCTTTGATGACTTGAGACGGGAGGAGCAGATTATTGTCGCAGGTCCAAGTACCCTATCAGCCCTTCTTAACTCCCTATCAGTTGGCTTCAAAACTCTAAATATCCAAAAGAGTGCCGACCATATCAGTAAGACTCTTGCCAGTGTTAAGACCGAGTTTGGTAAGTTTGGTGGCATTCTGGTCAAGGCACAAAAACACCTCCAACATGCCTCTGGCAATATTGATGAATTATTAAACCGTCGTACCACAGCTATCGAGCGGACGCTCCGTCACATTGAGTTGTCAGAAGGTGAGCCTGCGCTTGATCTACTCCATTTCCAAGAAAATGAGGAAGAATATGAAGATTAGTCACATGAAAAAAGACGAGCTGTTTGAAGGCTTTTACCTAATCAAATCAGCTGACCTGAGACAAACTCGCGCTGGGAAAAACTACCTAGCTTTTACCTTCCAAGATGATAGTGGCGAGATTGAAGGGAAACTCTGGGATGCCCAACCTCATAACGTTGAGGCCTTTACAGCAGGCAAGGTTGTCCACATGAAAGGACGCCGAGAAGTTTATAACAACACTCCACAGGTCAATCAAATTACTCTCCGCCTGCCTCAACCTGGCGAACCCAATGATCCAGCTGATTTCAAGGTCAAGTCGCCAGTTGATGTCAAGGAAATCCGTGACTACATGTCGCAAATGATTTTTAAAATTGAAAATTCTGTCTGGCAACGAATTGTCCGAAAGCTCTACACCAAGTATGATAAGGAATTCTACTCCTATCCAGCTGCCAAGACTAATCACCATGCCTTTGAAACGGGTTTGGCCTATCATACGGCGACCATGGTGCGTTTGGCAGATGCTATTAGCGAAGTTTATCCTCAGCTCAATAAGAGCCTGCTCTATGCGGGGATTATGCTGCATGACTTGGCTAAGGTCATCGAGTTGACGGGACCAGACCAGACCGAGTACACAGTGCGAGGCAATCTTCTTGGGCATATTGCTTTGATTGATAGCGAAATTACCAAGACAGTTATGGAACTCGGTATCGATGATACCAAGGAAGAAGTCGTTCTGCTTCGTCACGTCATCCTTAGTCACCACGGCTTGCTTGAGTATGGAAGTCCAGTCCGTCCACGCATTATGGAAGCAGAGATTATCCATATGATTGATAATCTGGATGCAAGCATGATGATGATGTCAACAGCTCTGGCTTTGGTGGATAAAGGAGAGATGACCAATAAAATCTTCGCTATGGACAATCGTTCCTTCTATAAACCAGATTTAGATTAATAATTTAAGAAAAACGAGCATTTTTAGGATAAGAATGTTCGTTTTTTTATGTGAATATGGTATAATAGATAAAATATCAAAATTAAATGAAGTGGGAAATAGAAATGAAATTAAGAAGAAGTGATCGGATGGTTGTCATTTCCAACTATTTGATTAATAATCCTTATAAACTAACTAGTCTCAATACTTTTGCTGAAAAGTATGAATCTGCCAAATCATCCATCTCAGAGGATATCGTGATTATCAAACGTGCCTTTGAGGAAATTGAAATCGGTCATATCCAGACAGTAACTGGTGCTGGTGGTGGTGTCATTTTCACACCATCAATCTCAAGTCATGATGCCAAGGAAATGGTTGAGGACTTGCGTGCCAAGTTGTCAGAAAGTGACCGTATCTTGCCAGGTGGCTACATCTACCTATCTGATTTACTTAGCACACCAGCCATCTTGAAAAATATTGGTCGCATTATTGCCAAGAGCTTTATGGACCAAAAAATTGATGCGGTTATGACAGTAGCTACTAAGGGTGTTCCACTTGCAAATGCAGTTGCTAATGTCCTCAATGTTCCTTTTGTCATTGTGCGCCGTGACTTGAAAATTACCGAAGGTTCAACAGTCAGCGTTAACTATGTATCAGGTTCAAGTGGTGACCGTATTGAGAAAATGTTCCTTTCAAAACGCAGTCTCAAGGCAGGCAGCCGTGTCTTGATTGTGGATGATTTCTTGAAAGGTGGCGGAACTGTCAATGGGATGATTAGTCTCTTGCGTGAGTTTGATTCGGAATTGGCTGGTGTAGCAGTCTTTGCGGATAATGCCCAAGAAGAACGTGAAAAGCAGTTTGACTACAAGTCACTCTTGAAGGTAACCAATATTGATGTCAAGAACCAAACCATCGATGTTGAGGTTGGCAATATCTTTGACGAAGATAAATAAGAGATAGAACTAAAGGTTGGAACGATTGTCCCAGCCTTTCTTTGCAAATAGAATAGAAGGAAACTTATGAAAACACCATTTATCAATAAAGAAGACTTAGAAAAGATTGTTGCCGAGTTCCCGACTCCCTTTCACTTGTATGATGAGAAGGGAATTCGTGAAAAGGCAAGAGCCGTCAACCAAGCATTTTCGTGGAACAAGGGCTTTAAGGAATATTTTGCAGTTAAGGCTACTCCAACTCCAGCTATTTTGAAAATTCTCCAAGAGGAAGGTTGCGGTGTGGACTGCTCTAGTTATGTGGAGCTTTTGATGAGTCATAAACTGAATTTCCCTGGTTCTGAGATCATGTTCTCTTCAAACAATACGCCAGACAAGGAATACGCCTATGCGCGTGAATTGGGTGCGACTATTAACTTGGATGCCTTTGAAGATATTGAACATCTGGAGCGTGCAGCAGGCATTCCAGAAATTATTTCTTGTCGTTACAATCCTGGAGGCGTTTTTGAACTGGGGACAGACATTATGGACAATCCTGGAGAAGCCAAGTTTGGTATGACCAAGGACCAGCTCTTTGAAGCTTTTGCCATCTTGAAGGAAAAAGGAGCCAAGACTTTTGGAATTCACTCCTTCCTAGCGTCTAATACTGTTACCCATCTCTATTATCCAGAGTTGGCTCGTCAGCTTTTTGAATTGGCTGTTGAAATCAAGGAAAAGTTGGGCATTTCGCTAGACTTTATCAATCTTTCTGGCGGTATTGGTGTCAACTATCGTCCAGACCAGGAGCCAAATGATATCGCCTTGATTGGTGAGGGAGTTCGTAAGGTGTATGAAGAGGTTCTTACGCCAGCAGGTCTTGGTCAGGTTAAGATTTTCACCGAATTGGGTCGTTTTATGTTGGCACCTCACGGTGCTTTGGTCACAAGAGTCACTCATAAGAAGAAAACTTACCGTACCTATCTAGGTGTGGATGCATCAGCAGTCAACCTTATGCGTCCAGCCATGTATGGAGCCTATCACCATATTACTAACGTGACCCATCCAGAAGGACCAGCTGAAGTAGTAGATGTGGTTGGTTCACTCTGTGAAAACAATGATAAATTTGCAGTGAATCGCGAACTGCCTCATACAGAAATCGGTGATTTGCTGGTAATTCATGATACAGGTGCCCACGGATTTTCAATGGGATACCAGTATAATGCCAAACTTCGTTCTGCGGAAATCCTTTATACTGAAGAAGGTAAAGCCCGCCAAATCCGCCGTGCAGAGCGCCCTGAGGACTATTTTGCAACCTTGTATGGCTTTGATTTTGAAGAATAAAATGATAATTAATTGAAAATGAAATTGAAAAACAGATTGCTTTCTAAAAAATAGGCAAAAATCTTGTTTTTCCTTCAAGTCATGATATAATAAAACTATAAAACGTTTTCAAGGAAGGTAACGATATGTCTGAAGAAACAATTGATTATGGACAAGTGACAGGAATGGTGCATTCGACAGAAAGCTTTGGGTCAGTAGATGGGCCTGGTATTCGCTTTATTGTCTTTTTGCAGGGCTGTCACATGCGTTGCCAGTATTGCCACAACCCGGACACTTGGGCTATGGAGTCCAATAAATCACGTGAACGGACGGTAGATGATGTCTTGGCAGAGGCCTTGCGCTACCGTGGTTTCTGGGGAAATAAGGGTGGGATTACAGTCAGTGGAGGAGAAGCCCTCTTGCAGATTGATTTCCTAATTGCCCTCTTTACCAAGGCCAAGGAACAAGGAATCCACTGTACCTTGGATACCTGTGCCCTGCCTTTCCGTAATAAACCACGTTACCTTGAGAAGTTTGACAAACTCATGGCTGTTACTGACTTGGTTCTCTTGGATATCAAGGAAATCAACGAAGAACAGCACAAAATTGTCACTAGCCAAACCAATAAAAATATCTTGGCCTGTGCCCAGTATCTATCAGATATCGGGAAACCTGTCTGGATTCGCCACGTGCTAGTTCCAGGTTTGACAGACAGAGATGATGACTTGATTGAACTTGGTAAATTCGTCAAGACTCTCAAAAATGTGGATAAGTTTGAAATTCTACCATATCATACCATGGGTGAGTTTAAATGGCGTGAATTGGGAATTCCTTATTCGCTCGAAGGGGTTAAACCACCAACAGCAGACCGCGTCAAGAACGCTAAAAAACTCATGGATACCGAAAGTTACCAAGACTATATGAAACGTGTACATGGATAAAAAAGAAGCCTGATGGAAACATCGGGCTTTTAAATTTACACAAATATAGATAATTAAATGAAACAAAATTTTATACTCTTCGAAAATCTCTTCAAACCACGTCAGCGTCGCTTTGTCGTATATATGTGACTGACTTCGTCAGTCTTATCTACAACCTCAAAACCGTGTTTTGAGCAGCCTGCGGCTAGCTTCCTAGTTTGCTCTTTGATTTTCATTGAGTATTAAATCTTTTGACTCTTGAAATTCTGAAAAAAATCCGAAAATGAGTGTATAAGATATAGTTACTTTTAGAAATATTAAATAGAATAGGAGAACATCTATGGAACAAAGTATTACCATTAAAAATTTATGTAAGTCGTATGGCCAAACTCAAATTTTAAAAGATATTTCTTTTGAAGCAAAAGCAGGTAAAGTGACTGCTTTCCTGGGTCCAAATGGAGCTGGTAAAAGTTCAACCTTACGTATTTTATTAGGATTAGACAAAGCAACATCTGGTCTTACCAAAATTGGAGATCAAACTTATAAGGAATTAAAATTTCCTCTAAAGACTGTAGGAGCTTCATTTGACAGTGTAGGAGCTCCTGATGATCGGACTGTTTATCAACATTTGAAAATTGTTGCTGCTAGTAATGGGATATCCAGTCAGCGAATTGAACAAGTCTTGGATATGGTGGATATTAGTCATAAGAAAAAATCTAAAATTGGGAAATTATCATTAGGAGAAGGACAACGCTTGGGAATTGCAACAGCTCTATTAGGAAATCCTCAATATCTGATATTGGATGAACCGACTAATGGGTTGGATCCAAGAGGAATTCGGTGGTTTAGAGAGTTTATAAAAAAACAAGCTCAAGAAGGGAAGACCGTCTTACTGTCATCTCATATATTATCGAAAGTGGAAGCAGTAACAGATGATGTAGTTATCATAAATAAAGGAAAAGTTCTTATAAAAGGGACTTTACAAGAAGTGATGAAAAATCTTTCTTCACTAGAGGAAGTCTTCTTTAGTTTAACAGAGGGAGGGAAGTGACATGGCACTTATTTACTCTCTTCATTCTGAAATATTGAAATTACTTTATAATAGAGCTACTCATGTTGTACTATTCTTGATACTGGTATTTCAAACGTTTTTAGCAAATATTGGTGCTTCTCAAATTGTTTCAGTTGGTATCCATGCTACACCAGAGACAAATCCAGATTTAGCAGAGGCCTTACCTCCTATTGAATTTTTAGGTTTTGATGTCACTTTATTTGGTGTTTTTATTATGATTATCCTAGGCTCAATTTACGGAGCCGAGGAATACAAAGGCTTGGCTATTCGTACAAGCCTCCTCTCTGTTACAAATCGAAGTACTTTCCTAGTTTCAAAAACATTAGTTTGGCTTATATTTTCTTTTATCATTTCCTTTCTATCAATATTCTTGACAATTAACATGACACATTATGTTTTAGGACAAGATGGCTTATTGCTTTTTTTACTAAATGGAACAGTTTGGTTCTATATATTTTTAGCCAGTATAGCTTGGACTTTGTTGGGACTGCTGGCCTATATTATGGCTTTGACATTTAAAACAGCCATTGTTCCTCTATTATTTTTGCTTCCTCAAGTCTACAATTTAGGAACATTCTTAGCAAACTATATATCGGTTGCAAAATTTCTTCCAGTTGCATTGGGGCAAGGATTGATTGCTACATCTCCTCAAATTTTAGAATATAATAGTTTACAAAATATTTTACTTTTACTTTGTTGGAACTTCTCATTCTTGGCTTTAGCAATCTACCGCTTACTTAAGTCAGATATTGGAGGAGGTGAATAAGTTGAAAGAGCAACTTAAAAGTGAGTATCTCAAGTTTATTATGAATCCGTGGCACTGGTTGATTATAGGTGCTCTATTACTGTGTGTTCCAGCGTTAGTTATTTTTTTAAATAATAAGCCAGACCAGTTGACCCTACAGTTTGTTTTGGAACAGCTACTGCAAAGTCTCTATTTAGGACAGGCGGGTTTCATTAGTCTAGCTGTTCTATTTATAGGTCAAGAATTTACAGGTTCTAGCCTTCGTACCAGTTTTCTTACATGTCCAAATCGTTTGATATTTATAATCTGTAAACTAGCTATTGTATTATGTATGGAAATTGTATTATTGGTTGCTGTAATATCATTATGCATACTAATCGCGCAAGGATACTACAATATCAATCTTTTGAGTAATATTAAACATGTTCTAACAATTCTATTTCCAGCTTGTATTTCTATTCTAACCTTCTCTCTTTTAAGTGGTATTTTTGTATTTATTTCCCAGTCTTTTATCTTAATTTTGGGAATAAGTTTATCCCTTTTATTGGGGTTGGGACAAATGTTATTACAATTCAGTTCTTTTTTTAGAAATTTACCATTACTGGCTAGTATGAATTGTTTTTATACCTATCCATTGTCTCTTTATTATCCAGTGTGGCAAGGCTTAGGGATACAAATAGTTTGGTTATTAATTGTTTTTCTATTTGCTACATTGATACTTATAGGAAAAAATGTACGCTAAAGACAGGGGATATCCTGTCTTTTTCTCAGTTAGTGCTATAATATATTCAGGAGGGTGAGTTATGGCTTATAAAATTTTGGTTGTAGATGATGATCTTGCTATTCTTCGCCTAATAAAAAAAGTACTAGAATATGAAAAATATGAAGTAGTCATACGAAATAAGATAGAAGAGATTGATCTTTGTGATTTTACAGGCTTTGACTTGATTCTATTAGATATTATGATGCCTGTTAGTGGTTTAGAAATCTGTCAGATGATTCGCGAGCAGATAACTGTTCCTATCTGTTTTATAACTGCCAAGGATATGGATGAAGACTTAGTAGCTGGAATCAATGCAGGTGCTGATGATTATATTATGAAGCCCTTTAGTATGCAAGAACTTTTAGCACGTGTTAAAATGCACTTGCGTCGTGAAGAACGGACTAAAGGAAATGTTCATCAAATAAAGATTGGGAAGCTTATACTATATACGGATAGTAAGGAACTATTTGTAAACGATGATAAGATTGCCTTGACAAGGAGGGAATTTGATATAGTGAATCTTTTAGCAAGCACCCCAAGTAGAATATACTCTATAGAGGAAATTTATAATTATCTATATCCACAAAGTTCCGAAGCTCTTTTACGTTCGGTTTCAGAGTATATTTATCAAATTCGTCAAAAGCTGAAACCTTATCAATTAAATCCAATTAAAACCTTGTATGGTGGAGGATATCAATGGGTAGAATCAAAAGTTTTAGACAATTAATTCGAGAAACCTGTTGGAGAATTATTTGGCAGTTTAGTCTTGGCTTACTAATGGCCTATCTTATTCCCTTAGCTTCAGTATCTATACAAATAAATGAAGATGGGAAACCTTTAAACAATAGTGGTGTTCTATCAATCTTTTTTAATGTGTCATCATGGATATATATTTGTGTTTTATTGATTATTCTAATAAGTTATCACATTGGAAAATTGTTGAAAAAACTGAGTTATGAAATGACTTTGATTTATGAAAATAGTATGTGGTTGGAGAAGGAATGTACAGAAAGTTTAACGGTTAAAGAATTTCGCGAGACAGGAAATCGGATTATTGTGATGCAAGATAGAATTCGACAATTAATAGTTGATGAGAAACAGCAGAAGGAAGATTTAATGTTTCAGGTTTCAGCAGCTTCTCATGATTTAAAAACTCCCTTAACCATTATTAGGGGAAATGTGGAATTTTTGCAGACGATAACTGAAAACGACCAATCTCAAGAATGCTTAGCAGATATAGAAAGAGCTAGTCAACAGTTACTAGATTATTTCAATCAATTGATTCACTATTCTAAAACCTATTATGATGATGAGACAGGTTGGACGGAGTATTCCTCTTCAGATTTTATCAATGAATTAGAGAAAGAAGTCTCTTTTTTGATAAAAAATCAGATGAAGTTTTCTTTTGAACAAAATGTGAAAGGAACTGAAAACTATTATATAAATCCATCTCTTCTGATTCGTGCCATACAAAATATTTTAACAAATGCTTTGGAATACGCCGATAAACAGAATCCTAAAATTAACATTAGGGTAGAGCAAGAGGAGAAAGAATTGAAAATAGGCATATGGAATAATGGCTCGGAATTTCCAGATGAAGTTTTAAATAATTTTGGAAAGCTCTTTTATCGTATGGATAAAGCTAGATCGTATAAAGAGCAACATTATGGTATTGGACTGAGTTTTGTATGTAGAGTTGCAAAACTACACAAAGGCCGAGTTGAGCTTAGAAATAGAGACGCGGGAGCAGAAGTTTTAATAACTGTGAATTGTATTAAATCATAGTGATTTACTTGTTAATTTATGATTGAATAGTTTTTTATATGTGAGCTTTTAAACTATTTAACGTTTTCGATTAGTATAAGATGTAACGGTAGATAATAAAAACGAATGATGATATCTAGTTGATGAAAACTATTTATCATTCATTCGTTTTTTTAATTAGGCTATGTCACAACAAACAGTTGATAAATAGCCATTTTTATAGGGGAGTATCAGAACTCCCCTACAAACTGTTATTTGCAGTTATCTATACTCATTTGGAATTTCGATATGAAGTGTCTCACACAATAACTTCACATCATGTGCATCATTTTCATCAAACTCGTATCCCAGATGGAACATTACTTGACTATATGGTTCAATACAGGAAACCTCTATTTCCTCAATTCTTCCTTTACCCGAAAAAGTTTCTACCGGAAAACAATCCCCATCATAAAGAATTTCACCTTCGTCCGTATATTCAAAACAATGCAAATCAATAATTCTGTTTTTCAAATCTTCCCATACAGTATGGTTCAATGTTGTATATTCCATCTTAATCTCATAAAAGCCATTAGCTTTCATTATTTCTATAAAGTTCTGATAATCGTTCTTTTCTACAAAAATGTCAATATCATTATGGGCTCTTGACTGATATCCAAGAAGAGCATCTACACCCCAGCCACCATCAAGAAAGACTTTAATCTCCGCATCTATTGCAAATTGAAGAATCTGTTTTACATCTGTTATATTGACCATCTTATCATCTCCACAAATTCTAATTAGGCGACCAGAGGAACTGCTGGTCTGTTTGATAAATCTCTGCATTTAGCAGTTTTCAATGTTGCCAAAACGAAAGTTAAGAAGATGTTCCTTTTCTCCATGTCGCTTTCTTTGGCGTAATTTACAAGGTTATTCCACACAAGATAGTTGTTCAGATACTTGGTAGAAACACCGTTAAAGCCACGCATAAACCTCTTTAGCTGGCTATGGTAGCTATTGATATGTTGGATATTATAAATGCCTTTCTTGGCTTTGCCAGTCTTTAACTGCACAAGGTCAATGCCATTGGCATTTGTAAATCTCACATAGGAGTTCATCTTGTCCGTAACAAGAGTGGAATTGGTCTTAATCCTACCATCATAAATATGATGTAAATCTCTTGTAGAAACTCTACCAGTATTCGTAATCTTGGAGATAGACAAGCCATTCCTATTAACCGCACAAGGAACACATACCTTTTCTTGGGACAAGCCTCTGATATGTGTAGAATGACCACGCTTATGAGCCTTGCGTGGCATAGCAAATGTCTTACTCTTGCTATGATTGCCCTTGTACGAGATGGCGAAAAAAGTTTCGTCAGCCTCAATAATGCCGTCAAGGGTAACATCGTCTGCCATATTCTGAAGTGCATCCAAAATCTTGTGTCTCCAAAGGAATGCGGTGTTTCTGTGAATCCCACAAGCAACAGCAGTCTTACGAATGGATAAGCCATTCATCATACAATCAATGTACTGCTCCCACACGGACAAGTCTTTTCTTGTACCAGACACAATGGAGTTCGTAGCAATCACGAAGGACTTGCCACAATCCTTACATACATATCGCTGTGTGCCATCTTTACGATGACCATTGCGAACCACATGGATACAGCCACAAAGAGGGCATACACGACCATTTGCAAAGCGTTCCTTTGCTACGAAATCTTCAATATTCAAAGACTTTACAAAGGCAGGACTTAAAAGCATTGTTTTAAGGCTTTCCTGCTCTGCGACAGTCAACTTACCGATAATATCTAATGCGTCTTTGATAGTAGGCATATCCAATTACCTCCTTCGGTGGTACTGTTTCTTACTATTATTATACGCTATTTCTCGTCAAAATCAACCATTTGTTGTGACAGAGCCTTTAATTATTGGATAATTTACGTAGCCTTATCTCGAACGTTGTTTTCCAGCGTTGCGATTTTTATGTTTTTTCTTGCTTGTGATAGCAGTTGGTTGTCCAGGGGTAACGTCTTTTCGTCCACTTGGTGTAGAGAAAGTACTTGCTTTTGCTGGGTTCTTTGCCAGTTCTTCACGGACTTTTTTGCGAAGTTTTGGACGAACGATATAGTTGACGATAAACTGTTGGAGAATCATCATGAAACCACCGACAACCCAGTAAAGTGTGACACTGGCTGGTGAAATGAGGGAGAAGACAACAATCGTGATTGGGCTCACGTAAGCCATTTTCTTGATTTGTTCTCTTTGCGTTTCGTCTTCTACTCCGTGAAGTGAAAGGAGCGATTGAAGATAGTAAAGGACACCTGCGCAGGCAACCAAAATCATACTTGGAGAACCTAGAGGAATGCCTAGGTAGCTTGCTTGAGCAACCCCTTCAGTATGTTGGGCAGCAAAGTAGATAGCTGAGAAGAAAGGCATTTGAAGGAGGATAGGGAAACATCCTACACCACCAAACATGCTGATGCCGTGTTCTTTTTGAGCGGCAAAGAGAGCTTGTTGGGCTTCGAGTTTTTCTTCTTGAGTAGTCGCTTCCTTGAGACGTGTTTGGTGTGGCTCAAGGACGTGCTTGAGGGCGTTCATCTTTTCAGAGTGAAGCGTTGCCTTCCATGATTGGTAGATACCAAGTGGCAAGATAATCAAGCGCACGATAATGGTTACGATGATGATAGCGACACCAAAGCCTAGACCTTGATCAGTAGCGAAGTACTTGATAGCTTCAGCCATAGGCGCTCCGATAGTATTCCAAATAAATCCTATTGGCTTTCCTGTGGCTTTATCGACTCTAACACAGCCAGTCAAGACTAGCAACATAGCCACTCCCATAGCTGAGAGTGCAAAACGTTTAATAGATTTCACTGTTTTTATTCCTTCTTTAAAAATTATACCTTTCTATTCTACTGTTTTTTTACAAAATATACAATAGTTCTAGAGACCTAATTTGCGATTTTAAAGTCAGGATAGGGAGGAAAGTTGCTCAGTTTGACATCTAAGTAGCTGACTTTTGAAAAAGGCGTCGGTCCTTTCCGGATTTCTTGGATAAATTTTGCCATGGTAGCAGATGAGTCTGCTTGGGCTAAGATTTCCACTGTGCCATCGTCGTTATTCCAGACTCGACCTGTTATGCCACCGATTTCGAGAGCCAAGCTGTAAACACCCCAACGAAAGCCGACTCCCTGCACCCTGCCTTGGGCAATCATTCTAACCTTTTGCATACCAAACCCCTTTGATTGTGTTATAATATTTCTATGACTATTATAACCTCAAAAGCCAATTCTGTGGTAAAAAATGCCAAGAAATTACACCAAAAAAAATACCGTAAGTCTACTTATTTGATTGAAGGTTGGCACTTGTTTGAAGAAACTGTTCAAGCTGGAGTGACGATTGAGAAAATTTTTGCCCTAGAAAGTTATAGAGATCAGTTATCTGCTTTTCCGCAAATTGTCTGGGTGTCAGAGGAGATTTTGCGGGATTTGGCAGATACGCAAACACCTCAAGGCATTGTCGCAGTTATTCAAAAAGAAGAAGTGGGACCGCCTGATTTTAGTCAGGGTAAGTTTCTATTTTTAGAAGATGTCCAAGATCCTGGTAATGTAGGTACCATGATTCGGACTGCGGACGCGGCAGGTTTGACAGGGGTCATTGTTTCAGACAAGTCAGCGGATATTTACAGTCTCAAGACTCTGCGTTCCATGCAAGGAAGCCATTTTCATTTGCCCATCTATCGTATGCCTGTTGCTACCTTTATAGAAGAGGCAAAGAAGAGCAATTTGCCCATTCTGGCAACGACCTTATCGAGAGATTCCAAGGATTATCGTGAGCTTTCTCCCCTAGAAAATTTTGCTTTAGTCATGGGAAATGAAGGGCAAGGGATTAGTCCTATCATGGCTGAAAGTGCCAATCAGCTGGTTCATATTGGTATGAAAGGTAGGGCGGAGAGTCTCAATGTGGCAGTTGCCGCAGGCATTTTGATGTTTTATTTCAGCTAATTTAAAAAAACTTTGTTATAATCAAGATATAGTTATAGAAAAAGGAGAATCAGAATGAATCAAACAATTATTCAAGAACGTTCAGGTCTCAATCAATTTTACGCTAAGGTTTATGCCTTTGTAGGGATTGGAATTGGACTATCAGCTCTGGTGTCAGCTTTGATGTTGACAGTCTTTCAGGCTCAATTGACTTACTTTTTAATGCATGGCCGTCTCTGGTTGATGGTTGCAACTTTTGCAGAACTTGCTCTGGTATTTGTTGCAAGTAGCATGGCTGCAAAAAATAGCCCAGCAGCTCTGCCAGTATTTCTAGTATACTCCCTACTGAATGGCTTCACCCTTAGCTTTGTCGTAGCCTTCTATACACCGGGAACAGTTTTGTCAGCCTTTGTATCCAGCGCTCTTCTCTTCTTTGTCATGGCGGCAATCGGGATTTTCACCAAGAAGGATTTGAGTGGAATGGGACGAGCTTTGATGGCGGCGCTTGTTGGTCTCATCATTGCCATGGTTGTGAATCTATTTTTAGCCAATAGCTTCTTTGACTACATGATTAGTATTGCCATGGTCTTGGTTTTCTCTGGTTTGATTGCTTGGGATAATCAAAAGATTCGCTATGTTTATGAGCAGTCACGAGGACAAGTAGCGACAGGTTGGATCATCTCAATGGCACTCAGTATCTATCTTGATTTTATCAATCTTTTCCTCAGTATTCTACGTATCTTTGGTCGCAATGACTAAAGGTCCATGAAATCAGTGTTCGAAGGAGGGTAAATTCGCAAACTAAGTTCCACCGCTAGTAGAAGTGGAAGTTAGTCTGATAAAAATCCTAAAAACCAGTGGAAATCCGTGTCAGGGTAAGTTCCACTGGTTTTACTAATGCTTGATTTCATCGCTTTTGTAACCAAAAGGAATCGAAAAAAAGAGCGCACAAAATCCCCTCATCTGAAAGCGTTTCAGATTAAGTTCCGCTATGGTGGAAGTTAGTGTGAGACGTTTGAATGCGGTTAAAGGTTAGTTTTTAGAACTTATGTTGGAGTAATTTCGAAGACTGACAGACGTCTTCTGCAGGTATTTTAGAAATACCTAGAAGCTTAGGAATCTCTTCTCCATAGGTAAAGGCAAAGAGCTCATAGGCTGACTTTCCATTCAAAGCAGCACGTTTGACACTGTTGACATGAGAGCAGACGAGATTGATGTCCTCTTGAGTTAAGTTGTCAAAAGCAGTTCCCTTAGGTAGAATGTCTCGAATCAGTGTGTGGTTTTTCTCAATTCTCCCTTTCTGGTCAGAGCGATTAGGGTCACAAAAGAAGAGTTTACTCTCTCCTCGCACATCCATTTCGATATCATCAACCCTGGCAAACTCTCCACCATTATCGGTAAGAATGACAGGAAAGAGTTGGAAGAAATCTTTATCAGCTTCATGAAGAGTGTTCTTGATGGTATAGAGGTGTTTGGTAACCTCAAGGGCAGTTTTATTATCCAGAAGCCTAGCGAAGATAAAGTTACAGAAAGACAGGTTGAAGGTAAGTAGGACTTTACCTCCCATCCTCCCCAGAACTGTGTCCATTTCCAGCCAAGAGTCTAGTTGATTAAGGACTAAATAGTTTTGGAAATCCTCATAGGAACGGCCTTTTTTAGCTTCTTTAGGGATGGAAGGTAGTTTCCTTTTCCGTCTTTCTTTGAATTTAACGGCTCTGGCTAGGTCAATATGAGCGATAGATAGGTATCCTTTTCGGATGTGTCGATAGACGGTTGAGGAACTGACATCAAGGTTATGAGTTTTGAGGATATGATAGATGTGTTGTCCCTTTTTAACACCATCAGAAATGACTTTGTCCATGTCCCAGAAGGCCTTGGAATTAAGGGGAGTTCCTTCACGAGCTTCGACAAGAGTTTGTTCGTACTGTTTTTGAGCTTGTTTAGCAAGGTAGAAGATTTTTTTAAATCCACAATTTTGTCTTCTTTTAGGGCATCCATTACAGACAAAGGGAGCCTTATCGAGTAAAGGGCAAGGAAGGTTATCGCATGTAGACTCTCGGACTTGTCTGTTTCGTTTGACTTCTTTGGAAACAGTAGTTGGGTCTTTTAGAATGGATTGTCCGATAGCTTTGAAGGTTTCACCGCGCTCTAAGCCTAATTGGATATCATTACGGTCTGAAAGGGTAAGGTGTTTATGTTTTGTCATAGTAGACCTCATTTCTAACTCAAACGTCTCACACTTAATTCCACCATAAAAATCCGTTTTAGACTAATTTCCACTTTGGTTGGGCAAGTGGAAGTTACTTTGAGAAATTAGCGTGTTCGAAGGAGCACTGATTTTTTTAAATTTTCTCTTTTCTTTTCTTGGAAATAGGTGTATAATGCTTTTAATTAATTTTTGAGGAGTAGCCTATGAAGAAAAGTTTTATCCATCAACAAGAAGAAATTTCCTTTGTCAAAAACACTTTTACCCAGTATTTGAAAGATAAGTTAGAAGTTGTCGAAGTTCAAGGTCCTATCTTGAGCAGGGTCGGCGACGGGATGCAGGATAATTTATCAGGTGTTGAGAATGCCGTATCGGTCAAGGTTCTCCAAATTCCTGATGCTACTTATGAAGTGGTGCACTCCCTTGCCAAATGGAAACGCCATACCTTAGCTCGTTTTGGTTTCGGTGAGGGTGAAGGTCTTTTCGTCCACATGAAGGCCCTTCGTCCAGACGAAGATTCGCTGGATGCGACCCACTCTGTTTATGTTGACCAGTGGGACTGGGAGAAAGTTATCCCAAATGGTAAACGGAATATCGCTTATCTAAAAGAAACAGTTGAGAAGATTTACAAGGCCATTCGCCTGACTGAGCTAGCTGTTGAAGCCCGCTATGACATCGAATCAATCTTGCCAAAACAAATCACTTTTATCCACACAGAAGAGTTGGTAGAACGCTACCCAGACTTGACACCAAAAGAGCGTGAAAATGCTATTTGTAAAGAATTTGGAGCAGTCTTCTTGATCGGTATCGGTGGTGAATTACCAGACGGTAAACCGCACGATGGACGTGCACCAGACTACGATGACTGGACAAGCGAATCTGAAAATGGCTACAAGGGTCTGAATGGTGATATTCTTGTTTGGAATGAGTCTTTAGGTGGAGCCTTTGAGTTGTCTTCTATGGGAATCCGTGTAGATGAAGAAACGCTTCGTCGTCAGGTTGCCATCACAGGTGATGAAGACCGCTTGGAATTGGAATGGCACAAGGCTTTGTTGAATGGCCTATTCCCATTGACAATCGGTGGAGGAATTGGACAATCTCGGATGGCTATGTTCTTACTTCGCAAGAAACATATCGGAGAAGTGCAAACAAGTGTTTGGCCTCAAGAAGTCCGCGATACTTACGAAAATATTTTGTAGAGAATCGAACCGCAAGGTTCGGTTTTCTTTCTCTTTTCGCCCATAATTTGGTATAATAAACGGTATGAAAATCGTATCAGGAATCTATGGGGGACGTCCCCTCAAGACACTAGAAGGCAAGACGACAAGACCAACTTCGGATAAGGTTAGGGGAGCTATTTTTAACATGATTGGTCCCTACTTTGAAGGTGGACGAGTCTTGGACCTGTATGCAGGTAGTGGTGGTTTATCTATCGAGGCAGTATCGCGTGGCATGTCCAGCGCTGTTTTGGTGGAGCGAGACCGTAAGGCTCAGGCTATCGTGGCTGAAAATATTCAGATGACCAAGGAAGTTGGAAAATTTCAACTCCTCAAGATGGATGCAGAAAGGGCATTGGAACAGGTATCTGGGGAATTTGACCTCATTTTCTTAGACCCTCCTTATGCCAAGGAACAAATCGTAGCAGATATTGAAAAAATGGCTGAGAGAGCGCTTTTTTCTGAAGATGTCATGGTCGTGTGTGAGACGGATAAGGCCGTTGAACTTCCAGAAGAAATTGCCTGTCTTGGTATCTGGAAGGAAAAGATTTATGGAATTAGTAAGGTGACAGTCTATGTCAGATAAGATTGGATTATTCACAGGCTCATTTGATCCGATGACAAATGGGCATCTGGATATGATTGAACGGGCTAGCAAACTCTTTGATAAGCTCTATGTCGGTATTTTTTTTAATCCCCATAAACAAGGATTTCTCCCTATCGAAAATCGTAAACGGGGGCTAGAAGATGCTTTGAAACATTTGGGAAATGTTGAAGTCGTGTCTTCTCATGATGAATTGGTGGTTGATGTTGCAAAAAGACTGGGGGCTACTTTCCTAGTGCGAGGCTTGAGAAATGCGTCGGATTTGCAATATGAAGCCAGTTTTGATTACTACAACCATCAACTGTCTCCTGATATAGAGACCATTTATTTACATAGCCGACCTGAACATCTCTATATCAGTTCATCCGGTGTTAGAGAGCTTTTGAAGTTTGGTCAGGATATTGCTTACTATGTTCCCGAGAGTATTTTGGAGGAAATAAGAAATGAAAAAAAAGATTAGATGGCCCTTATACGTCATTGCGGCCTTGATTGTGACTTTCTTGGCGTTTGTAGTGCCCTTGCCCTATTATATAGAGGTTCCAGGCGGTTCAGAAGATATTCGCCAAGTCCTTAAAGTAAATGACACAGAAGATAAGGAAGCTGGTGCCTATCAATTCGTTACGGTTGGTGTCCAGCATGCCACTTTAGCTCATATGATTTATGCATGGTTGACGCCTTTTACAGATATTCGTAGTGCTCAGGAGACTACAGGTGGTTCTTCCGATGTTGAATTTATGCGGATCAATCAATTCTACATGCAAACATCGCAAAATATGGCCAAGTATCAAGGGTTAAAAACAGCTGGTAAGGATATTGAACTCAAATATCTTGGGGTTTATGTCTTGACTGTGACGGATAATTCGACCTTTAAAGGGATTCTCAACATTTCTGATACGGTCACAGCAGTCAATGATCAGACCTTTGATAGTTCCAAAGACTTGATTGATTACGTCAATTCTCAAAAATTAGGGGATTCTGTCAAGGTCACCTATGAAGAAGATGGGCAAACCAAGTCTGCAGAAGGAAAAATCATTACGCTAGAAAATGGCAAAAATGGAATTGGAATCGGCTTGATTGACCGTACAGAAGTAACCAGTGATGTCCCAATTCGCTTTTCTACAGCTGGTATTGGCGGTCCAAGTGCTGGCCTCATGTTTAGTCTGGCCATCTATACCCAAATAGCTGACCCTGGCCTTCGTAATGGCCGTATTGTTGCCGGTACAGGTACCATTGACCGCGATGGCAATGTGGGGGACATTGGAGGTATTGATAAGAAAGTTGTAGCTTCTGCTAGAGAAGGTGCCGCTATTTTCTTTGCACCTGATAATCCCGTTAGCGAAGAAGAACAAAAAGCGCATCCGGATGCGAAAAATAACTACCAAACAGCCCTGGAAGCCGCTAAAACAATCAAGACAGATATGAAAATCGTGCCTGTTAAAACCCTACAAGATGCAATTGATTACTTGAAAAACAATCCCTAGTTTTTAAGTGAAGTTTCCAAACTAGCGCACAAACAGAGAAGATGGTATAATAGTCAAATGGTTCAATTATTATTCACTCTAAGCAGTCACATGCTCTTTATTTATGTGAGTTTTTACCTTTTAAAGAATCTTGTTAGATGGGAAAAGGTTTTAAAAGTAACAGCTGAGAACACAGGAAAAGTTCGTTTACTAGTAGCTTTTTTCAGCATTGTAATGGGCTATATCATGAGTTCTTTCTTTATCAGCCTATATCAGTTGTGGCAAGAAGCGCTTAGAGGATTATTATAAAATCAAGAGTAAAGGAAATAAGTATGGAAAAAATTGTGGTTCAAGGTGGCGATAATCGTCTGGTAGGAAGTGTTACGATCGAAGGAGCAAAGAATGCAGTCTTGCCTTTGTTGGCAGCGACTATTCTAGCAAGTGAAGGAAAGACCGTCTTGCAGAATGTTCCTATCTTGTCAGATGTTTTCACTATGAATCAGGTGGTTCGCGGTTTAAATGCCAAGGTGGATTTTAATGAAGAAGCTCATCTTGTTGAGGTGGACGCGACTGGCAATATCACAGAGGAGGCTCCTTACAAGTATGTCAGCAAGATGCGCGCCTCCATCGTTGTCTTGGGGCCAATTCTTGCCCGTGTGGGTCATGCTAAGGTATCCATGCCAGGTGGTTGTACGATTGGTAGCCGCCCTATTGATCTTCATTTGAAAGGTCTAGAAGCTATGGGGGCTAAAATCAGCCAGACAGCTGGTTATATCGAAGCCAAGGCAGATCGCTTACATGGAGCTCATATCTACATGGACTTCCCAAGTGTTGGTGCAACGCAGAACTTGATGATGGCTGCGACTCTGGCTGATGGTGTGACAGTGATTGAGAATGCTGCGCGTGAGCCTGAGATTGTTGACTTAGCCATTCTCCTCAATGAAATGGGAGCCAAGGTTAAAGGTGCTGGTACAGAGACCATTACCATTACCGGTGTTGAGAAACTTCATGGTACGACTCACAATGTAGTCCAAGACCGTATCGAAGCAGGAACCTTTATGGTAGCTGCTGCCATGACTGGTGGTGATGTCTTGATTCGAGACGCTGTCTGGGAGCACAACCGTCCCTTGATTGCCAAATTGCTTGAAATGGAAGTGGAAGTGACAGAGGAGACTGAAGGAATTCGAGTTCGCTCTCAACTAGAAAATTTAAAAGCTGTTCATGTGAAAACCTTGCCCCACCCAGGATTCCCAACAGATATGCAGGCTCAATTTACAGCCTTGATGACTGTCGCAAAAGGCGAATCAACTATGGTGGAGACAGTTTTTGAAAATCGTTTCCAACACCTAGAAGAAATGCGTCGTATGGGCCTGCACTCTGAGATTATCCGTGATACAGCTCGTATTGTTGGTGGACAAGCTTTGCAGGGAGCAGAAGTTCTTTCAACTGACCTTCGTGCCAGCGCAGCCTTGATTTTGACAGGTTTGGTAGCACAAGGAGAAACTGTAGTTGGTAAATTGGTTCACTTGGATAGAGGTTACTACCGTTTCCATGAGAAGTTAGCGCAGCTAGGTGCTAAGATTCAGCGGATTGAGGCAAGTGATGAAGATGAATAAGAAATCAAGCTACGTAATCAAGCGTTTACTTTTAGTCATCATAGTACTGTTTTTAGGTGCTCTTGCCCTAGGAATCGGTCTAATGGTAGGCTATGGAATCTTGGGAAAGGGTCAAGATCCATGGGCCATCCTGTCTCCAGCAAAATGGCAGGAATTGATTCATAAATTTACAGGAAATTAGGCTGGAGAACCAGTCTTTTTCTAGAGATAAGGAGAAAAATGGATAAAAAAACAAGACAGACACTGATCGGACTGCTAGTGTTATTGCTTTTATCTGCGGGAAGCTATTATATCAAGCAGATGCAGTCGACACCTAATAGTCCTAAAACAAAGGTTAGTCAGAAAAAACAAGCGTCTGAAGCTCCTAGTCAAGAATTGGCAGAAAGTGTCTTAACAGACACAGTCAAAAGCCAAATAAAAGGGAGTCTTGAGTGGAATGGCTCAGGTGCTTTTATCGTCAATGGTAATAAAACAAACCTAGATGCCAAGGTTTCAAGTAAGCCCTACGCTGATAATAAAACAAAGACAGTGGGCAAGGAAACCGTACCAACTGTAGCAAATGCCCTCTTGTCTAAGGCTACTCGTCAGTACAAGAATCGGGAAGAAACTGGGAATGGATCGACTTCTTGGACTCCTCCAGGCTGGCATCAGGTCAAGAATCTAAAGGGATCTTATACGCATGCCGTCGATAGAGGTCACTTGTTGGGCTATGCCTTAATCGGTGGCTTGGATGGTTTTGATGCCTCAACAAGTAATCCTAAAAACATTGCTGTTCAGACAGCCTGGGCAAATCAGGCACAAGCCGAGGATTCGACTGGTCAAAACTATTATGAAAGCTTGGTGCGTAAAGCCTTAGACCAAAACAAGCGTGTCCGTTACCGTGTAACTCTTTATTATGCTTCAAACGAGGATTTAGTTCCTTCAGCTTCACAGATTGAAGCCAAGTCTTCAGACGGAGAATTGGAATTTAATGTTCTAGTTCCCAATGTTCAAAAAGGGCTTCAACTGGATTACCGAACTGGAGAAGTGACTGTTACTCAGTAAAATACAAAATAAACTCCTATGTCACTTGTGGATATAGGAGTTCTTTCTTACTAGTTTAAGCAGGGCTACAATAGACACGGATACTCAATGAAAATCAAAGTGCAAACTAGGAAGCTAGCCGCAGCTTGCTCAAAGCACAGCTTTGAGGTTGCAGATGAAGCTGACGTGGTTTGAGGAGATTTTCGAAGAGTATGAGAAAAAATAATATGTACTGGACTATATTTTGTGATATAATAAAGGATAAGATACTATTTTAGGAGAAGAACTATGGAAGACCCAAGTAGTCAGAATTTGTTGCTACAATTTGTTTTATTGTTTATCTTGACGGTATTAAATGCCTTTTTCTCAGCCACAGAAATGGCCATGGTTTCACTTAACCGTGCGCGGGTTGAACAAAAGGCAGAAGAAGGAGATAGACGCTATATCCGTCTGTTGAAGGTACTAGAAAATCCTAACCACTTTTTATCAACCATTCAAGTAGGGATTACCCTGATTACGATCTTATCAGGGGCGAGTTTGGCAGACACTCTGGGACGAGAAATTGCATCTTGGCTTGGAAATGGTGAAACATCTTATGCCGTTGCAAGTTTTCTGTCTTTAGCATTTTTGACTTATATTTCCATCGTTTTTGGGGAATTGTATCCTAAGAGAATCGCTCTTAATCTAAAGGATGCCTTAGCGATTCGTACAGCGCCAGTTATTATTGGATTGGGGAAACTAGTTAGTCCCTTTGTTTGGCTCTTATCTGCATCTACCAATCTTTTGAGTCGCTTGACTCCTATGACCTTTGACGATGCTGACGAAAAAATGACCCGTGATGAAATTGAGTACATGCTGACAAATAGTGAAGAAACACTAGATGCTGACGAAATTGAAATGTTACAAGGGATTTTTTCACTGGACGAATTAATGGCCAGAGAAGTTATGGTTCCTCGAACAGATGCCTTTATGGTCGATATTCAGGATGATAGTCAAACCATCATCCAAAGTATTTTAAAACAAAATTATTCTCGTATCCCTGTCTATGATGGGGATAAGGATAACGTGATTGGGATCATTCACACCAAGAGTCTCCTTAATGCGGGCTTTGTGGACGGTTTTGACAATATTGTTTGGAAGAAAATCTTACAAGATCCACTTTTTGTTCCTGAAACTATTTTTGTGGATGACTTGTTAAAAGAACTGCGCAATACCCAAAGACAAATGGCAATCTTGCTGGATGAATACGGTGGGATGGCTGGTTTGGTGACCCTGGAAGACCTCTTAGAGGAAATCGTTGGGGAAATCGATGACGAAACAGATAAGGCTGAAATCGAAGTTCATAAAATTGGAGAAGATACTTATATTGTTCAAGGTACCATGAATCTCAATGATTTTAATGACTACTTTGATGTTGAACTGGAAAGTGATGACGTTGATACCATCGCTGGTTACTATTTGACAGGAGTTGGGACCATTCCAACGACCGAGAAACTCAGTTATGAATTAGTCAGCCAAAACAAAAAGCTTATCCTAACCAATGATAAAGTGAAAAATGGACGTGTTACCAAGGTAAAAGTCCAAATTACCGAAGTTGAAATAGAAGAAGAAACAGAGTAAACTAGAGGCTTTTGTCACCAGGCGTGACGAAGCTTTTTTCAGTTGATTTCAAAAGGAAATTGTGTCCTCGAAAAACTCAGCCCCAAACTTGCCCCAAAAGTTTTTTAAAGTTATACGTATTTATTCAAGGAAAAAGAAAAAAGCCCTTTAAATTGGGCTTTCTGTTTAAATGAAACCTGATAAATCAAGTTAAAGAAGGCGGTAGACGGATTTGAACCGACGATCAAGCTTTTGCAGAGCCGTGCCTTACCACTTGGCTATACCGCCTTAACGTTTATTATTATACCTTGAAAATGATTTTCAGTCAATAGCTTTTTCAGATTTTTTGTATCAATAAGCCTAAATATTCTGAAAATTCGTTTACTTTTCTTGAAATCTATGATATAATTGATGATAACCTATACTTTATTTATAAGAGGAGTAAATAAATGAAAAAAAGTCAAGTGCTTGCTGTAGCGGGAGCTACCTTATTAGCGTCAGGAGTTCTAGCTGCGTGTTCAAACACTAGTTCAAATAATGCTAAACTAGCAAAAGATTACCAATATGTTTATCAAACAGATCCAGAAACCTTGGATTATATCGTCAGCAATATCGATTCAACATCATTCGTCACAACAAATGCTGTAGATGGTTTGTTGGCTAATGATAAATATGGTAACTTGGTTCCTTCTATTGCTGAATCATGGACAGTTTCAAAAGATGGTTTGACTTATACCTATAAAATCCGTAAGGATGCTAAATGGGTTACAGCAGAGGGAGAAGAATACGCTCCTGTAACTGCTAAAGACTTCGTTACTGGTTTGAAACATGCCGTAGATGGAAAATCAAAAGGACTTTCAATCGTTAGCTCTTCTATTAAGGGATTAGAAGCCTATATCAAGGGTGAAACAAGCGATTTTTCAACCGTTGGAGTAAAAGCACTTGATGATCAAACACTAGAATATACCTTGAACCAGCCAGAAACTTTCTGGAATGATAAGACCACTAGTGGTGTTTTGATGCCGGTTAATGAAGAATTCTTAACTTCAAAAGGTGAAGGTTTTGGTGCCCCAACCGATGCTAACTCTATTCTTTATAACGGTCCATTTGTCTTAAAATCTGTAACTCCAAAATCATCTATCGAGATGGCTAAAAATGATGCTTACTGGGACAAAGAAAATGTAAAAATTGAGAACGTTAAGTTCACTTTCTGGGATGGTAAGGACCAAGATGTGATTGCTAAAGGTTTTGCTGATGGTCAATATAGCAAGGCCCGTATCTTCCCTACAAGTTCTACATATGAAAAATATGCAGCTGACTTTAAAGATAACATTTACTTTAATGAACCAGGAGCGGGTGTTGCAACTGTCAGCTTGAATTATGGCCGTACAACCTATAACCACACTGCCAAAACAAGTGATACCCAAAAGACATCTACTCAGAAAGCATTGCTAAACAAGGAATTCCGTCAAGCCTTGAACTTTGCTGTCGATCGCAATTCTTACTCAGCTCAAACAAATGGTACTGATGGAGCTGCAGTAGCCATCCGTAATACGTTTGCACCTTATAATCTTCAAGTTGGTAAGAAAACATTTGGTGAATTGGTACAAGATAGCTTGGCTAAGACAAATTCTTCTACTTGGTCAAACGTGTCTCTAGCAGATTCTCAAAATGGCCTTTACAATGAAGAAAAAGCGAAAGAAGTCTTTGCTAAAGCCAAATCAAGTCTACAAGCTGAAGGTGTTGAATTCCCAATCCACTTGGATGCCCTGGTTATCCAAGAATCAACAGCGGTTGTAAACCGTGTTCAATCATTGAAACAATCAATTGAAAAAGTATTGGGTTCAGATAATGTTGTTGTAGACTTACAACAAATGACTCAAGCAGAAGCTTTACCAATTTCATTTAGCGCTCCAACAGCTAAAGAGCAAGACTGGGATATCCATACCTTGCTAGGATGGAACCCGGACTATCAAGATCCTTCTACTTTCTTGGATCAATTCGTCCTTAAGGGAGGAAGCACTCGTCTTTACCTTGGTATTGACCAAAACACAGATGCATCAGTAGTAAGCAAACTTGGTTTAGCTGACTATGGAAAATTACTTGATGACGCAAACAGCGAAAACCAAGATGTTCAAAAACGTTATGAAAAATACGCGGTGGCACAAGCTTGGTTGACTGATAATGCTTTGACAATTCCAGTAATGGCTTCTCCTAAAGAAACAGCCGTTTCATATGTTTCAAAAGTTCTACCATTTAGCTCTTCATATTCTGTAGCCGGCCTTAAAGGTGAAAATTCAGGATACTTGAAGTACACTGAAGTTGGTGAAAAAGCAATCACCAAAGAAGAGTATGAAAAAGCTCGTGAAAAATGGTTGAAAGAAAAGACTGAGTCAAACGAGAAAGCTCAAAAAGAATTGGCAAGTCATGTGAAGTAAATAATTTTCAATAGAACTTTCTCTCCATGAGGAGAAGGTTCTTTTGGGATTTTTAAAGGAAATGATATGAAAAAATATATTTTTATGCGTGTTTTGCGGTCATTGGTTTCTATCTTCTTAGTAACAACCTTGACTTACACGATTATCTATACAATGGTTCCTCGAAAATTGATTTTCAAACAGGATACCAACTATAACAAGATTGCGACAACTGCTGATAAACGTGATAACTATGAGAATACCGTTTATGAGCGTATGGGCTATATCGAGTACTACGATACCAAAGAGTTGCAAGAAAAAGCTAGCCAGATGGATGCTTCTGTAACAGTTGAAGCCAATGATACCAACAAGGCTATCTATGAAAAATACATCAAACAAATCGGTCATGGTTGGACCCTGGGAGAATTTACTGAAAGTGGCCAATTCTACGCTACGCGTGAAATCCCGATTTTTGAACGTGTTTTCAAATTCTATGCTAACTTGATTGACATTGATCATACAAATAAAATTCAAGACCCTGAGAATCCAGATTTGAAACGCTACCTTCGTTTTGAAAATGATCCAGCGATTGGATGGTCATTGGTCGGTTCAGGAACGAAACATAAATATCTCTTGTACTTCAACGGTCAGTTCCCATTTGTGCATCAAAACTTTGTGAACATCAATTTAGGTGACTCTTATCCAACCTATGCTAATAGCCCTGTTTTACAGGTTATTACTCAAGGACAAGGACAAACAAAAACATCTCAAGTTCAGTTCCCAACAGGTAAGAAAACTTCTTCTGTAAATATTTACTCAAGAACCTACAAATCGCCTAGTCAGGCTGACTCTCGTGAAGTAGCCAACTACGGAAAAGATGACCCTTATACAGCTACTGAAAGCAACTACCAATATCCTTCTATGATTGCTAGCTCTGCAATCGTTGGATTGATCGGTTTGGTGATTTCTTATGCGATTGCCGTGCCACTTGGTTCAGCTATGGCTCGCTTCAAGAACACTTGGATTGATAGCTTCTCAACAGGGGCTTTGACCTTCTTGATGGCTCTTCCAACCATTGCTTTGGTTTACATTGTTCGTTTGATTGGATCATCAATTGGTCTTCCAGATTCATTCCCTATCTTGGGTGCTGGAGATTGGCGTTCGTATGTTTTACCAGCAGTTATCCTTGGTTTATTGGGTGCTCCTGGTACCGCTATTTGGATTCGTCGTTACATGATTGACTTGCAATCACAGGATTTTGTTCGTTTTGCTCGTGCAAAAGGTTTGTCTGAAAAAGAAATTTCAAACAAACACATCTTTAAAAATGCCATGGTTCCGCTGGTTTCAGGGATTCCTGGTGCTGTTATCGGGGTTATCGGTGGTGCAACCCTTACTGAAACAGTCTTCGCTTTCCCAGGTATGGGTAAAATGTTGATTGACTCTGTAAAAGCATCTAATAACTCTATGGTCGTAGGTCTTGTCTTCATCTTTACATGTATTTCTATCTTCTCACTTCTTTTGGGAGATATTTGGATGACTATTATTGACCCACGTATTAAATTGACTGAGAAAGGAGGCAAATAATGTCTACAATCGATAAAGAAAAATTTCAGTTCGTAAAACGTGACGATTTTGCCTCTGAAGCCATTGATGCGCCAGCCTATTCATACTGGGGCTCAGTGTTTAGACAATTTATGAAGAAGAAATCAACTGTAGTCATGTTGGGAATCTTGGTAGCTATCATTTTGATGAGTTTCATCTACCCAATGTTTTCTAAGTTTGATTTCAATGATGTCAGCAAAGTAAACGACTTTAGTGCTCGTTATATCAAGCCAAATGCTGAGCATTGGTTCGGTACAGACAGTAACGGTAAATCTCTCTTTGACGGTGTCTGGTTCGGAGCTCGTAACTCTATCCTCATTTCTGTGATTGCGACAGTGATTAACTTGGTTATCGGTGTTTTTGTCGGTGGTATTTGGGGAATTTCAAAATCAGTTGACCGTGTGATGATGGAAGTTTATAATGTCATCTCAAACATCCCATCTCTTTTGATTGTCATTGTCTTGACTTACTCAATCGGAGCTGGATTCTGGAATCTGATTTTTGCTATGAGTGTGACTACTTGGATTGGTATTGCTTACTCAATTCGTATTCAGATCATGCGTTATCGTGACTTGGAGTATAACCTTGCTTCACGTACACTTGGAACACCAACCTTTAAGATTGTTGTAAAAAACATTATGCCACAATTGGTATCTGTTATCGTTACGACGACATCTCAAATGCTTCCAGCCTTTATCTCATACGAAGCTTTCCTTTCATTCTTTGGACTTGGATTGCCGATTACAGTTCCAAGTTTAGGTCGTTTGATTTCAGATTACTCTCAGAACGTAACGACAAATGCATACCTCTTCTGGATTCCATTGACAACTCTTGTCTTGGTATCCTTATCCCTTTTCGTAGTTGGTCAAAACTTAGCGGATGCTAGTGATCCACGTACACATAGATAGGAGTAGAAATGACAAAAGAAAAAAATGTAATTTTGACTGCTCGCGATATTGTCGTGGAATTTGACGTTCGTGACAAAGTATTGACAGCCATTCGCGGCGTTTCCCTTGAACTAGTTGAAGGAGAAGTATTAGCCTTGGTAGGTGAGTCAGGATCAGGAAAATCTGTTTTGACAAAGACTTTCACAGGTATGCTTGAAGAAAATGGTCGCATTGCCCAAGGTGGCATTGACTACCGTGGTCAAGATTTGACAGCTTTATCTTCTCACAAGGATTGGGAACAAATTCGTGGCGCTAAGATTGCGACTATCTTCCAAGATCCAATGACTAGTTTGGACCCAATTAAAACAATTGGTAGTCAGATTACAGAAGTTATTGTAAAACACCAAGGAAAAACAGCTAAAGAAGCGAAAGAATTGGCCATTGACTACATGAATAAGGTTGGGATTCCAGATGCAGATAGACGTTTTGATGAATACCCATTCCAATATTCTGGAGGAATGCGTCAACGTATCGTTATTGCGATTGCTCTTGCCTGCCGACCTGATGTCTTGATTTGTGATGAGCCAACGACTGCCTTGGATGTGACCATCCAAGCTCAGATTATTGATTTGTTGAAATCTTTACAAAACGAGTACCATTTCACAACAATCTTTATCACCCACGACCTTGGTGTGGTGGCAAGTATTGCAGATAAGGTAGCGGTTATGTATGCAGGAGAAATCGTTGAGTATGGAACTGTTGAGGAAGTCTTCTATGACCCTCGCCATCCATATACATGGAGTCTCTTGTCTAGCTTGCCTCAGCTTGCTGATGATAAAGGGGATCTTTACTCAATCCCAGGAACACCTCCGTCACTTTATACTGACCTGAAAGGGGATGCCTTTGCCTTGCGTTCTGACTATGCAATGCAAATTGACTTCGAACAAAAAGCTCCTCAATTCTCAGTATCAGAGACACATTGGGCTAAAACTTGGCTACTTCATGAGGATGCTCCAAAAGTAGAAAAACCAGCTGTGATTGCAAATCTCCATGATAAGATTCGTGAAAAAATGGGATTTGCCCATCTGGCTGACTAGGAGGAAGGAAATGTCTGAAAAATTAGTAGAAATCAAAGATTTAGAAATTTCCTTCGGTGAAGGAAGTAAGAAGTTTGTCGCAGTTAAAAATGCTAACTTCTTTATCAACAAGGGAGAAACTTTCTCGCTTGTAGGTGAGTCAGGTAGTGGGAAAACAACTATTGGTCGTGCCATCATCGGTCTTAATGATACAAGTAATGGGGATATCATTTTTGATGGTCAAAAGATTAATGGTAAGAAATCGCGTGAACAAGCTGCAGAATTGATTCGTCGTATCCAGATGATTTTTCAAGATCCTGCCGCAAGTTTGAATGAACGTGCGACTGTTGATTATATTATTTCTGAAGGTCTTTACAATCATCATCTGTTCAAGGATGAAGAAGAACGTAAAGAGAAAGTTAAAAATATTATCCGTGAAGTGGGGCTTCTTGCTGAGCACTTGACTCGTTACCCTCATGAATTCTCAGGTGGTCAACGTCAACGTATCGGTATTGCCCGTGCCTTGGTCATGCAACCAGACTTTGTTATTGCGGATGAGCCCATTTCAGCCTTGGACGTTTCTGTGCGTGCTCAAGTCTTGAACTTGCTCAAAAAATTCCAAAAAGAACTTGGTTTGACCTATCTCTTCATCGCCCATGACTTGTCTGTCGTTCGCTTTATTTCAGATCGTATCGCAGTTATTTACAAGGGTGTTATTGTAGAGGTTGCAGAAACAGAAGAATTGTTTAACAATCCAATTCATCCATATACTCAAGCCTTGCTTTCAGCGGTACCAATCCCAGATCCAATCTTGGAACGTAAGAAGGTCTTGAAGGTTTACGACCCAAGTCAACACGACTATGAGACTGATAAGCCATCTATGGTAGAAATCCGTCCAGGTCACTATGTTTGGGCTAACCAAGCCGAATTAGCGCGTTACCAACAAGGGTTAAACTAATAATGGTTTTATAATTTCCATATCAATTTTTATGGGAATTATAAACCTTTTTTTGTTGGACTGATTTGAAAAAATCTTTGAAAGTATCCTGAAAGAATTTTCGAAAAATTTTAAAAAATTCTGAAATATTCTTGACAGCTGATGAAAAAGGTGGTAAGATAGGAAACATCAAAAAAGAAAGCAGAAAAAGAAATGAATAAGAGACAAGCTGTAACGATGAATCAAAACTTTTACTTTAGCTACTTTAGATAGTGTTTGTAGACATGTCACCATGGATGCAAACAGTTCAAGCAATTTGTTTGTATCTATGTGGCTAAGATTTTTGATTGTGGTCCATATAGATAAATATCTAAATGGACTAGCAAAGTTATAACTTGTTAGATTATTTCAAGCATCCGTTTAGGTATTATCTAGGCGGTTTTTTGTTTTATACTCTTCGAAAATCAAATTCAAACCACGTCAACGTCGCCTTGCCGTACTCAAGTACAGCCTGCGGCTAGTTTCCTAGTTTGCTCTTTAATTTTCATTGAGTATTATCTTTTCTGAGAAGGAGTTTCATTATGAAAGTTGTTCGAAAATTACTAGCCCCTCTCTTGGTAGTGGGGATTCTCTTGACCTCTCTGATTAGTTTGCATCAGTTGAAGGCAGATAAGAAAAAAGATGTGTTTCGTATCGGTATTTCGCAATTTATTACCCACCAGTCCTTAGACGCTACTAGAGAAGGGTTTGTGGATGAGCTTGCCAAGCAAGGCTATGCTGAAGGGAAAAATATCGAGATTGATTTGCAAAATGCACAGGGAGAACAACGAAACCTAAAAACGATTTCCCAGCAACTAGCAGAATCTAGTGATGTCGTTCTAGCTATCGCAACGCCTTCTGCTCAGAGCTTGGCTAATACAACACAAACGACACCGGTTATCTTTTCAGCTGTAACAGACCCTGTCAGTGCCAAGTTGGTAGAGTCAAGAGAGCATCCTGGGGGCAATGTAACTGGAACAAGTGATCAGTCATCAGATGCTATCTCAACCCAAATCAATTTGATAAAGAAAGTGTTGCCAAAAGCTAAAACAATTGGAATCCTCTATACTCAGAGCGAGCCAAACTCAGTTGTCCAAAAGGATGAAGCTAAGCGACTTCTGGAAGAAAAAGGCTTTACCGTTGTTGAAAAAACAATCTTGGACAGTAACAATGTCAAAGCGGCAGCAGAGAGTTTGATGGCAGAAGTGGATATGGTTTTTGTACCAACGGACAATATCATTTCGTCAACCATGGAAACAGTTAAGCAGGTTTCTATTAAACACAAGGTTCCAGTATTCGGTGGCTCAACGGAAATGATTGCGGTTGGTGGTTTGTATAACTACGGTACCAATTATGAAGAATTGGGACGGCAGACAGCCCGCATGTTGATTCGTGTCTTAAAAGGTGAGAAACCAGAAAATATAGCAGTTGAGTTGCCTGAAAAACTGGAATTGCATACCAATCAAGAAATGGCAGATGCACTAGGAATTGATATTAGTAAGTTGGAAAGCAAGGAATAGGGAGGTTTAAGATGAGTTTTGTATTATCTAGTTTATCAGAAGGTTTGTTGTGGTCGATTATGGCCATTGGAGTTTACTTGACTTTCCGTATTTTGGATATTGCGGATATGACTGCTGAAGGAGCCTTTCCTTTGGGGGCAGCTGTCGTTGTATCGCAGATACAGGCAGGGACAAATCCTTGGATTGCGACCTTACTTGCTTTGCTGGCAGGTATGGTAGCTGGTCTTGTATCAGGAATGCTCCACACCAAGATGAAAATCCCAGCTCTCTTGACAGGGATTGTGACCTTGACAGGGCTTTATTCAATCAATATTAAAATCATGGGCAGTGTGCCCAACCTTTCCTTGGGAGATTCTTCAACTGTCTTTAAACAATTGGCGAGCTTGGGGCTGACAACTGAAGAAGCTGTTTTCTCACTCAGCTTAGCCTGTCTCTTACTTGTTTGTTTGGTCTTGACCCTTTTGATGAAAACAGAGATTGGTTTGGTCTTGCGTTCGACTGGGGACAATATTCCGATGAGTGAGGCTAATGGGGTCAATGTAGACACCATGAAGATTGTTGGTTACATGATTTCAAACGGTCTGATTGCCCTATGTGGTTCCTTGTTTGCCCAAAATGATGGATTTTCAGATGTGACTTCTGGGACAGGAACCATCGTTGTTGGTTTGAGTGCCGTGATTATTGCGGAAGTACTGATACATGATTTGACCATTGGAGGCCGCTTGTTATCTATCGGGATCGGTGCTATTGTTTACCGTTTGATTATTTTAAATATCTATGAAATTCCAAATCTAGATCAAAACCTGGTTCGTCTCTTTAATGCAATCTTGTTAGCCTTAGTTTTATTTGCACCAGAATTGCAAAAGAGATTAAAGATTCGTGGTTTGAAACTGAGAAATGAATAGGAGGAAAAAGTTATGGCAAGTTTATTAACACTTGAAAATATTCACAAGACATTTGAAGCAGGGACGGTCAATGAGAACCATGTCCTCAAAGGATTAGATTTAGAAGTTGAAGAGGGAGATTTTATCTCAGTAATCGGTGGAAATGGAGCAGGTAAATCCACTTTGATGAATATCTTGGCTGGCAATCTATCGGTGGACGAAGGAGAACTTTTATTGGCAGGGAAATCCATTAAAAATCTGAGTGTCAGAAAGAGAGCAAAGGATATCGCCCGTGTTTTTCAGGATCCTAAGATGGGAACCGCTTCGCGTTTGACGATTGAGGAGAATATGGCTATTGCCTTGAGACGTGGGCAAAAGAGAGGACTTGGTTGGGGCGTGAAGGAGAAGGATAGAATCCAGTTCCAAGAAGCCTTGAAAGAGTTGAATATTGGTCTTGAAAATCGCTTGAAAGTGGATACTCAATACCTCTCAGGAGGACAAAGACAGGCCTTGACCCTAGTCATGGCAGCTCTGGTGAAACCTAAACTTTTGCTTTTGGATGAACATACTGCGGCACTTGATCCAAAAACGAGTCAAATGGTGATGGACTTGACTCAAAAGATTGTGGAAGACCATCAGTTGACGACTTTGATGATTACCCATGATATGAACCATGCGATTGAGTACGGAAATCGTCTCATTATGCTCTATCAAGGGAAAATAGTGGTGGATGTCAAGGGAGAGGAGAAAAAGCATCTGACGGTTGAAAATCTCATGCATCTCTTCCAGAAAAATAGTGGCCAAAGCCTAGTCAGTGATGAATTGGTTTTGGGATAAAGAAAAAGGCTGAGATCTGGTGTCTCAGTCTTTTATTAGGTACAAATGGATAGGCAGAAATATGAAATTAATACTCTTCGAAAATCTCTTCAAACCGTGTCAGCTTTATCTGCAACCTCAAAGCAGCGCTTTGAGCAACCTGCGGCTAGCTTCCTAGTTTACTCTTTGATTTTCATTGAGTATAAACTCAGTAAGGAGCCCTCTTTTGCAGAAAAGCAGGGTTCTTTTTGCTGTCTATTCCATTCCTGAAAGCGTAAAACAAACTAGTCAGGGTGGCTAGTTTGTGGTATAATGAAAGAGACTCAAAAAGAAACAGGAGAAATATGATGGATTTACTTTTAGCAATTGTATTGATTGTGCTAGCTTTTCTAGGAGGAGCTCTTGGAGGAATGTACTTGGTTCGTAAGCAAATTGAAAAAGAATTCGCTGACAACCCACGTTTGAATGCTGAAGCAGTTCGTACTCTTTTGAGTGCAAATGGTCAAAAACCAAGCGAAGCTAAGGTACAACAAGTTTACCACCAAATCATCCGCCAACAAAAGGCAGCCCTTGCTAACAATAAAAAGAAAAAATAAATAAGGAAAAGTCTGGGATGAAAGTTCCAGACTTCTCACTATGTTGGCTATGCTTTAGAGATGAGACTTTTTCCTTGCATTCTATTGATATTTGATTATGATTAAGAGAGATAGTTGTTGATTAGGATGTCATTCAGTTCATAAGGATAAATAATCATAATGAACTATCAATCAGAAAAAAGACTAGAAAGAAGACTGTATGGATAATCGACCAATTGGTTTTTTGGATTCGGGTGTCGGGGGCTTGACCGTTGTGCGCGAGCTCATGCGCCAGCTTCCCCATGAAGAAATCGTCTATATTGGAGATTCGGCACGGGCGCCTTACGGGCCCCGTCCTGCTGAGCAAATTCGTGAATATACTTGGCAGTTGGTTAACTTTCTTTTGACCAAGGATGTCAAGATGATTGTCATTGCTTGTAATACTGCGACTGCGGTCGTCTGGGAAGAAATCAAGGCTCAACTAGACATTCCTGTCCTAGGTGTGATTTTGCCAGGAGCTTCGGCAGCCATCAAGTCCAGTCAAGGTGGGAAAATCGGAGTCATTGGAACGCCCATGACGGTACAATCTGACATTTATCGTCAGAAAATCAATGATCTGGATCCTGATTTACAGGTGGAGAGTTTGGCCTGTCCCAAGTTTGCTCCCTTGGTGGAGTCGGGTGCCCTGTCAACCAGCGTCACCAAGAAAGTAGTCTATGAAACCCTGCGTCCCTTGGTTGGAAAGGTGGATAGTCTGATTTTGGGTTGTACCCATTATCCACTCCTCAGACCCATTATTCAAAATGTCATGGGACCCAAGGTTCAGCTCATCGATAGTGGGGCAGAGTGCGTACGGGATATCTCAGTCTTACTTAATTATTTTGAAATCAATCGTGGTCGCGATGCCGGACCACTCCATCACCGTTTTTACACAACAGCCAGCAGCCAAAGTTTTGCACAAATTGGTGAAGAATGGCTTGAAAAAGAGATTCATGTGGAGCATGTAGAATTATGACAAATAAAATTTATGAATACAAGGATGACCAGGACTGGTATGTCGGGTCCTATGGTATTTTTGGTGGCGTCCGGACGTTGACGGATGATGACTTGGATTTTCCTCTATTGGAGTTTGCCCAAAGATTTCGAGATGAGGATCGAGGTTTTCCTGTTTCTGTTACTGTTTTACGCTATGGTTCTCGCTACCGTTTATTGTCTTTTGTGGTAGATATCCTCAACCAAGAAATGGGACGAAATGTGGAAGTCATCCAACGTCAGGGGGCTTTACTCTTGGTTGAAAATGGGCAACTCCTGCATGTGGAATTGCCTAAAGAAGGGGTCAATGTTCATGATTTCTTTGAGACAAGCAAAGTTAGAGAAACCTTATTGATTGCGACTCGAAACGAGGGCAAGACCAAGGAATTTCGAGCTATCTTTGATAAGCTAGGCTACGATGTGGAAAATCTTAATGATTATCCTGATCTGCCTGAAGTAGCAGAAACAGGCATGACCTTCGAAGAAAATGCCCGTCTCAAGGCAGAAACGATTTCCCAATTAACGGGCAAGATAGTTCTGGCAGATGATTCTGGACTGAAAGTCGATGTTTTGGGTGGTTTGCCTGGTGTCTGGTCGGCTCGTTTTGCAGGCGTCGGAGCAACTGACCGTGAAAACAATGCCAAGCTCTTGCACGAATTGGCCATGGTCTTTGAACTCAAGGACCGCTCGGCTCAATTCCATACAACCCTAGTCGTAGCCAGTCCAAACAAGGAAAGCTTGGTTGTTGAAGCAGACTGGCCTGGCTACATTAACTTTGAACCTAAGGGTGAAAATGGCTTTGGCTATGACCCTCTCTTCCTTGTAGGAGAGACAGGCAAATCATCAGCTGAATTAACCCTTGAAGAAAAAAATAGTCAATCTCACCGTGCCTTAGCCGTTAAGAAACTTTTGGAGGTATTTCCATCATGGCAAAGCAAACCATCATTGTAATGAGCGATTCTCATGGCGATAGCTTGATTGTGAAAGAAATCCGTGATCGCTATGTGGGCAAAGTTGATGCCGTTTTTCATAATGGCGATTCTGAACTGCGTCCTGATTCTCCACTTTGGGAGGGCATCCGTGTAGTTAAAGGGAACATGGACTTCTACGCCGGCTACCCAGAACGTTTGGTGACTGAGCTTGGTTCGACCAAGATTATCCAAACTCATGGTCACTTGTTTGACATTAATTTCAACTTTCAAAAGTTGGACTACTGGGCTCAGGAGGAAGATGCCGATATCTGTCTCTATGGTCACTTGCATGTGCCAAGTGCTTGGATGGAAGGTAAAACCCTCTTTCTAAATCCAGGTTCTATCAGTCAACCACGTGGGACCATCAGAGAATGTCTCTATGCTCGTGTGGAGATTGATGACAGTTATTTCAAAGTGGACTTTTTGACACGAGACCATGAGGTGTATCCGGGCTTGTCCAAGGAGTTTAGCCGATGATTGCCAAGGAGTTTGAGACTTTCTTGTTGGGGCAAGAGGAAACTTTTTTGACTCCTGCTAAAAATCTGGCTGTGTTGATTGATACCCACAATGCGGATCACGCTACCCTCTTGCTCAGTCAGATGACCTATACCCGTGTTCCCGTTGTGACAGATGAAAAACAGTTTGTTGGGACGATTGGGCTCAGAGATATTATGGCTTATCAGATGGAGCATGACTTGAGTCAAGAAATCATGGCAGATACGGATATCGTTCATATGACGAGAACGGACGTAGCGGTCGTCTCGCCTGATTTTACCATTACGGAGGTCTTGCACAAGTTGGTAGATGAGTCCTTCTTACCTGTTGTGGATGCGTCAGGGATTTTCCAAGGAATTATCACGCGCAAGTCTATTCTCAAGGCAGTCAATGCCCTCTTGCATGACTTTAGTAAGGAATATGAGATTCGATGCAAATGAGAGACAGGATTTCAGACTTTTTAGAGGGGAAGCAGGGTTTGTCTGCCAATTCCAAGCAGTCCTATAAGTATGATTTGGAGCAATTTTTAGACATTGTAGGTGAGCGGATCTCTGAAACTAGTCTCAAGATTTACCAAGCCCAGCTAGTCAATTTAAAGATCAGCGCTCAGAAGCGAAAGATTTCGGCCTGTAACCAATTTCTCTACTTTCTCTATCAAAAAGGAGAAGTGGACGGCTTTTATCGCTTGGAATTAACCAAACAAGCTGAAAAGAAGACCGAAAAACCAGAACTGTTAGAACTAGACTCTTTTTGGCAGGAAAGCGACTATCCAGAGGGCCGCTTGCTAGCGCTCTTAATCCTAGAAATGGGACTCTTGCCAAGTGAGATTTTAGCCCTCAAGGTTGCGGATATCAATCTAGATTTTCAGGTGTTGCGAATCAAGAAGGCTTCCCAACAGAGGATTGTCACCATTCCCACGACCTTGCTTTCAGAATTGGAACCCTTGATGGGCCAGACCTATCTCTTTGAAAGGGGAGGGAAAGCCTATTCTCGTCAGTGGGCCTTCCGTCAGCTAGAGTCCTTTGTCAAGGAGAAAGGATTTCCAGTCTTATCAGCCCAAGCCTTGCGGGAACAGTTCATTCTAAGACAAATAGAAAACAAGGTCGATTTGTACGAAATTGCAAAAAAATTAGGATTAAAAACAGTCCTGACCTTAGAAAAATATAGATAATGGATATTAAATTAAAAGATTTTGAAGGGCCCTTGGACTTGCTTCTGCACCTAGTCTCTAAGTACCAGATGGATATCTACGATGTACCCATTACGGAAGTCATCGAACAGTATCTAGCTTATGTCTCAACTCTGCAGGCCATGCGTCTGGAAGTGACGGGCGAGTACATGGTTATGGCCAGTCAGCTCATGCTGATTAAGAGCCGCAAGCTTCTTCCAAAGGTAGCAGAAGTGACAGACTTGGAGGATGACCTGGAGCAGGATCTTCTTTCCCAAATCGAAGAATACCGCAAGTTCAAGCTCTTGGGTGAGCACTTGGAAGCCAAGCACCAAGATCGGGCCCAGTATTATTCCAAAGCGCCGACAGAGTTGATTTATGAAGATGCGGAGCTTGTGCATGACAAGACGACTATTGACCTCTTTTTGGCTTTTTCAAATATCCTAGCCAAGAAAAAAGAGGAGTTTGCACAGAACCACACGACCATCTTGCGGGATGAGTATAAGATTGAGGACATGATGGTTATCGTGAAAGAGTCCTTGACTGGACGAGATCAGTTGCGCTTGCAGGATTTGTTCAAGGAAGCCCAGAATCTCCAAGAGGTCATCACCCTCTTTTTGGCAACCCTAGAGTTAATCAAAACCCAGGAGCTGATCCTCGTGCAAGAGGAGAGTTTCGGAGATATCTATCTCATGGAAAAGAAGGAAGAAAGTCAAGTGGCACAAAGCTAGACTTGATAGAGAGGAAAGATGAGTACTTTAGCAAAAATAGAAGCGCTCTTGTTTGTAGTGGGTGAAGATGGGATTAGAGTCCGCCAGTTAGCTGAACTCCTCTCTCTGCCACCGACAGGCATCCAACAGAGTTTAGAAAAATTAGCTCAGAAGTATGAAAAGGACCCAGATTCCAGTTTGGCTCTGATTGAGACTGGTGGCGCTTATAGATTGGTGACCAAGCCTCAATTTGCTGAGATTTTGAAGGAATACTCCAAGGCGCCCATCAACCAGAGTTTGTCTCGGGCAGCTCTTGAGACCTTGTCCATTATTGCCTATAAGCAGCCGATTACGCGGATAGAAATTGATGCCATCCGTGGGGTCAACTCGAGTGGGGCCTTAGCAAAGTTGCAAGCCTTTGACTTGATACGAGAAGACGGGAAAAAAGAAGTGTTGGGTCGCCCCAACCTCTATGTGACTACAGATTATTTCCTAGATTACATGGGGATAAACCATTTAGAAGAATTACCAGTGATTGATGAGCTTGAAATTCAAGCCCAAGAAAGCCAATTATTTGGTGAAAGGATAGAAGAAGATGAGAATCAATAAGTATATTGCCCACGCAGGTGTGGCCAGTAGGAGAAAAGCAGAAGAGCTGATTAAGCAAGGCTTGGTGACGGTCAACGGCCAAGTGGTTCGTGAACTAGCAACGACCATCAAGTCAGGCGACAAGGTCGAAGTTGCAGGTCAACCTATCTACAACGAAGAAAAGGTCTATTATCTGCTTAACAAACCACGTGGTGTCATTTCCAGTGTGACAGATGACAAGGGTCGCAAGACTGTTGTTGATCTCTTGCCCAATGTCAAAGAGCGCATCTACCCTGTAGGTCGTTTAGACTGGGACACATCAGGTGTTTTGATTTTGACTAATGACGGGGATTTTACGGATGAAATGATTCACCCTCGTAATGAGATTGACAAGGTTTATGTCGCGCGTGTTAAAGGTGTTGCCAATAAGGATAATCTCCGCCCCTTGACCCGTGGACTTGAGATTGATGGCAAGAAAACCAAGCCGGCTGTTTATGAGATTCTCAAAGTAGATCCAGTCAAAAACCGCTCTGTGGTGCAGTTGACCATCCATGAAGGGCGTAACCACCAGGTTAAAAAGATGTTTGAAGCTGTCGGTCTTCAAGTGGACAAGTTATCACGGACTCGTTTCGGGCATCTAGACTTGACAGGACTCCGTCCAGGAGAATCCCGTCGTCTTAATAAAAAAGAAATCAGCCAACTACACACCATGGCTGTAACCAAGAAATAATGAAACGAATTTTAATAGCGCCTGTGCGCTTTTACCAACGGTTTATCTCACCAGCCTTTCCACCCTCTTGTCGCTTTGAGCCGACTTGTTCCAACTACATGATTCAGGCTATTGAAAAACATGGCTTCAAGGGTGTCTTGATGGGCTTGGCTCGGATTTTACGTTGCCATCCCTGGTCGAAAACAGGTAAGGACCCTGTGCCAGACCATTTTTCCCTTAAACGGAATCAAGAAGAAAAATGAGGCTGGGTAAAAATATTTTAGTGAAATGATAAAAACGGGCTCTTTGTCAACTGTAGTGGGTTGAAGAAAAGCTAAGCTCTAGAAAGGACAGATTTAGTCCTTTCTTTTTTGATA
>NZ_CAMHZD010000008.1 GCF_946190065.1 Streptococcus mitis
AGTAAATTGTTTAGCCTTGTTTTTACATTCCGTTTTTGATGTATTTTTTTACTACCTCAAAAGAATAGACACAAACTAAAGCTTAAAACCCCTTTACAAATCTAGCCATTCATGGTAAAATGGATTTTGTGTGAAATATCAGCAGGAAAGCATGAAGCTCGTCAACAGGTGTCTTATGATAAGTAACCTTGGCTGTTTAGGCGAAGGGCATCTGCACGAATCAGGGCTTTCTAAGTGACTATTTCCACCGAAATATTATTTATATCAGGAGGACATTCACATGTCACGTTATACAGGACCATCTTGGAAACAAGCTCGTCGCCTTGGCCTTTCACTTACAGGTACAGGTAAAGAATTGGCACGTCGTAACTACGTACCAGGACAACACGGACCAAACAACCGTTCTAAATTGTCAGAATACGGTTTGCAATTGGCTGAAAAACAAAAACTTCGTTTCACTTACGGTGTAGGTGAAAAACAATTCCGTAACTTGTTCGTACAAGCTACAAAAATCAAAGGCGGAATCCTAGGTTTCAACTTCATGCTTCTTTTGGAACGTCGTTTGGATAACGTTGTTTACCGTCTTGGTCTTGCGACTACTCGTCGTCAAGCTCGTCAATTCGTAAACCACGGTCACATCCTTGTTGACGGAAAACGCGTTGATATCCCATCATACCGCGTAACTCCAGGTCAAGTGATCTCAGTTCGTGAAAAATCATTGAAAGTTCCAGCTATCCTTGAAGCAGTAGAAGCTACTCTTGGACGTCCAGCATTCGTATCATTCGACGCTGAAAAATTGGAAGGTTCATTGACTCGCTTGCCAGAACGCGACGAAATCAACCCAGAAATCAACGAAGCACTTGTCGTTGAATTCTACAACAAAATGTTGTAATATTTTATTGAATAAGATAGGCTGTAAAGCCTTGATATTAAGCACTTTGGGGCGTTTTCCCTTAGTGCTTTTTTTGTTTTTACTACCCTTTTAGTTACCCTTAACCAATTTTAGGTATAGTAAGAGGGTAGCCCCAAAATGGGACACCCTTATTATTTATAGATTGCTGATAGCCGATTCAAAGATTGAGACGGCTTTTTTTGCTCCCTCTTTGGTAGCATGGACATAAGTGTTTAAAGTCATAGAGATATTAGAGTGACCTAATCTGTATTGCAAGTCTTTGGACTCTATACCAGCGTATAGCATGATTGTAGCGTGAGTGTGACGGAAACCGTGGAAACTAATATCAGGAACGCCAGCATTTTTAAAGTGGCCTTGTAGTCTCTTTCTTAGTAGGCAAGCATAGGCGTATTTTGTAGTGAATGGAGTGAAAACAATCCCCTCAGACCGTCCTAATTGCCATGACTGGACTTGTTGACGTTTTTTATATTGCTTGAGTAGTGAAACTGTATCCTTGTCTATATCAATCTCTCTTAGACCTGCTTTAGACTTAGGTGTATTTGTTTCTTGGTATCTATTCAGAGTCTTAGAAATGCTGATAATGCCTTTTTTAAGGTCAATATCAGACCACGCAAGAGCTAAAGCCTCTCCTATACGGCAACCAGTAGCGAGTAAGGTTTTATAAAGGACGTAGTCAAAGAAATTTTCATAACTAGACTGATCCAAATCTTCCAGGTAGTCTAAAAACTGTTTTAGTTCCTGGTTGCTGAAAAACTTTACCTTATGCTCCTTATTTTGTTGCTTACGTGGGATAATGACATCACGCGCAGGGTTATGCTGGATCACTTGCATAGTCACTCCATACTGGAGAATACGGCGGTTTATATTGTTTAGAAAGCTATAGTTTGCATACGCTCCTTTTTCGCCCTTATTGGCCTTGTCAGCCCATTTGTTGACTTGCTGCTGAATGATAGGAGTAGTGAGCTTGTCTAGCCTGTAATCGCCGAATACAGGCAAAATATGAAGTCTTACGATCCCCTCCATGGATTGCTGGGAGTTTGGCTTGATTGTATTCTTGTAACTCTCCCACCACAAAGCGACCAGCTCCCTATAGGTTGTGATGGTCGGTTTTTCCTTTACGCTATATCCATTAGCTGCAAAAGCATTGACTGCCTCCCTGGCTTTGATTTTAACGCCCTTTTTAGTGTTGGCCGTGACTGTTGTCCTAGCCTTTTTCCCTGTAAGTTTATCAACGCCTAAATAAACACTTGCACGGTACACTGTAGCACCGTTTTTCTTTTTGTATTCTGTAATATTCATAGTCATACCTTTCTAACATCAGTAAGCAAGTATGGGATTTAGTTAAGTATTTATGAATATTGTTTTTATATGGCGCTGAGAGTTACGAGAATAGGCCTTTTTTCGTTTGTTTTAGGTGTTGTTTGCCTTATTGAAATCCTCCAAGGCTTTTAGATCTTTAGCGTAAATCATTAAACGTTCTTTATTATAGTCTGTTAGATTTCTATATATACTAGTTAGCTCATTTTCGTTATTTTTATCATCCAATGGGTCAAAATTAGTAACGTGTATACCTAGAACTTCAGATGGTGAAATTTCAAAGAAGTCTCCTAAAATTTGTAACTGCTCTTTGGTGTAACCTCTTTTTTCCGCTTCCCAATCTTTTACGAGTGATAAGGGGAAATTTAACGAAGAAGCTAACTCTTCCTGAGTTATACCTTTAGTCTTCCTTAGTTTTGCTAATTGGTCCTCATAGACTATGTATTCAGCTTTAGGGTCGTCGTAACCTAATAAGTATGAAACAGAGACACCAAAGAAATCGGCTAGTAATTCTGCCTTGTCTTGTTTTATCGAATGCTTATTATTTTCCCAATTTGAAATTGTCATTTTAGAGATAGCCTTTTTGCTATCGCCTAATTTATTATTTAATTCAGAAACCAACTCGTCTTGAGTAAGTCCTTTTTCATTTCTTAAGGCTTTGAGCCTGTTTTTTATTGTACTCATTTAATATTACCTCACTTAGATTATAACGATTTACAAAACTTTTGTAAAGTTTTTTTATATTTTCTCTTGACAAATAAAGACAAACTTTATAAAATGTAACCAAGTAAAGGAAATCTTTACAAACGAAGAAAGGAGAAAAAAGGATGGTGACAATAACCATAGCTCAAGCAAGGGCTATCCGAAGAAAGCAGGCTGATAACATGCTTACAAATCAAGAGGTAGCAAAGCAAATAGGAATTAACCCTATTACTTATCGCAAGGTTATTCAAGGCGGAGAGGTTAAGAATAGCATTTATCAGAAAGTCATGGAATGGCTGGCAGAAGATTATTAAAGCAACAAAAAAGCCCTAACCGACGACCAAATCAGCAAGGCTTTTCACTTAAACAACTAAAACCAAAATAGCAAGTATGGGATTTAGTTAGGTATTTATTTAATTATATCACAAAATAGTGATTTGTGCCCAGACGAGAGAGCGCTAACTCTTTAAACTGGTTCTTATTCATGCTTTCAATTTGGCGACTCAGAGTATGAATAAGAGTGGCAGGAAAGGCATTAAAAAGGTACTATGACTTTTTCCCAATTTTGGAAGAAAGTCCTGGAGCAACTATACAAATAAAACATAATGAGGTAAGAACATGAGTGCAATTATATTAGAAAATAGTATTTTTACGGTTAAGAAATCAGACTACACCCCTGAACAGTGGGAAAGAATGCAAAAGCTAAGAAATAGCGAGGAGCGAGCAGAGGCTAAACTTTCTCAACTCTATGGGAGGCGTGTAGCAACTGTAATTGTTTTTAATATCATTGCTACTTACAAGAATACTTTTAATAGATTTGCAGATACCTATGAGGAGGCTTGTGATGGCTTAGGTATTCTTGTTGTTAATGACATTATCACTAGGGCAATCAACGGTTTACCAGCCCAAGGGGTAGAGCGTAGATTGGAGGTATGTCATGAATGAACTAGATTTGACCAATACACAATCGGTAATCTTCATGGTGGTATTGATTGGCCTACTGCTTTATCTAAACCACCGAGACCGCAAAAAAAGCGCCCAATTTGAGCGAGAAAACCAATGGGCGATAGAAACACCTAGCGAGGATTTAAACCCTTGCTACGGGCGTTATATTCAACTAGCAGGCAAGCGGAACAATTAGAAAAGGGGTGTAATATGCAACTATTATCAAGAGAGGCAGAGCTTGAGCTACTGGAGAAAGTGGGAGATCACTTAGATAAAAGGCTTGAGCTTGAAAAACAGCATAACGACGGCTGGGACTTAATTTCTAGACCTGATTTACTAGACAAGTTAGGGATCAGTGGCACAACGTTGAATAATTGGGAAAAACACGGCTTAAAGCCTTATCAGTCGCCTTTTGAGAACAGTAAGAAGATTTATTACAGCAAGACCGATATATACAATTTTCTTGCAGTAGATTAGGGGGAAATAATGACAAAGAAAAAAGAACAATGGACGCCAGCCATCACAAATCTACGTAAGGTAATTGTGGACGGTGTGGAGCAATGGGTGGAATTTGAAACAGAGGGCTATGTTATTCCTGCCGGTCACTCTTATTATGACATCATCAGGGGAATTAACAAGGAGGTGCAACGGAAGAAAAATGGGAAATCGTAGAATGATAAGTAAGACAGTAACCCAAACTCAGAGATTTTTGCGGCTACCATTAGAGGCACAGGCTCTATATTTTCATTTAATTCAAAACTCAGATGATGATGGAGTAGTAGAGGCTTTCCCTGTTGTTAGAATGATAGGGGTTAGTGAGGATAGCCTAGGACTTTTGATAGTCAAGGAATTTATCAGGCCGCTTAATGATGAAATGGTTTATTTTATTGTGGATTTTCATGAGCAGAATACTGTTAGGAAAGATAGATACAGCCCTAGTATCTATAAGCATTTATTAGAAAAGCCACCTGAAAAACATACTGGTTTACCAATGGACAACCAAACGGAAACCACTGGTTTCCCCAATATAAGTCAATATAAGTCAAGTCAAGATAATCTAAGTCAATCTAGGTCAAGTCAGAAAGACGAGGACGAGCATGAGAATCCAATCTTTGAAAAATTAAAGTCGGCTTTTGGTCAAATGTCAGTCAATGGGACAATGATGGAAGAAGTGAGAGACTTGTTAGAAATTCATGGCAAAGAGTTAGTTATCTATGCTCTTGAGGTAACTATCCTAAACGCTGGTAAGTCAATTAGATATACCAGGTCAATTCTTTCAAACTGGCAAGGGTTAGGACTTAGAACAGTTGAGCAAGTTAAGCAGCATGAGGAGCAACGTCAAAAGCTGAAACAGTTACCTAAGCAAGCAGAACCTATTAGCCGTGAAGAATGGCTGAAAACACGAACAGAAGAAAACCCATTTTAGGAGGGTAAGCAATGGAAAATAAATTTGAGCAATATAACAACAGAAAAATTAGTGAAAAGGTATGTGAGGTTCACAAGGTCAATTATTGGCAAATATCAACACCTAAAAGAGGCAGTAAGGAACGAAGTATACAAGAGTTTTGTCCTGAATGCACAAAGGAGCTAATAGAGAGACAGGATAGGGAGGGAGTAGATAATAGCTTGAATGCTGAGACCTACCTAAAAACCTATAATGTGCTCATGCGAGACAGTACGATCCCTAGAGAGCTTAAAGAGGCTAGCTTTGAGAATTTCATAGTTGAGACAGCCGAGGAAAAGCAACTACTGGAGTTTGCTAGAGCGCAAGTAGAGAAATACCTGGACGGCATGACAGGGAATACCCTATTTACAGGATCCACAGGCATAGGGAAAAGCCATTTGAGCGTAGCTATTGCTAAGGCTATAAACGAGGGTTACAAAGCCAAAGGAGAGCCTAAGAGCGTGCTATTTGTCAATCTAACAGAAATCCTTAGGCGAGTTAGAGAGAGTTTTAATTCTACTAGCCAAGAGGGCTACTACTCAAGAATGCTGAAAGGGGTTGATTACCTAGTACTTGATGATTTAGGTATAAAATCGGACAACGCTAGTAGTAAAGGTAAATCAGTTTGGGAAGAAGAGTTTATTTTTGATATTCTCAGCAATCGAGATAAAACCATTATTACTACAAATCTAAGCAGCTCAGAGATTGCTAGCTTGTATAGTGAACGAGTGGCCAGCCGTGTCAGAACTGGCTTAGAGGGTAACTTTTTCAAGTCATTTACTATCAAAGATAAGCGATACTCAATCAGTAGCTTAAAGGCTAAAGTCGCTCAAAATTGAGCAGGTTGAAAAAAGTATGCACGGGGTGCAACTGCACCCTAAGCAAGGCTATTACTCAAAAAAGAGTAGCAAACAAAACTAATAACGGTTATACAGGAACCGAAGACTTTTCGACATATTTGTCGCTCAAAGATAGCCCTAAAATGGGTCAGCTTACAACTGTACCCGTTTGGACACTTGTTGTAGCCTAGTTATAACTACAGGCCAAACTATTTAATATTTACAGGCGTACCTGGAGGTACACCCGAGATAGAGGAGGTTTAATATGATACAAAAGACAGAACAGCTTAAAGATTTGCTTGATAGAGGCTTTGTTTTATTCTCAAAAAATGGTATAATTGAGTCAGCCAAGTTACCAGAGTTTGGTAGTCTAATCATCAAAACACAAGATGGTAAACCCATTCAAAAGGAAACAAGGCAAAAAGAAAAAATTTAGCTGCTGACTAGAAAACTAGAGGCATGATATAAGAGTTTAACTGCTCTTTGTCATGTCTCTTTTTGTTTTAGTCATAGAAAGGAGGGACTTTGGGAACAGGAGTAAAAGTAAAGGTAAATCTAAAAGGTATTGAGCGTAAAGTAACACCTATGGGATTAGCGAGAGCAAAAGAGGCAGTTACTAATCAGATGGTTATGGACATGCACCGTTTTATACCTAGGCGATCTGGAGAACTAAGAGGAAACTTAACTAAGGCCAATGGGAGAATAGTCTATAATGCGCCGTATGCAAGAATGCAGTTTTACGGCAAGAAACGGAAAGGGTTCGTTTCAGATAAACAGCGTAAGTTTTTCTTTGCGAATAAAGAGGAACTACTAAAATATAAAAAAGCCCCAGGAACAGGACCGAGATGGGATAAAAAAGCTAGCGCTCTATATTCTAAGGACTGGGAACAAGTAGCTAAAAGAGCGCTAGAATTGAAATAAAGGAGAATTACCATGACACTACAACAAATAAAGGCACAAATTTACAACCTAGGCACTTATAAGCAACAAAAGATTGAGGCTTATGGAAAAATGAAAAAAGAACTTTTGGAAAAAGTTCGAGATCAGGTTTTATATCAGTCTGAGGCTGAGCTACGCCTGGAGAACTTTAAAAAAGAGGCCGATCAGTACTCAGATACTGAGTTTGCCAATATTCTAGCTAAGCTAGAGAATTTTGAACAGACAGAACTAGAGAAAATTAAATCAGAGTACGAAACAGTAACGGCTGATAATGTTGCTGAGTTGAACTTACTGAGCACTATGAAAGTATCGGAACAGGAGCTACTAAGCTATCTAGAGAAATACAAGCGAAACCCATTGGCCATTAAGAAATTACATGAAATCGGAGCAGCTAACAACATTGCTTTACCTAGCTATATCCTGAAAGAGGATAGACTAGCTGAGCTGTTAAAGGTATTCAAGCAACATGCTAAGAGCTATCATGATACTCCAATCATTGATAGTAACGGTTCAGCAAGTGATCTAGCTTTCATGTTAGTTTTAGCTAGTGATGAATTAAATACAGCTTTAGAAACATACTCTAATCATTTTGATACAGCTCTAGGGCTATCTGAGGGCTAAGATAATAGTTATAAGCCTAATCAAGTAAAGAGTGGGCTTACATTATCTGACAAAAGTTTACAATTCCAGGAGGTAAAGAATGGGGGAGAAAGTCACACCCAGGCAAGAAAAGTTCGCTCTAGCTTTGATGACTTCCAATACAATCGAAGAGGCTAGGGAAACTGTTGGTATATCTAGAACAACTGTAAATAAGTGGCAAAGGGATATAACATTCAAGAGGTACTATAGAGAGCTTAGACTTAATGCAATGCAGCAAACCACGGCAAGGCTACAAGCTGTTAGCATGGAGGCGGTAGAGGTCTTACATAATCTTATGACAGATGAAACAGTATCCCCGTTTGTAAGGCAGCAATCAGCTAAGACTATCTTGGAAGTGGCTTATAAAGCTCATGAGACTGGAGATATTCTTGAAGTTGTAGAGGAAATAAAAGCGGAGCTAATCGAAGATGAATAAGCAGAAAATCATAGCAGACCTGAAAAAGATACACTCAAGACTCAGGGCAAAGGGAACTGATGAATTTGTAAGAGCATACTTTGATAGAAAGCGTAATCTATGGGCAATCCTTAAACCAGGGAATAACTTTGGTGAGGAGGTGGCAGAATACCTCACTGATGAACAATTTGAAAAGCGTTTTGAAGTTTTTGAGGGAACACTGTTTTATCATGACCGTAGGGAGTTTGAGTAGTGCTCATTTTTGGACACAACACTAATAGAGCAAGGAGGTACTAATAGTGAGTGCTGACGAGGTAAAAACTAAGCTAGAGGGCGTTAAGTGGATAAACAAGGAGATCAAAGGCTTATATTTGGAATTGGAAGCCCTGGAAGGTGGTATTATCAAAAAACCAACACTAAGCCATAGTAGGGTGCAGACAAGCAGAGAGAACAAGACAGAGAACAATCTTATAAGTGTTCTGAAGCTAAAAGAGGATACGCTCCAGAGGATTGAGCGCCTTACTGAGGAAAGAATGGAAATATCTAGGCTGATTGATAAGCTGGCCAATCCGCTTGAGCGTTCTGTCCTAAGACTTTTTTACTTGAATGATCTCGATATTTGGGGAGTTGCTGAGGAAATAGGTAAATCTAAAACTTCGATATATCAGGCAAAGAAGGCAGCTATAGAACACTTAACAGGTATTGTAAACGGGGATTGATTTTAAGAACCATAGAATGGTAAGGTTTTGGTGAGGTAGTAGCAAAAAAATGCCAGAAAAATACGGGATTAAATGTTTATTTTACTTGACAAAATTTGAAGAGTGGTATAAAGTAAAAGATAGAGTAGTTACTAGGGGGGCTTTTATGGAAAATCAAGGAATTTCATTAAGTCCTGGATTTATTAAACAATTATTAAACTATATTTCTTTAATTACGTGTATTATTACATTCTGTAAAACTACGGACGTAGCTACATTTACTAGCTCATCTATTCTTTTTATGGCAAACAATCTACTCACCTGTATTGAATTACCTCCTACTAAAATAAGCAAGAAAATAGGGGAACCATTTGTCAAAGTTGAAATAGTGATTATATTCTGTTTGATTTTTGGGAGTTATTCTTTTACACCTAATGATTTAATTCTCGCTGTATTAAAATGGCTAATTGGAATTTTTATGCTTTGTGGTATTTGTCTGGTATCATATATAAAAGGGCAGAAAGATACAGTACAGGATGTAAATGCTAGAGAAATCGCTAAGAAGATTGTACGTGAAGCCAATGATGAATATCATAATGATATGAATGAAAGAAAAAAACATTATGCTTTAAAAAATCGTGACTATATCGCAGGCACTTCTTATAAAAAAAATGGAAGGAAGAAATAAAAATGGGAGTTCAAGTTTTATTTATAATTTTTTTTATAATGATATGGTATCTTGCGTTGATAGTTGAGACTTATTCATATTTGAAAAAAAATAAGTTAGGAGTTAATTTTATAGGAATTATCTCTATACCGTTTTCGTTGTTTACATTACATTTAAAAATGTTTCATAAAGAAAAAAGTTTATCAAAAAAATTTAGATATTTAGCGTATTACTTTATAAATTATAAATTATCAGTAATTTTTCTTACTGAATTGCTTTTAGAAAATATTGCAATGACTGAAGCATTGGGTTATTCTCCATATCTTTCTAAGAAAAAAGCAAATGAGAGCAAAAAAACATTACTGGAAACTGCAAAAGATATTATTAAGTTACCAAAAACAACGGAAAGTTTTAGTGAAGTATTAATGGCTGCATGATTTTATAAAACTATATATCGAACCAAAATATCATTGTTGCACTTATACTAAATTAATAATTAAGATTTAGAGAGAAAATTTTATTTCTCTCTTTTCATTTTAAAAAATAACATCCATGTTTTAAAATTACAATAATGAAATTAGATAATAAAAAGCACCTATGACAGGTGCAATTTACTTGCTTACTGAACTCATCGATTTAATTCCCCTTTTAGTTACCCTTTATATTTTCTCTACTTATTTATAAGCAATAAACTTTTGTAGAAACAGGGCAAAAAACAGAGCAGGCTTAGGCCTGTTTTTCTGTACCTAATAATAGGAAGATAACAAAATGTTGTAATATTTTATTGAATAAGATAGGCTTTAGAGCCTTGATATTAAGCACTTTGGGGCGCTTTCCCTTAGTGCTTTTTTACATTTTACAATAGCTTTTAAGCATGCAGCTATAAGTATCTATACTCGACTAGACCTGTATAGTTTAAAGTGATATAATAGTCTAAAAGGAGGTACTACTATGAATGTTTTAGAAAAAAACACACAGGTAAACTTTAAGACTAACAGAGACTTGTTAGAGAAAGCTAAAGCTATTATCACAGCGCAAAATCTTGATATGACAGCCAGTTTTAACTTGTTTTTAGAACACATTGTAGAAAATAAAGCCTTGCCATTTGAAACTCAAGTAGACAAAGAAAGAGAAGAACTTCTATCAGGGTTGCGTGCTGAAATTGGCCGTAGCTTTGAAGATTTAGAACATGGAAGAACTTACAGCCTTGATGAAGTGAGGGCTAACCTTGGAATTTAACGAGAACTCATATAGCCTTATTATCTCCGAAACGGTACAAGAACAGCTAAGAGGTACCAAAGACTATATCTCAGCTAACTATTTTTCAGAGCAGGCAGGAGCAAACACAGTTAAAAATATTCTTTACGGATTGGCGCGTCTGGAGGTCTTCCCAGAAGCGGGATTTGATGCTGATGAAAGAGTAGGAGATATTATATATCCACCACACAAAACTCGATGCATCATTTTAGGAGATTACCTAGCCTTCTATCATATTTTAGAGGACAGAAAAGCTGTCTTTGTATCAGATATTATTCATAGCAAACAGGACTACATCCGCTTGTTTAAGAAAAAATAGCACCTACATGCTAGATTTTTTCTGTCTAATTTTTGGGGTGCAGGTCATATTAGTAGTGAGCGTTTAAATTATAAGTCATTGACTAATAACAAGGATAGAATAGACACAATTTGAAAATTATTGGAAGCGATTCGTATGAACAATTGCTCGACATAAAATATAAGTCTCCGTTAAAAGATGCCAAAAGTCATATTATTTTTCCAGTTTACCTCTATTCAATCAGAATCAAAAACATTAGTCGATGATGAATGTTATCGGATTATTGGATTGCCGTTTTATAACTATGAAATAACTAAAGATGAAGTAGCAGATAGATTAAGGGATTTATAGTTTAAAAAATCTTAAAATACTTAGTTTTATAGAGCTTAGTAGAGGTTGAAACAAGGAAGTTAATTTAAACAAAGGAAATTTTAAATATGATATATAATTTTTTTATACGAAAACCAATGAAGTATAATTACGTAATCTCAACGATATTAGACATAGTAAATTTATTTTTTCTAATCTACTTCATATTTTTAAATATGACAGAGAAAACATTTTTTATTATTGCACTTATTGTCTATTTAATTATTATGGTAATTGATTGGTTCTTAAAGAAAGAAAATGTAAATACGGACTTAGGAAACTTAAACAGTCAAATAACTAAAATAGCAAATACTATCTCACCGAAAAGTATATTTAAAATTATTTTCTGTATTATTAGATACTTAATGCTTTTTTCTATATTACGAACATCTATTTTAACAATGATGGGTGAAGAGTGGCTATATAATACATGGAACGGTATTTTTATTGACAATTTTATTTTCATAGTGCTAACAATATTACTATTTACTAGGATTTTTAGTTATTTATCAAATATTTCACCATACTTATTATTTTTAGTAATAGCTTTACCTCTATTTTTATTTTCAATAGTAGGAATTGAAACTTCATTCCTAAATTGGACTTTTATCTCTCTTATACTGGTCTCTGTTCTTCTTCAAATTTTGAATGAAGATATTCAATACTTACTTCCTAAAAAAATACGTCCTCAAATGGGAGAGTCCGATACTGAACTAAAGGAGAGCTTCTTCAAAATGAAGTTCAATGTGTTATTGTTCGTTCCTCTATTATATTTTTCTTTGTTGTTATCGGAAAAAATTACAAACAGTAATATATTTTTATATTTTGTTAATATTTCAACTTCAAGTAATATTGAAGTAGGAAACACAACTTACCTTTCTTATTTTACTGTTTACAGTGCATTAGTAAAACTATTAATTGTTTTCTTTTCCTTTATTATTCTTTTTGAATATAAAGAAAGTTTAATTAATATGATTTGCAGATTTTTATTACCTGTGATTAATGAAGATGGATTCTTAAATCGAGATGGAAAATATTTTAAAATTAGAAATAAAAAGAAGTTCAGTGTTGATAAAGAAATATACTATTATAGATACAAAAATACGTTTATAAAAAATATGCCCACAAAAACAGAGTATTATAGATTGTCTAATAATGTATTAATGGATAAATCAGGCCATACTCAAAATTTTAAAATTATTTCCAATCATATTTTAAAAATCGATAAAGACTACTTTATTTTAGACCATTCAAGTACATTAAATGATTTTTATATTACGGGGAAAAATGAACGCCTGAGGAAATTGAAGAGGCCTGATCATAATGTTTGGTTGGTATTTCTAGCATTGCTAATAGTTACACTATTTTTTAATAGTATTTTAAATTCTAAAATGGAAACTCATGGGAGAGGAGAATATAAAATCATAAAAAACAAAAAAGAGTCATCAAGCAACGATGAAAATGAAATAATTTATTTAGAAAAGAATCAGTTAAGAATTGGAAATAATAAATATAGTTATGATGCAATCAGCATGACAATAAGAGATAATTCGAATACAAAAGTAGGAGAACTTAAGGATAAATTATTGACGATTGAAATTGATGATAGAAAACAAGAATATCGTTTTGATGATTCTAAAAATGCTGGAAGTTAGTATCTAGCTTGAAAAAATATATTTGTTACTTATTTATTTTTTAAGTAAATATAGAAAGTGACAAAAACTTTATGAGCACTCATAGAACAATAATAAGGTAGTTCTTAAAACTAAAATATGTTAATTAGCATTTCGTAAAAATTTACGGAATGCTTTTTTGTTATGTGATTATTAGTCCGTCTCGCTCCGTTAGGTGCGAGACAAAAAAACGACCCGCTATGTGGGTGCGCGTCGAAGGTTATACCCAAAAAACTCCAAACGCGATACCATAAAGGTGTTCAAGCCAATTGTAAAGTGAAAGGAGAAAAATATGGCACAAAAGGCACATAGTTTATCGCACACAAAGTGGCACTGTAAGTATCACATTGTGTTCACACCTAAGTATAGACGAAAAGTCATCTATAATCAATATCGAAGTAGTTTAGGCGAAATATTTCATCGCTTGTGTAGTTATAAAGGAGTTGAAATTATCGAGGGTCACTTAATGCCAGACCATGTACATATGTTAGTAAGTATTCCACCAAGGATAAGTGTTTCGAGTTTCATGGGTTATTTAAAAGGAAAAAGTGCACTCATGATGTTTGACAAACACGCCAATCTCAAGTACAAGTTTGGAAATCGGTATTTCTGGGCGGAAGGTTATTACGTAAGTACAGTAGGGCTTAATGAAGCCACAATTAAGAAATATATTCAAGAACAGGAAAAGCATGATATAGCACTAGATAAATTAAGTGTAAAAGAATATGAGGATCCCTTTAGGGATAGTGGTAAGTAATACTAAAGCCTCTTTAAGAGGCAAGTGACGAGTCAAGAGCAATGAGGCTTGAACAACGTGAAAGCCAGCGTCTTTAGGCGCTGGCTGGTAATTTGGGGTTATAGCCCTGGGACAAACCACCCGTTTGACGGGTGGTCATGATTATTCATTCAAAAGATTTTACTATTTTCATGAATAAATTTGAAGTGAAAGAATAAAAAATGAAGAGCTACTCATCTGTGAAGTAGCTCTTCTCTTATATCCGTAATCTCTTTTTATTTATCTGAAAATGTAGTCAAAAATGTAGTCATTCGGTTGATTTTTATTGCAATGTACTGAAATTGACAAAAGAAAAAAACGCTCTTATGCGTTTTTTTCTGTATTGATTCGTATTGAATGCTTACTTAACTTCGGTGAGGAATACTTAAAATCTATTTTAGTTGTGATAAACCCTATTAAATCAATGTTTATAAGCTATTGATTTGGATAAAACTGTCAGAGGTTGCCAAAAAGGTTGCCATGAATTTTATGAGGTTAGCTCCGCAATTTTATTTAGATAAATATCTACCGCTTGTGTTTGATTTTTAGGGGCAAGCTCGGCATATATGTCCATAGTAGTTTTGATAGACTTATGTCCCATGCGAACCTGTAACTCTTTCCAATTCATACCAGCATTTAACATCATAGAAGCGTGTGTATGACGGAATAAGTGAAAACCATAGTCAGGTAGATCAACTTCCTGTAATCGTCTTTTGAGTGTAGCACGTTCATTCCTATCGCACATATAGTTTCCGTAAATTGTTGGGAAAATCAACTTGCTTTTTGAAAGACCGTTCTTCTTGAAATAAAGATTCATTTCATCATGGAAGTTTTGAAGTTGCTCAATAATTTGGTACGGAACAGCTATTTTTCTATTGCCCGAATCAGATTTAGGAGTATTTTTACAAACAACCTTTCCTTTTAATCCTAACTTAGGGTTTGCATTTTTCCATACAAGAGTTTTAGTGACTAATATTTCAGAACTTTCAAAATCAAGGTCATATATAGTCAAAGCTAATAGCTCATTGATTCTCATTCCTGAAGCAAGTAGACTGTCGCAGATAACTTTAAATCGCCGATTAGCCCTAGTATTAGGTAAAGTATCGACGAAATTTAGCCAGATAGTTAAATCTTCATCATGAAGAACCATAATGCGTTTTTGATTGCTTTTTGGTTTTGGCGGAATCTTGATAGATTGAACAGGATTATATTTGAGTTCAAAATGTGTTATTCCAAAATTAAAAATCTCTCTTAATTTATGAGCGATTGCTCCGAAATCTTTTGCGCTTCCTTTTTTAGCTCGTTTATTACCAGCATCGACAGATTCTTTAGATTTTTGGGCAAGCTCGTTAATCCATTTTTGTATATCGGAAGAAGTGATTTTATCTGGTTGATAGTGTCCGAATTTGGGGAGGATATAGGTGTCTAGATAGTTCCTCACTCGGTTTAGAGTGTTATCTGAGCTGACCCAAGTTTCGTAGTTGGAGAACCACATTTCAGCTAGATCTGACAAGGTAGCAATGCTAAAAGTTTCTTTCCTTGTTGAACCATTTTCTTCCCAATCAATTTTAGCTTGAATAATTTTACGATCTAAGGATCGTAGGGTTTTAGCTGTTACAGTTGTTTTTACAGGTTTTCCAGTCTTTATATCTAAGCCTAGATAGACGCTCTTTACTGAATAACTAATCTCGCCATTGTCCTTTACTTTCTTGAGGACGGTTTTGCCTTTATGGATGATTTTTTCTATATTCATAGTTGCTCTCCTCAATCAATCGAAGAATTGAAAAAAGCTAAAATAGATAGTATCTCACTTTCTTTCTTTTTTGATACTTCTATTCTAGCACATTTCACTTCTAGTTGTGGCTTAAAAACTCTAAAATAGTATCAATATGATAGTAAACGGTTCTAGTACCCTCAATAGGTGGTTCTAAACGTTTAAGACCTCTATTTTCCCATGACTTTAATGTGTTAGGGGAAATACTGAGCAGATCTAAAATCTCTTTTTGTGTGTAGATGTATGAACTTCTTTTTTCGCTGTTCAAATTCTTTAGCATTTCAATGATAGTGTGAAGCATGAGTTCGATTTGCTTTAAATCAAAATTATTGCTAGACATACTATTCTCTCTTTCTTTGGTAAATATAATTGAAATATGAGATAATAGCAGTAGGGGTAAGCTACTGCTTATCTCTTGCTAATCCGCAACATCACTTTTAGGCTTCTTGGCGGAATCTTTAGGAGTGATGTTGTTTTTTTGGTAAAAGATTTGAAAGGCATCTTCCAGAAAATCTTTAAAATTTAGTTTTGACAGTTCACCACCGAATTTGTTTAACCATATCCCAACATCTGGATTTGGGATGTAGTTGAATTCGTATTCTTGAACTAACCTGATGATGAAGTAATTACGGGCTTGCGTACCCCAAATTTCCTCAATTTTCTTTAGAAGTGGATAAAATCCGCTACCTTTTAACAAATAAGAAATGGTTGCTAATAAATCATTATTTCGGGAGTTTAAGGATTCAAGCTCTGGGAAGATACCAAAACCTTTAAGTAAATCACTAGTGAATGGCAACAGTTGACCAGTCTCTGCATCATGGAAACAATATTTATCAATCATTTTGTTGACAATGAGCTTGCTCAAATCTTGAGAGCTATCAATAGCAAGCAATAAGGTTAGAATTTGATTGCTATAAGTACCTTTGTAGGAAGCCTCCATGCGTACCCAAGAATTGCAATACTTAGTTAAGTGCATATAGCGACCTTGATTGTCTAATTGTTCCTGATACTTGTTATAGATACGCAATAGAGCACTTACATTCTTTTTCCTGCTACCAATATACATAGTTTGAGCTTGACCATTCACTTCTTGAGCGCTAATCTTAGAAACGTTTTTACGTCCTTTATGATTGGTGATAATATATTTTTTGATTTTTAATCCTTGGTAAAGGTCATTGACAGCCATTGGATAATTAAAGTAATCAACAGCAAGGTCAATACGAGAAAGGCGCAAATCATAATAGTCAGCGTACAGCAGTTGTGCTATATTGTGAACGTCAATTGCTTCACTGTAATAGTCTTGATAGGAGGCTTTATAGTGAGACAAAGCTGATGCAGAAATTTTTAGGATAATTCCCATAGTGAAGTTAGTCTGATGCCAAGCAATCGCAAAGTAATAGGGGAGATTCTGAAAGGTAAATCCCTCTGTATAACCTGCTGGTGGGGTTTTTAGTGGAATATAATTTCCAAAGAGAACTGGGAGGGATAGCTTTTCTGCTACTGTTTCAGACAGCGATAAAGCAATTTGATGCCAATTATCAGGATATTCTCCTACAGTATCTTCTGTCGGTTGGATGACAAATGTAGCTTCATCGACACTGGTCATAATGACTGGGTTATGGTTGTTATCTTTTTGAAGATACTTTTCAATTTCATTTTTACAAATCATTTTATTTTCTTTCTATCCGCCTAAAGAGTGAAAGTTAACTGGGCGGAAAACATTGCTTTAGTTAACTATTTATTGTAATGTAGCGAAATTTCTACGCTTTTATTCTCTCACAGTTTCAGGAAGTAATCACCCTAAATAAAAAGTTATAGAATAACGTTGATATAACAGCATTTTAAGGGAATTGAGCATTTTACCCTAAAGTGGAATTTACATAGCTTTAGAACAAGGTCAAATGGAACGGGGGTCTTTACATGTCCCCCGTATAACAGCCAGCTAAAGCTGGCGAGGCTGTAAGACCATCTGATTCTCTAAAGTGAATCAGGGTCAACAGCCTCTTCATCAAGAAAATAGCAGTCTGAACGTTGAACAGCCTCCCGAATCAGTTTTTCTAAAGGAGGTAAATTGTGACTTGGTACAAGTATATGACGACTATCTTGCCCATCTATCTTCATGTAGCCGACACCTCTTGGATTGTTTCGCACAATGTCATCTTTTTCATCAGAGAAGAGCATTGAGACCGTTTCTTTAGATAATTTGCCTAGTGCAATTACTGTACCTATAGAATCACGTGACAACCCCAAGCTTGCTTTATGGGCATCTTGCTGGGAAATAATGACAAAAATTGAAAAGGACCGTCCTAGTTGAATAAGGCGAGTATAGTCTTTAATAGCTTGTTCACGCTCCTTTTTGTCTAGGCTATTTTGCCACGCATTGAACTCATCGAAGCAAACCACTACAAATTCTCTGGAACTATCGATTCCTTTTTGGCGATTTTCAAGGATTTTTAATCCTAGAGTAAGTAATTCTGAAACCTCATCAAATCGCTTAAATCCTTTACAGCCATTTAGAAAGGCAAAGTCTGTATCAGCTTTGTAATCACCAATAAGGAACGTTGCTTCTGGGTAGGTACAAACAAACCTTGCTAAAAAGACCTTTGTTGCATAGGTCTTACCTGAGCCTGAGGAGCCTACCAAAAGAGCGTGAGGTACACGCTCAACTGGTATATCCCAGAAAAAATGATTTCTGTACTCAAATAGATTTTTATCAAGAAAGCATTTCATCTGTTAATACTCCTATTTAGAAGTGTAAGAAAACTGAATTCCCAAATTTAGATAATACTGATTATTATACCGTAACAGTTTTCCAAATTGAGGCGTAACAGAAAGCCACTGTCCTTTGTCTGACCAGTTTTCATAGGTTGTAGATTCAGCTAGGTATTTGTTAAACTGTATTAAAAAGACTTGTTGAACATAGCTTTCTTCATTGATATCAGGTTTCTTTGATAACATAATTGGAAAACTAACAATGTGAGAGCTATTGTCATCGTTACTTTGCAAGAATCGAGTGTAGCGACTATCAAAAAGAAGTTTTTGACCTGAAACTGTGGCGCTTTCTTCAATTATCTGTTCAATATCTGCTGTGATTGTTGGAAGGTTTAACTGAAGCGTCTGATCCTGTTTCTGCTTTTCTCTAATTTCACTTACCCTAAGAGCTAAATAAAGAAATCCAGCAAATAAGATAATCAACCAAGATATAAACGACATATAATGATTCCTTTCTAAGGATAAGGGGAGATACTCCCCATTACCCATTAAACCAATTCAATAAAAGCAGACTTAGCTTTTACTGAGAGCGCAGCACGATTCCCATTTGTGTAGGCGTTGATAGAAACACCTTCAAGAACAATTTCTACTTTTTCATCAAATAAAGTCGCAAAGTCAGATACATTAACCATATCAACTTTGATATTTGTTTGATTGAATCGGCCGTCTAGAGTTCGTACACCAATGGTTAATTGAGTTTGACCAGTGCTGAGACCAGAAGCATAGTCTTTTAGTTCTGATGCGCCAATAAGGCGACCTTGCATTGTTGTTTGTGTAGCTTCCATAGGCTACCTCATTTCTAACCGTTTTATTAAATACATCAAAAAATTCACGGCTTTTCAAATTTATTGAAGATATGTATTGTGTGATAGCTACCTCACATCTTAATTATTCCATAAAAACTGACAAGACTTTACCTAAATTCACTTAAAATATAAGTAATAATTTTTCTTGGTTTTTTTAAAGATTTTTTTCTGTTCTCACTATTGTTTAAAGCTTGCTACATAGCACTTTCAGTGGAATAGAATTTATTATCTATCGAGATTATTTGGTTCAAAAAAAAATAAATTTTTGTAAGATTGTTATTGAAAACGTTTTACCCTAAACTTTTATAAAACCCCGTTAATATCTTGACGTTTAAAATGTATTAATGCTAAAATGATACATAAACTTTTTTGTGTAAAGGATGTTTGCTATGGAAGAAAAAAAAGAAGAACGCATGCTTGTTGCAGTTACAGTTAATTTGATGCACAAAATGGAAGAATTTAAAGGTTTTAAAGAAGAACAAGGGATTAGGGGAGATTATGAAGCTAAAATTGCTTATCTAGTAGAAAAGTTTCACATGAGCGACCAGACAGCAGAAAATTTGTTGTCTGGTAAGGTAGTTTCTAAAAATAATTATTTAGCTATTTTTCCTTCCTTTGACAAAGATAATATAGACAAAAAATCTACTGCATTAGAAAGATTTGCAGAGACTATTGTGGATGAAATAGAGAAGGAAAATGAAGATTATATTACAGAAGTATCTAATATAATCACTAATAAATTAGAAAAACTTGATTTAAAAAATATGGCAAAAGCTGTATTATCAGATGATAAACGAGTGGAATCATTAAAAAACTCCATAATATCAAGTTTAAAAAGTGTAGAGTTCCCAAATAAGAAAACTAAAATTAATGACTACGCTCTAATTGTATGGATTGATCACTTTTATAAGAGTATCTCTGAACAAGATAATCTATTTGAAATTATTAGCAAATTAGATACTCTGTCAAAAGCTATTGAATATCTTCCTCTTGTTGAAAAACTATTGGAGTCTGAAGAAAATATTGAAATATTATCTCGGTTAGATAGTCGTCTTGATTCATTGATGTTAGTTGAACGTCTAGAAGAGTTAGGTTTATTGGATTGCATTGAAAAAGCAACTAATGGACTAGCGGGAATGAATGAATTTAACATTAAATTTGGAAAAACTTATGATAAATTTGTTTTATTAGATTGGTTATTCAATAATGCTAAGAAAGCATTGAATGGTGAAGATATACCTAAATTTATTCACAGTCAGACTAAAACAGAGCATGATATAAAGAGAGAAACTAAAAATTAAATTAGCAAATTTAAAAAAGCCAAGTTCAAAAATACTTGGCTTAATTTATTTGTTTTAATATATCTCGGAGAGCTTTTATAGTAGGTTCTCTTTTTTCTGTTGGTAGGTTTCTAATATCTTCAATGAGTTGTGAAAATTCTCCGCTTTGATTTTGATTTTCAATATTAAAAAAAGTATTCATATCAACTTCAAGCGCTTGTATGATTTTTTCAATGGTCTCAAGCTTAACGTTTAATTGTTTATTTTCTAACCTATATATATAGTTAAAACCCAAATCAGCTTTTTCTGCTAGATATTCTTGTGTCATCCCGCTTTTCAGTCTTAGAAGTCTGATTTGTTTTGCAACAAATTCTCTTAAATTTATTTTTTCCGTCATGATAGCACCTCATAACTATCATACAAGTTTATCTCATTGAATAAATCGTTATCAAAAGACTGAAATTATAACAAAAATAGTATTTTAAAGACTGGAAAATGTGGTATAATATTATTCATAAAACAGTCTTTTAAGATATAAAGGAGTTTATACGATGGAATCAAACACTCAAGGTCACGGAACCATCAAAAAATTGCGCACAGGTGCAGTTATTTCAACGCTTGCAATCTCGGCTTTAGGGGTATCTACTAGCGTATCAGCTAATGAAACTGAAGTAGCCGTTAATGAACCTGCAACTAGGGTAGTTGCTAAGGACGAGGTAGTCCCTAAAGTTCCTAGTCAAGCTGATGTTGACAAGGCTAAGGCTGAATCTGATAAGGCTAGTCAGGATGTAGCTAAGCAAAAAGAAGTTGTTGCATCTACTGAAGTAAACATTGCTAATGCTGAAAAGACTATCGCTGAAACTACTAAAAAGGTAGAAGAGGCTAAGACTGTTACACCTGAAAAGGTAGCTGAGGCTAAGGCAGACGCTGATAAGAAAGCTAATGAGCTTGCTACTGCTGAAAAGACTGTAGCTGACGCTGATAAGTCTGTATCTGCGACTGCTGAGAAGGTTGCTGACCAAACAAAAGTAGTATCTAATGCTGAGAAAACTGCAACTGCAACTGCTGAAAAGGTTGCTAACGCCCAGAAGAAAGTAGATTCTCTTTCATCTACTACTGATGTTGCTCCCCTTGAAAAAGAGGTAGCTACTCTTACTAATCAAGTCACCGAAGACAATCAAGCAGTAGAAACTGCTCAGACTAACCTTGATAACGCTAAAAAGGCTCAATCTAACAAAGAACAAGCTATCAAAGATGCACAAGGTGGGGTATCTCAAGCTGAATCTAATCTTACTCAAGCTACTACAGCCCTTGCTAATGCTAAGGCTAACAAGTCTTCAAAACAAGATGCTCTCAATGCAGCCAAAATTGACCTAGACCGTGCTAAGACTGAGTTGGAAAGTGTTGACAGTGGTCAGGCGAAACTTAATATTAGTTCTGAGTATGTTAGACTTCTAAGAGAGTACTCTAATACTAAAAATATGTCTTTCTCAGACCAGTTAAAGGCTTTAGGTAAAAAAGAACTTGAAAACAGGGGTATTTTGGGTGCAGAAGGTAACCCTAACAAATATAAGGCTCCAGAAAAAGATAAGAGTGTCAATGTAGACATTAAAAATCTTACCCCAGAAGTAGAGCGTGAAATTAACTTATTCACGGCTGACCTTATCAACCAAATCCGTGATGCTTTTGGTAGACCACGTGCTATCGTAACAGAAGACTCTATGCGTATTGCTAAAGAAGTTGCAAAAGCGTCTAAAGAAGAAGAAAACCATGACTTTGATGCTCTTGACGGAGTAGAAGCGAAAAATGGTATCCTAATTTCAGAAAACCTCGGCTTTAGTGAGAAAGGGGTATCAAACTTAGCAGAGCTAAAAGAAGTTATCTATAAGAACATTCTTATTGGATTGTTCCTAGACTCTGACTCAGAAGAGCGTTTAAACTGGGCGCATGCTCTTAGTTTTGCTCGTCTAAGTGATATTAACAAACCTGACCTAGTTTATCAAAACTACATTGGTGTTGGTTTCCAACCTACAAGCGAAGGTAACTTTAATATCCACATCGACGGTACATCTGATAATGGTATCTCTGAAAATGCTAAGTTCGACAAAACCAAGGTAGTTACCGCAAACAATAATGCTAAGGCTCTCCAAGAAAAACTAACATTGGCTCAATCAACTTATGATAATGCCCTTTCTGAACTCAACCAAGCCAAATCTTCAGTCCAATCAGCCCAAACTGCCTACACCAACGCTGAAACAGCTCTTGCTGATGCTCGTACTAACCTCTCTAACGTAGTAGGTAACAAGATTGATGTTCCAGCGCTTGAAACAGCTCTTGCTGACGCTCAATCTAAACTAGCACAAGACACTAAAGCTTTGCAAACTGCTAAGGAATCGCTTGCTCTAGCTAAATCAAATGCAACTGACAAGGCTAAGGCTCTTGCTGAAGCTAAGTCAGCTCTTGAAACTGCTAAGGCTGAACAATCTACTGCTGATCAATCACTTGCCACTGCTAAAGGTGAATTGGAAGTCCTTACTAAAGCTCATGAGGTAGCAGTCTTGGCTCGTAAGTCAGCTGGTCAAGACCTTGCTCGCAAACGTGAAGCATCTAAAGAAGCTAGTGACACTTATGAAGTCCTTGCTCTTGCCCTTACACACCGTAATGAAGTCCTTAAGGCTTTGGACAAAGAGCTTACTGATGCTAAATCTAAGCTTGGTGTACTTCGTGCTGAGTTGGAAACTGCTAAGGACGAGTTGGCTCGCCTAGAGGGTATCGCTGAAGCTAAGGCTCGTATCCTTGCTAAATTGAAAGACCTCAAAGACCGCTACGAAACTGAACAAGCTGAAAAACGTCGCTTGGAAGAGCTATCTCGTAAAGCAGACGCAATCCGTAAAGCAGGTGGTCAACCTAAAGAAGTTACTAACGCTGACGGTAAAGTAGTTGATGTTGTGGATGGGAAGGCTCAAAATAAGGCAGTAGTTGCGACAGTAGGAACCAAAGAAGATAGAACGTATCAAGCTCCTGCACAAGCTACAAATGCAAAAGCAGAACCTAAGAAACAACTTCCAAATACAGGAACAGAGGAGACAATGCTAGGCTTATTAGGTTTAGGGTTATTAGCAAGTTTAGGATTAGGATATATAAAAAAGGATAGAATAAATGAGTAATACAAGAAATTGTCTAAGAGAATTTATCAAATATAATTTATCGATTAGAAACTTTACTGTAACAAACCAAGGAAATTATTTGAAAGCAATAAAAGGGAAAGAAAAATATAGAATTTTGCCTGTTACTAGAACAATTCCGATAGAATCTGAAACTACTACTGTTGAAGCAAACTATGAAACTGTTAAAAAATTTCAAAAATATAATAATGGAAAATATATTGATTGTATTGCTTATGCCATAAGCAAAGTATCAGATGATAAAATTCAAGGGCTCGAATTATTTATAATTCCTATAGTAGAATTTGAGAAATATGTTCAACCTGATAAAAAAACTGGGGATGTTTTATCGAGAGCCTCTAATCACTATCATTATAACTATGCAAAATATAGTCATCAAATTAATGAATTAGTCCATGATTCTTGGATGAGAAAGTAAAAAATAAAAAATCTTCTTACTTATTGTAGGAAGATTTTTTTGGATTCCTAAAATTTATTGAAAAGACTGCGCTATTCCAACAATTTTTAGGAATAAAAAAAGTCCTAAGAATTTTCTAGGACTTTATATTCTTCGATTGTTGACTTTCTTTTTTATTTCAAAAAAGGTTGCCAAAAAGGTTGCCATAGAACTGATTTCAAATGATTTGTAATGAAATTCAATATTTTAAAAATCGCATGAAATCAATGTTTTTCAGCATGTACTGAAATGTAATGAAACCTTATTTAACTTCTGTAAACACAACGTGTTTGCGAAGTTTTGGTGAGTATTTCTTCAATTGAAGACGGTCTGGAGTGTTACGTTTGTTTTTAGAAGTAAGGTACAAGCGTTCACCAGATTCTTTGTGTTCAAGTGTAATATTTACGCGCATGGTATCTCCCTTCTATTATTCAGCTGATGCAGCTTTAGCGATTTTACGTCCTTTGTAGTATCCTTTAAGTGATACACGGTGAGAACGTGAGTAATCTCCAGTAGTTTCGTCAAAGTTTACAGATGGAGCTGTTACTTTGTAGTGTGTACGACGTTTGTTTTTCTTCGCTTTTGAAGTGCGACGTGCAGGTACTGCCATTTTGATTTCTCCTTTAGGTATTTATATTCGATTCAATCTACTGATTTTCATCAACCATACTAGGATAACACATTTTTTTTGTAAAGTAAAGTTACTTGACAAAAAAAGATGAAAAAATTCTCCTGTCAGACCTAGCAGACAGGAGAAGGTGTTAAATGTCAATCTCAAATGGTTCGTCAATGGTTTCTGATACGTATTTTCCGTCTTTCTTCCGTTGTTTGACACATTCTGTAAGGAGATATTCGATTTGCCCATTGACTGAACGAAAGTCATCTTCTGCCCATGAGGCGAGTGCAGCGTATAACTTTGTTGAGAGTCGAAGGGGGATCTGCTTTTTTTAGCTTCAACCATCTTTAGTAAAGACTTCCTGTGTTGACAATTGGTTGTGCATCATGATTGCCACAGAGGACGACTAGGAGATTGGAAACCATAGCAGCTTTTCGTTCTTCGTCAATCTCTACCAATTCCCCTTCATTGATCCGTTCTAGTGCCATTTCAACCATTCCTACAGCACCATCTACAATCATCTTACGGGCATCAATAATGGAAGTAATTTCTGGAGCATAAGCTAGGTAAGTGATACGTGCTTCAAGGATTTCCTAAGCAGTCATTGTCATTTGATGATTTAGCTCCTAAAAAAGGAGATTTTGTGCTAACATCACCACTTTGTCCAAGTCGAGTGTGGTTTGCAGGGTTGACTGCTACGCTGAAGGGATTGACAAAGTAAAAGCCAGGTTCTTTGATGGTACCTGTATAGTTACCAAAGAGTGTCAGAACCATAGCCTCCTGAGGTTTGACAACTTTTAAACCAGCATGAGTTAGCGCTGCAATTACGATTAGTAAAGGTCCGATAATAATTCCAAAAATGTTTTCCGAACCAACACCCATTATAAATATAAAGATACCAAGTACGATTGTCAACTCAATGAGAATCAATGCTAATACACCATTTAGTTTTGAATTGATTAGTTTTTCAGTCATAAGAATGACCTCTGTTATTTGATATCTAAATGATATCATTTTGTTTTTAAAAATTAATAGAAAGTTGACAAATAATCACTAAAAAGTTTCAGCCCAATAATTACTTGTAGGAAGTGAGATTATATTGTGCTGAAATACTCTTTTATTCTTATAACTTTTACACTATAATTGTAGTTAGAAAGGAAGAGAAATGTTTGATTATAGAGCACTAGTTATTTTGATGACTTTGATGGATCATTGTGAGCTATCATTATATGAATTATCTGTTAAGGTGAGCTTACCTATAAAGGAAGTCAAAGAAGGAATAGATTATTTAGTGCCTTATCTAGCTAATAAAGGGATAGTGCTGGATAAAAAACAAGGTCGCTATAGTTTATCAAATCGTACGAAGCAGTCTTTGACAGATATTATTAAGTCGGATGAATTGGTTTTACCAAAGTCGACTCGCTTAGCATTAATCTATCTTTACACTTTTTGCCGATTAGATTTTATATCGAATAATCATTACCAAGACTTTTTGAAAGTAAGTAAGAATACAACCTTATCTGATATTCAATCATTAAGAAAGATTATGTTAGATAATGATTTGGAGCTAGGGTACAGTAGAGCAAAAGGTTATACTTTACACGGTTCAGAGTGGAATAAGCACCGTTTAGCTTTTCAAATGGTTAGTGAGTTGCTGGAATCCTCCATAGGGATTTGGGGGTTGGATTATGTTTTATCCAGTTGGGGGTATTCATTAACTTATGATTTGATTGATCAGGTAGTTAAAGATTATTATGAAAAGCTACAGATAGTACCTATTGTTAATCAATTAAAAGTTTGCCTTTTCGGTTTAGTATTCATTATATGTAGGTATCAAAGGGATGTTGAAAGAGTATGTCTTTCAGAGACATTAGTATCTCCTATTATTCAAGATATAACGACTATTTTATTAGATACAGTAGTTGATTTGGGAATTATAGATACGGTATTTTCAGAGGATGATTATCGCTATGTCACAGTTTTATTATCAAGTTGCTTTGAAGGTGAAGTAGATGTTGCTCCGGTTTACTTTAATCAATTAACAGAGGCTATTATAAGTAGAATGGAAGATATTTCTTTGTTACATTTTAAACAAAGAGAAGTATTGAGAGAAAATCTTCGCCGCCACCTTATACCGGCTTACTATAGATTAAAGTTCGGCTTACCTAGCTCAAATGAATATGTGTTGCATGTTAAAGAACATTATCCTGATTTATTTGAACTAGTAAAAGATTCTTTGACTCCCTTGATGGACGCTATTGACAAGCCCATACCTGATAGTGAAACAGCATATTTTGTTATCCATTTTGGAGGATATTTAAAGAAAGCAGACACTTTGCCTCAAAAATGTTATAAAGCAGCAATTATTTGTCCTAATGGAATTAGTTCTTCATTGATGATAAAAGAGAATCTATTAGCATTATTCCCTCAGATTGAGTTTATAGGAACCTCAAAGATTGATGATTTATATGCGAAAACTAGTAGTGACTATGATATGGTTTTTTCTACTATAAAGGTGGATACAGAGAAGCCAAATTATCTAGTTTCTGTTATGATGACGGAAGAACAAACAACACAGTTAGTTGAATTGGTATCAAAAGATTTCCCAGATACAGGGTATCGAGATATTGAGCTTAATCAGATAATTAGCATAGTAAGACGATATAGTGTAATCACACAAGAATTAGAGTTAAAATTAGCATTAAAGAGGTATCTCTATCAAGAAATGAACAGAAAGGAAGTGTTACCATTGTTAGAAGAATTAATTACAAAAGAAACTTATCAGGTTAGTTCGGAAAAATTAGGATGGAAGGAGGCAATTCGTTTAGCAGCTAAACCGCTTTTGGATCAACATAAGATAACTGAGAACTACCCTGAGGCAATGATTCAAAAAGTAGAAGAGTTTGGGCCTTTTATTAATTTAGGGAAGGGAGTAGCAATTCCTCACGCTCGGCCAGATGAAGGTGTGAATGAAATAGGAATGTCAATGTTAGTTTTGGAAGAACCGATTTATTTATTGGATAATCCAGAACAAGAGGTAAGATTGTTGATTTGTATTGCAGCTATTGATAATGAGAGTCATTTAAAGGCTTTGTCACATTTAACAACAATTTTAAGAGATAAAAATCATGTTCAAACTTTAATATCATCAAAAAACTATGATGACATTGAAATGATAATTAAACAGGAGGATTAGATAATGTTAAAAATTGGTACAGCTTGTGGTTCAGGATTAGGTTCAAGTTTTATGGTACAGATGAATATTGAATCTGTATTGAGTGATTTGAATGTTTCAGATGTAGAAGTTGAACACTATGATTTAGGTGGAGCAGATCCAAATGCAGCTGATATTTGGATTGTTGGTCGTGATTTAGCTGATTCAGCTAGTCATCTTGGAGATGTTCGTATCTTAAATAGTATTATTGATATGGATGAACTACGAGAATTAATTACTAAACTTTGTGAAGAAAAAGGACTTATTTAGGAGGCTAGCGTCATGATGAAGTTCATATTGGATATTGTTAGTACACCAGCTATTTTAGTAGCTTTAATTGCAATCTTAGGATTAGTTCTTCAGAAGAAGAAATTACCTGATATTATTAAAGGTGGAATTAAGACCTTTGTTGGTTTCTTAGTTGTATCTGGTGGTGCAGGAATTGTACAAAATTCTTTGAATCCATTTGGTACCATGTTTGAACATGCTTTTCATTTATCTGGAGTTGTACCGAATAATGAAGCAATTGTAGCTGTAGCTTTAACCACATATGGCTCAGCTACTGCAATGATTATGTTTGCAGGTATGGTATTCAATATCTTAATTGCTCGTTTTACTCGATTCAAATATATCTTTTTAACAGGGCACCACACTCTATATATGGCGTGTATGATTGCGGTCATTTTATCAGTTGCTGGCTTTACAAGTTTGCCTCTTATCTTACTAGGAGGATTAGCACTTGGTATTATTATGAGTGTTTCCCCGGCATTTGTGCAAAAATATATGGTTCAATTAACTGGAAATGACAAGGTGGCTTTAGGTCATTTCAGTTCTTTGGGATATTGGTTAAGTGGTTTCACTGGTAGCCTTATCGGTGACAAATCAAAATCAACAGAGGACATTAAATTCCCAAAGAGTTTAGCTTTTTTACGTGATAGTACTGTTAGTATTACTTTATCTATGGCAGTTATTTACATTATTGTAGCTATCTTTGCAGGGTCAGAATATATAGAAAAAGAAATCAGTAATGGTACAAGTGGTCTAGTTTATGCTTTACAATTAGCAGGTCAATTTGCAGCAGGTGTATTTGTTATTTTAGCAGGTGTTCGCCTTATTTTGGGTGAAATTGTTCCAGCCTTTAAAGGTATTTCAGAGCGTCTTGTACCTAATTCAAAACCTGCTTTGGATTGTCCGATTGTTTATACTTATGCACCTAATGCAGTCCTAATTGGATTTATCTCTAGTTTTGTTGGTGGTTTAGTAAGTATGGCAATTATGATTGCTTCAGGAACGGTTGTCATCTTACCAGGCGTTGTGCCTCATTTCTTCTGTGGAGCGACTGCAGGTGTCATTGGGAATGCATCTGGTGGTGTTCGTGGAGCCACTATTGGAGCATTTTTACAAGGTATTTTAATTAGTTTTCTTCCAGTCTTTTTAATGCCAGTTTTGGGAGGACTTGGTTTCCAAGGGTCAACTTTCTCAGATGCAGATTTTGGTCTATCAGGAATTATTTTAGGAATGTTGAATCAATTTGGCTCACAAGCAGGCATTGTTATTGGTCTTGTTCTTATTCTAGCAGTTATGTTTGGAGTATCCTTTATTAAAAAGCCATCTGCAAAGGAGGAATAAGGGATGATTTTAAGTGAAAATAGAGAAGATGAGTTAAGAAAATTTGCAACAAAAATCCGATTAAATACTCTTAGAACATTGAATCATCTTGGATTCGGCCATTATGGAGGGAGTCTGTCTATAGTAGAAGTTTTAGCAGTGCTTTATGGTGAAATAATGCCGATGACTCCAGAAATATTTGCGTCACGAGATAGAGATTATTTTGTTTTATCCAAGGGACATGCTGGACCAGCTTTGTACAGCACACTCTATTTGAATGGTTTCTTTGACAAAGAATTCTTACATTCTTTAAATACAAATGGAACCAAATTACCGTCTCATCCTGATAGAAATCTAACGCCGGGCATAGATATGACAACTGGCTCTTTAGGACAGGGAATTAGTGTTGCAACCGGACTTGCATATGGTCAGAGAATAAGAAAAAGTCCCTTTTATACCTATGCTATTGTTGGAGATGGTGAGTTAAATGAGGGACAATGTTGGGAGGCTATACAGTTTGCTTCTCATCAACAGTTATCTAATTTAATTGTATTTGTAGACGATAACAAAAAACAATTAGATGGTTTTACAAAGGATATTTGTAATCCAGGTGATTTTGTAGAAAAATTCTCAGCATTTGGGTTTGAATCCATTAGGGTCAATGGTTCAGATATTAGAGAAATTTATGAAGGGATTATCCAATTAAAACAGTCAAATAATTCATCCCCTAAGTGTATTGTATTAGACACTATTAAAGGTCAAGGAGTTCGAGAGCTGGAAGAAATGAAATCCAATCATCATCTTCGCCCTACTGTAGAGGAGAGACAAATGTTAACTTCAGTTGTAGAAAGATTAAGTCAGGAATTGGAGGAAACAGAATGATGAGAAGTACGAAAGAATTACGACATGTGTATAGAGATTTCCTTCTAGAAGCTAACCAAAGTTATTCTGATATAGTAGTTTTAGAAGCAGACTTGTCAAGTTCGATGGCTACTAATAATCTTGAAAAGGACTTTGGAGACCGTTATGTGAATGTTGGGATCATGGAAGCAGAAATGGTCGGGCTTGCAGCAGGTTTATCTATTCAGGGGTTTAGACCTTATCTTCATACATTTGGCCCTTTTGCTTCACGAAGAGTATTTGATCAATTATTTATTTCTCTTGGGTACGCACAATTGGATGCCACTGTGATTGGCTCAGATGCAGGAGTAACGGCAGAGATGAATGGTGGAACACATATGCCATTTGAAGAAATTGGATTGTTACGTTTAATTCCTAAATCAATCATTTTTGAAGCAACTGATGATATCCAATTTCGTGAAATCTTGAACCAGACATTAGAATTAAAAGGACTAAAATATATTCGAACAATTAGAAAAGCTCCAGAGGCTGTATATCAAGGTGGAGAAGATTTTTCTAAAGGCTACATTGAGTTAAGACACGGTGAAGATGTTGTAATAGTTGCTTCTGGCATAATGGTTGCTCCAAGTATTCGAGTTGCGGATGAACTGTCTAAATTAGGTTATTCAGTAGGTGTGATAGATTTATTTAGAATCAAACCGATACCAGAACAGATAAAAACAATGTTAAGCGGAAAAACTATATTTACTGTAGAAAACCACAATCAGATAGGTGGAATTGGCAGTGCTTTATGTGAATTATTCTCTGATGATGGAATAACAAAAATTCATCGGATGGGTGTTCAAGAAAGATTCGGTCAAGTAGGGAAAATGGATTATCTTCTTAATGAGTATGGTTTGAGTGAATCGAATATAAAAGAGAAAGTTTTAGCGTTTTATAATGCAAGATAGATATTAAATACACTTATCTGAAAGAACTTCTGTAAAAATTACATTACGTTATTTAAAGCGAGCGGATTAAAAGCATATTCTGGTAATCAGAAAGTGCCCTGATCCGCTTTGTTGTTTTTAATTTAAAATGTTTATATGTGTATAGAATTTTCTGAAAATTCAAGAATTTTCTTCTGTTCATTGCCTTTAAAATGTGCTATAATAGTAAAAACTGAAATGGGAGGGAACAAATGACTGAATTAGCTAAACGTCATCGCAGTAGCATTTATGATAGTATGGTTAAATCACCAAACCGTGCTATGCTTCGTGCGACTGGTATGACAGATAAGGACTTTGAAACACCGATTGTGGGAGTGATTTCGACTTGGGCGGAAAATACACCATGTAACATCCACTTGCATGATTTTGGGAAATTGGCTAAAGAGGGTGTCAAATCTGCAGGCGCTTGGCCTGTGCAGTTTGGGACTATCACGGTAGCGGACGGGATTGCCATGGGAACGCCTGGTATGCGTTTCTCTTTGACATCTCGTGATATCATTGCAGACTCAATCGAGGCGGCTATGGGTGGTCACAACGTGGATGCCTTCGTCGCTATCGGTGGCTGTGACAAGAATATGCCTGGTTCTATGATTGCCATTGCTAATATGGATATCCCAGCTATTTTCGCCTATGGTGGAACCATTGCACCTGGAAATCTTGACGGCAAAGACATCGATTTAGTTTCTGTGTTTGAAGGTATCGGAAAATGGAACCACGGTGATATGACAGCTGAGGACGTGAAACGTCTCGAATGTAATGCCTGCCCTGGACCTGGTGGCTGTGGTGGTATGTATACTGCTAATACCATGGCGACTGCTATCGAAGTTTTGGGTATGAGTTTGCCAGGTTCTTCATCTCACCCAGCTGAATCAGCTGATAAGAAAGAAGACATCGAAGCAGCAGGACGTGCTGTTGTTAAGATGTTGGAACTTGGTCTCAAACCATCAGATATCTTGACTCGTGAAGCTTTTGAAGATGCTATCACTGTAACCATGGCTCTCGGTGGTTCTACCAATGCCACTCTTCACTTGCTTGCTATTGCCCATGCGGCTAATGTTGACTTGTCACTTGAGGACTTCAATACGATCCAAGAGCGCGTGCCTCACTTGGCCGACTTGAAACCATCTGGTCAGTATGTCTTCCAAGACCTCTACGAAGTTGGTGGTGTCCCTGCGGTTATGAAGTACCTGTTGGCAAATGGTTTCCTTCATGGAGACCGCATCACATGTACTGGTAAGACAGTTGCTGAAAACTTAGCTGACTTTGCAGACCTCACACCAGGTCAAAAAGTCATCATGCCACTTGAAAATCCAAAACGTGCGGACGGTCCGCTTATCATCTTGAACGGGAACCTTGCACCAGACGGTGCGGTTGCCAAGGTATCAGGAGTTAAAGTTCGTCGTCACGTTGGACCAGCTAAGGTCTTTGATTCAGAAGAAGATGCTATTCAGGCCGTTCTGACAGATGAAATCGTTGATGGCGATGTTGTCGTTGTTCGTTTTGTTGGACCTAAGGGCGGTCCTGGTATGCCTGAGATGCTCTCACTTTCATCAATGATCGTCGGTAAAGGTCAAGGAGACAAGGTTGCCCTCTTGACAGATGGTCGTTTCTCTGGTGGTACTTATGGTCTGGTTGTTGGACATATCGCTCCTGAAGCTCAGGATGGTGGACCAATTGCCTACCTTCGTACAGGTGATATCGTTACGGTTGACCAAGATACCAAAGAAATTTCCATGGCCGTATCCGAAGAAGAACTTGAAAAACGTAAGGCAGAAACAACCTTGCCACCACTTTACAGCCGTGGTGTCCTCGGTAAATACGCCCATATCGTATCATCTGCTTCACGCGGAGCCGTGACAGACTTCTGGAATATGGACAAGTCAGGTAAAAAGTAAACTCATACTCTTCGAAAATCTCTTCAAACCACGTCAACGTCGCCTTGCCGTATATATGTTACTGACTTCGTCAGTTCTATTTACAACCTCAAAGCAGTGCTTTGAGCAACCTGCGGATAGTTTCCTAGTTTGCTCTTTGATTTTCATTGAGTATCAAAAAGCAAGCCAACTTCGGCTTGCTTTTTTTCATATTCAAAAGTAATTTTCCTGCTTAACGAGGTGGCAGTCCAAGGGCAATGCGGCCGTAGCGACTGATTCGTGTGATTTTCCAAGCAGGTGACCAGGTAACTTCAACCTTGACATCTTCGATACCCTCGATTTGTTTCAGACCTGCCACGATTTCGATAGGCAAACTTTCGGCGCAATCACAGGCAGTGTCGGTGAAGGTCATGACAATCTTGCAGAGACCCGTTTCATCTAGATTGATTTCATAAATCAGGCCTAGATTGTAAACATCCAATTCCACATCTGTATCAAAAACCTTCTCTAGTTTTTCGATAATTTGGTCTTGTAAGGCCAAAGCACGGTCATTGATTTTGATATCCTCTCTCATTACAGTCCCTCCACGTGATAAATATCCTCTATTTTCTCATAATTCTGACAATTTGGCAAGTTTTTGATGAATTTTCTGAAAAATATGATAAAATGAAGAAAATACTGAATCAAGGGGAAGCCTATGGAGCAGATTGGAAAAGTCTTTAGACAATTACGAGAGTCAAGAAATATCTCGCTGAGACAAGCAACTGGGGGACAATTTTCGCCGTCTATGTTATCTCGATTTGAAACAGGTCAGAGTGAGCTTTCGGTGGAAAAGTTTCTATTTGCCCTAGAAAATATATCTGCCAGTGTGGAGGAGATCCTCTTTCTGGCGAGAGGTTTTCAGTATGATACAGATTCTGAGTTGAGAAAAGAAATCATAGATGTCTTGGATCCAAAGAATATAGCTCCGCTTGAGGACTTGTATCGCAAGGAGTATCAAAAGCATGCCCATTCTCAAAACAAACAGAAGCATATTTTAAATGCCATTATTATCAAGTCTTATATGAAGAGTATGGATGAAAGGGTAGAGTTAACGGCAGAGGAAGGGAAAGTCCTTCATGACTATCTGTTTTCTACCGAGATTTGGGGAATCTATGAACTCAATTTATTTTCAGTCAGTTCACCATTTCTATCTGTTTCTCTTTTCACTAGGTATGTTAGAGAGATGGTACGTAAATCTGATTTTCTAATGGAAATGTCTGGTAATCGAAACCTGTTTCACACTATACTATTGAATGGCTTTTTAGCTAGCATTGAGTGTGAAGAATTTACCAATGCCTCTTATTTTAAACGTGTTATCGAAGAGCATTTCTACAATGAAAATGAAACCTATTTCCGAATTGTCTATTTGTGGGCAGAAGGTCTCCTTGATAGCAAGCAAGGCAGAGTCAAGGAAGGTCAGAAAAAGATGGAAGATGCTGTCCGTATTTTTGAGATGCTTGGGTGTAATAAATCTGCCGAATACTATAGAAATACGACCGATTGTTGAATATCTGCAAACTAAGAAAATTATTTGAAATTTTAAGTGATAGAATTGTTGAGCTCTCTCAGGTCATCAAATAAGTTCTATCGTTTCTTTGTGCACATTTTTTTGTTGCATATATTCAAAAGTTTTTCCTCTAAAATTTCTAAGTGCTATACTATAGTCATACTTCACATAAAACTTATACTCTTCGAAAATCAAATTCAAACCACGTCAGCTTCACCTTGCCGTACTCAAGTACAGCCTTCGGCTAGCTTCCTAGTTTGCTCTTTGATTTTCATTGAGTATTTGAACAAGAAGGGAGATTACCTATGAAACTATTGTTCAGAAATCAAGCTTATCGTCTCTTGACTTTGTCACGCTTCTTCAATGCTTTTGGTGCTTCGATTTTCAACCTGGTATTTATCGTCTATGCATCGACCTTGTCACAAGCATCCTTTGCTGTTGCTATGGCGAATATTGTCATGATTATTCCGACTCTCTTTACAGTTTTTGTAGGGATTCGGGCAGATTACACGAGGGACAAGGTCAAATGGATGATCTATAGCGGTTTGTTTCAGGCAGTTTTATTTTTTCTAGCAGCCCTAGTTGTTCAGCAAGCTAGTCTCTTTGCCTTTTCTAGTCTGTGTTTAATCAATGTCATTAGCGATGTCATCAGTGATTTTGCTGGTGGTTTGCGCATGCCTCTTATTAAGGAAAAAGTAGCTGAAGATGATCTGATGGAGGCTTACTCATTTTCACAGTTCATCACCTATATTTCAGCTATTGGGGGTCAAGCTTTTGGAGTCTGGCTCTTAGGTCTATCGGTCAACAATTTTTCCCTCGTTGCGGGAATCAATGCCTGTTTTTTCCTAGTATCAGCCGTTATCCTCTTTTTAGGAAAAAGCAAATTGAGCCTGTCAATGTCATCTGCTGATGGTAAAATTCTAAAAAATGAGAAGCTTCCGATCAAAGAGCAGTTCCTAACGATTTATCGAAATTTACGTCTCGTTTTTCTTAAAGGTGGACAGAAAAACTTTGGATTCATGATCTTTGCTGTCTTGCTTATCAATGCCTTGGGTGGGGCTTTAGGAAGCATCTATAACATCTTCTTTTTGAGCCATTCTCTCTTGAATTTTTCTTACACAGAGGCACTATTTATCAATCAATTCGGTGTTTTAGTAGCAATCATCATCAGTAGCCTTACGGGCAATGATTATTTTGGGAAGCAGTCCTTGCCTAGATTGATGATGTGGGTGACCGTAGGACTCAGTCTAATTGGTCTAGCTAATTTATTCAATCAAGTCGTACTTGGTTTACTATTTCTCTTTTCAACTCTGTATGTGTCTGGTAAAGTTCAACCAAAGATTAGTGCCATGCTCATGAAAAATCTAGCTCCAGAGGTTCTAGCTCGTACCAGTAATTTTTTAGGTCTCTTGTTTACCTTATCCATACCTGTGGGAACAGCCTGTTTTTCACTTGTAGCCGTATGGAATATACAGTTGACTTGGATACTATTTGTTGGTTTTTCCTTCCTAGCTATTCTTTTGACAGTTATTAATCTCAAAAATGATATCTAATACTCTTCGAAAATCTCTTCAAACCACGTCAGTGTCGCCTTACCGTAGATATGGTTACTGACTTCGTCAGTTCTATCCACAACCTCAAAACACTGTTTTGAGCAACCTGCGGCTAACTTCCTAGTTTGCTTTTTGATTTTCATTGAGTATAAATCCTAATTTTTTTCTTACTGTTTTAATCCCTTTATTTATGGTAAAATAAGACTATTAAGTTTAAAGAGGATTCCCTATGAAATTACAAAAACCAAAAGGAACGCAGGATATTTTACCTGCTGAATCTGCCAAATGGCAGTACGTTGAGGGCTTTGCCCGTGAGATTTTCAAGCTCTACAACTATGCAGAAGTGCGCACGCCTATTTTTGAGCATTACGAGGTTATCAGCCGTTCTGTCGGAGATACAACGGATATCGTAACCAAGGAAATGTATGACTTTTATGACAAGGGTGATCGCCATATTACTCTCCGTCCAGAAGGAACAGCGCCCGTTGTCCGTTCCTACGTGGAAAATAAACTCTTCGCCCCAGAAGTACAAAAGCCAAGTAAGTTCTACTACATGGGCCCTATGTTCCGCTATGAGCGTCCACAGGCAGGGCGTTTGCGCCAGTTCCACCAGATTGGTGTTGAGTGTTTTGGCTCTAGCAATCCAGCTACCGACGTGGAAACCATTGCTATGGCAGCTCATTTCTTGAAAGAAATTGGCATCCAAGGTGTCAAATTGCACCTCAACACGCTTGGAAATCCTGAGAGTCGTGCGACCTACCGCCAAGCCTTGATTGACTATTTAACACCGCTCAAGGAGACCTTGTCTAAGGATAGCCAGCGTCGCTTGGAGGAAAATCCTCTCCGTGTCTTGGACTCTAAGGAAAAAGAAGACAAGGTAGCAGTAGAGAATGCGCCTTCTATCTTGGACTTCCTTGATGAAGAAAGTCAAGCTCATTTTGATGCTGTACGTCAGATGTTGGAAAATCTTGGAGTAGACTATATCATCGATACCAATATGGTGCGTGGTTTGGACTACTACAACCACACCATTTTCGAGTTCATCACTGAGATAGAGGGCAATGACTTGACAGTCTGCGCGGGTGGTCGTTACGATGGCTTGGTTGCTTACTTTGGTGGTCCTGAAACTGCTGGATTTGGTTTTGGACTTGGTGTAGAGCGCCTGCTTCTCATTCTTGAAAAGCAAGGTGTGTCTCTCCCTATCGAAAACGCCCTAGATGTTTATATCGCAGTTTTGGGCGAAGGGGCAAATGTCAAGGCCTTGGAATTGGTGCAAGCCCTTCGCCAACAAGGTTTCAAAGCAGAGCGTGATTACCTCAATCGTAAACTCAAAGCTCAGTTCAAGTCAGCCGATGTCTTTGCGGCTAAGACCCTCATCACCCTAGGAGAGAGTGAAGTCGAAAGCGGACAAGTGACGGTCAAGAACAATCAAACCCGAGAAGAAGTGCAAGTGTCGCTTGAGACTATCAGCCAAAACTTCTCAGAAATCTTTGAAAAACTAGGGTTTTAATAACAGAAAAACTGGTCAGAAAACTACTCTGACCTTTTTCTTTTGCAAAATGACAAAAATCATAAACTTTTTGACAAATATAATTGTCAAAAAGAAAAAGATGTGTTACAATGTAAGCAAGTTAAGAAATAAAGAAATAGGAGGGAGTCACATGTGGGTATGGATTTTTTTTCCTTTTCTCGTCTTGATTTATAGTAGTCAATCTAAAAAAATCAAGCGGTTAGAGAAGAGGTTAAAGGTAATCGAAAGAAAAGAGAAAGGAAATATAGATATGTCAAGATTATTGCAAGAATTAATTGGGAAAAATCCAACAATCGTTGGACAAGTGTTTGGAACATCTTTATGGGAAGTTGTGGATGTTGATGAGGAATGGGTCAAACTACGTCATGTCGATAAAAATGGGAAAGAAAAATTCAAGTTGCAACGTATTGAGGATATCCAAGCCGTTGAATTTGACGGAGAGTAGGTGTGTAACATGCAACTAAAAAATCGTCTAAAAGAGCTTCGGGCTCGCGATGGTCTCAATCAAACCGAACTAGCCAAGCTAGCAGAGGTTTCCAGACAGACTATCAGCCTATTAGAACGGGACGAATACACCCCGTCCGTTGTGATTGCCTTGAAAATATCTCAGATTTTCAACGAAACAGTCGAATCGGTATTTCGCTTGGAGGAGGACGAGTGATGAACATGTATAAAGTGGTTTATTATATGAGTGTTCTTGCCCTTATTGTGAATGCCTTTGCTATGATTGGAACATTACTGGGGTGGTTCTATTTTGTTGAAAGTAAGTATTTGTTTTGGATTAACTTAGTCCTCTTGTCCATTTTCAATTGGTTGAAGAAAAAGGAGAAAAATGATGAACAAGTATAAAGTAATCTATTATGTAGTTGCCATAGCTCTATTAGTCAGCGTGTTTCTACTAATTGGGATGGATCTAGGCTGGTTTAATCCCTATCAAAGTGACCAATTTATTTGGGCCTACTTTGCCCTCATCCCAGTAGTTGAATGGATTGAAAAGAAATCCAAAAACCTAGCAAGTGAATAAGGAGAATGAATATGAAAAAGAAACGTGGATTGTTATTTTTGATGTCTATTGTCTTGGGAGGTTTCTTGGGCATGTTTGTAGGGATGTTTAAGGCACGTGCTGAATCCCACGAAATTATGTTAGATGTGAAAGTCTTGATACCATGGATATCAGGTATTTGTTTACTGATAGGTTTCATTAGTCTTCTTTTGACTTTCAATTTCTTAAAGAAAAGCAGAAAATTTCACTCCTTGTATCAAGAGGAAATGGATGATGATCTGAATGAAACCTATTATGTGCAGATGTATCGGAGTCTCGAGTTTGGAACTATTGCTTTTAATAGTGCAAGCGTAGCGATTTTATTGGCTCTCTTCATTTCAGGAAGTGAAGTAATTGTACTCGATATTAGCCATATAACCTTATCCCTTTCCTTTTTGGGATTAGTGTTGGTTTTCAATGCTCAAAATTATCTTTTTAAGACTATTGCGATTGTTCGTCAGATTGGTTTGGTGTTTTTCTCTACACCAAAGGATATCTTGGAGCATTTCGATTCTTACGATGAAGGGGAGCGCAAGGCTAATTTGGAACAGAGTTTTCGGATTTTATTCCAATTAAATCAGTATGTCTTACCAGTCTTATATATTTTTCTTTTTTTCATTTCTGTCTTGACAGGAGAGATTCAGTTACTAGCCTTCTTGCTTGTAGGAGCAATCCATATTTATATCAATGTGATGCAGTTACCTATGGTAAAACGCTATTTCAAATAGGAGTTATCTATGAAACTACTTAAAAACCTTGGCTGGTTTCTTCTAGCTGTTCTATCCTTTTTCTTTGGCTATGGCTTTATTCAAGGGCTCGCGACTACTTCGCTTGCCTTAGGAGCTTCCCCCTATGCTGTGACCTTGCTCTATGTGGCCTTGGCTGGAGTTTATGTGTACGGCATTTACAAATGGTATCAGAAAGGTCCTGTTCGTATTGAGAAGAGTGGCTTCAACCGATTTATTTGGCTTCCTGCCTTGGTTTGGTTCTTATCTCTGGTTGTCCAGTTTTTCTTGCCAAATGATCCTTCAGTAAATCAGCAAATAGCGATAGACTTGACCTTGTCTCAACCACTTTTCTCATTCTTTGCGGTCGTTATTTTTGCTCCTTTGACGGAAGAACTTATCTTTAGAGGGATGTTGGCACGCTACCTCTTTCCTAAGCAGAACAATAGCAAACAAACTCTGATTTTCCTTCTGGTATCTAGTCTTCTGTTTGCCTTGATTCATTTCCCAGGAACTTTGCAACAGTTTTTGGTTTATGCTAGTCTAGGATTGAGTTTGGGGCTGGCTTATGTAAGTCGAAAAGGTCTTCTTTACAGCATTTCTCTTCACGCTTTGAATAATTTAGTGAGCTTTTTGATGATTCTCATGCTATAATAGAGTCAGGAGGTCACATGAAACGAGTAATTTTATTAGCAGTGATTCAAGCAGTCGTTCTATTTTTCATCATTGGAGCGCTAGCTTATGCCTTTAAGGGCGATTTCTTCTATAACTATCTAGCAGTCGTCTTTGCCCCTATTGCAGGTGTCTTGCGCTTTGGGACAGCTTACACAACGGAAATTGTCTTGCCTCGAAAGGCAGCCGAAATTGCTGAAAAGCGTAAAGCAGGCAACAATTCAAAATAAAAGAGTCCGATGAACTTCATCGGATTTTTGTATGGGCGTCAATTTTTAGAGTCTTCACTTGATTTTTAAAGACTGGCAAACTTTTCTGATGATTTTCATGAAGAGCCTGCGCTTTTATGGTAAAATAGTAACAGAATAAAAGAGGAGAGAAACAATGAAACGTAGTATGTATGCTGGTCGTGTTCGTGAGGAACACATCGGACAAGAAATAACCTTGAAAGGATGGGTTGGCCGTCGTCGTGACCTTGGTGGTTTGATCTTTATCGATCTTCGTGACCGTGAAGGAATTATGCAGTTGGTTATCAACCCTGAAAAAGTATCTGCAGAGGTCATGGCAACAGCTGAAAGCCTTCGTAGCGAATTTGTTATCGAGGTGACTGGACAGGTCGCTGCGCGTGAGCAAGCCAATGATAAGTTGCCAACTGGTGCAGTTGAGTTAAACGTGACAGCTCTGACAGTGCTTAATACAGCTAAAACAACCCCATTTGAGATTAAGGATGGCATTGAGGCTAATGACGATACACGTTTACGTTACCGTTACCTTGACCTTCGTCGTCCAGAGATGCTGGAAAACCTCAAACTTCGTGCTAAAGTGACCCACTCTATTCGCAATTACTTGGATGAGTTGGAGTTTATCGACGTGGAGACACCATTCCTTTCTAAGTCAACTCCTGAAGGGGCGCGTGACTATTTGGTGCCGTCTCGTGTTAATAAAGGGCATTTTTACGCTCTTCCTCAAAGTCCACAAATCACGAAACAGCTCTTGATGAATGCTGGTTTTGACCGTTACTACCAAATCGTTAAATGTTTCCGTGACGAGGACTTGCGTGGTGACCGCCAGCCTGAGTTCACACAGGTTGACTTGGAAACATCTTTCCTTACTGAGCAAGAAATCCAAGATATCACAGAAGGTTTGATTGCGCGCGTGATGAAAGAAACTAAAGGCATCGAAGTGACGCTTCCATTTCCTCGTATGAAATATGATGATGCTATGGCTCTTTACGGTTCTGACAAGCCAGATACCCGTTTTGACATGTTGCTTCAGGACCTGACAGCAGTAGTCAAAGGTGTAGACTTTAAAGTCTTTTCAGAAGCACCTGCTGTAAAAGCAATTGTGGTCAAAGGAGCTGCGGACAACTATTCACGTAAAGACATCGACAAGATGACCGAAGTAGCCAAACAGTATGGTGCCAAAGGTCTTGCTTGGGTCAAGGTGGTTGATGGAGAATTAAACGGACCAGTTGCCAAGTTCTTGACTAGCATCCAAGCAGAATTGACAACAGCGCTTGCTCTTGAAGATAAGGACTTGGTTCTCTTTGTGGCGGATACGCTTGAAGTGGCTAATGCAACGCTTGGTGCCCTTCGTGGACGTATTGCCAAAGAGCTTGGTTTGATTGATAATGATAAATTCAACTTCCTTTGGGTTGTTGACTGGCCAATGTTTGAATGGTCTGAAGAAGAAGGTCGTTACATGAGCGCCCACCATCCATTTACTCTACCACAGGAAGAGACTGCTCACGAATTAGAAGGTGATTTGGCGAAGGTTCGTGCCATTGCTTACGATATTGTCTTGAACGGTTATGAACTTGGTGGTGGTAGCCTTCGTATCAACCAAAAAGACCTTCAAGAACGTATGTTCAAGGCTCTTGGTTTCTCAGCCGAAGAAGCAAATGACCAGTTTGGTTTCCTTCTTGAAGCCATGGACTATGGTTTCCCACCACACGGTGGCTTGGCTATCGGGCTTGACCGATTTGTCATGCTCTTAGCAGGAGAAGAAAATATTCGTGAAGTTATTGCCTTCCCTAAGAACAATAAGGCAAGTGACCCAATGACACAAGCTCCTTCAACAGTAGCTCTCAAACAACTAGAGGAACTCAGCTTACAAGTAGAAGAAGATGAAACAAGCAAAACGAATTAAGCGGTGGCGCTATTATCTGCGCCGCTTTGCTCATCAGATAAAAATTTTACGTGTCTTACAAAGCATCTCTCGCGAAAAATATGATGAGAAGATTTCGGCCTCTCTGGTCTATGGATTTTTATCAGCAGTAGCGGTCAATTTCTTTTTCCAACCAGGTCATGTGTATTCGAGTGGTGCGACAGGTCTGGCACAGATTATCTCTGCCTTGAGTAATCACTGGTTTGGTTTTCATATCCCGATTTCGTTGACCTTCTATGCCATTAATTTCCCTTTGATGGTCTTGGCTTGGTATCAAATTGGGCATAAGTTCACCGTCTTTACCTTTATAACGGTATCCATGAGTTCCTTCTTTATCCAGTTTGTCCCTGTGGCGACCTTGACGGAGGATCCCATTATCAATGCCCTTTTTGGGGGTGTTGTCATGGGCTTGGGGATTGGTTTTGCTCTTCGAAACAATATCTCCAGTGGTGGGACGGATATCGTCAGCCTGACTATTCGCAAGAAAACGGGTAAGAATGTTGGTAGTATTTCTTTCTTGGTAAATGGGACCATCATGCTGATAGCAGGCTTGACCTTTGGTTGGGAATACGCTCTCTACTCTATGATTACCATCTTTGTCTCTAGCCGTGTCACAGACGCTGTCTTTACCAAGCAAAAACGGATGCAGGCCATGATTGTGACCAATCATCCAGAGAAGGTAATTGAAAAAATCCATAAAAAATTGCACCGCGGTGCAACCATGATCCACGATGCAGAAGGAACCTATAATCACGAAAGAAAGGCAGTTTTAATCACTGTCATTACACGTGCAGAGTTTAATGAATTTAAACAGATTATGAAACAGGTGGATCCAAGCGCCTTTGTCTCTGTCTCGGAGAATGTTCATATTTTGGGACGGTTCGTTGAAACAGATAATTAGTGATCAAAAAAACCAGCTCGAGCTGGTTTTTATTTTTCGATAATTTTGTGGGCAATCAACTGGCGATAACAAATTTGTTTATTGCTTTTAGCATCATTGATGATCTGGAGAATAGTTTCAAAGGAAACACGACCAAGCTCCAAACTATTGATATCGACATAGGCTGCCAAGTTGAGCTTGGGATTGACTGAGTCGAAGCTGAGGACAGGGACATCCAGTTGGTGTTTTGCGATGTAATCACAGACCCCTGCAGCAAGGAGACTATCAATGGTAATAATAGCGTCAATATTTGGATCGTGTTTGAAGAGAAGTCTACTAAAGCGATAACCATTATCTTCAAGAAATTCAGTAGCAAAGTAAGTCAGATTAGTATCGAGAGGAAGTTGGTATTGTTTTAGAGCTAGCTCGTAACCTGTCAGACGGTCTTGTGTTACGAAGAGTCGCTTAGTACCTCCGATAAAGGCAATTCGCTTGCATCCTTTTTTGATGAAATACTCTGTCGCATCAAAACCAGCTTGGACATTGTCATTATCGACAAGTGGAATGAAGGGAGATAGAGATTTACCTAAGATAAGGAAAGGAAATTGCTCGTCTGCTACTAACTTAACCAAAGGGTCCTCTTCTTGGGCATAGAGGAAAATCAAACCATCTACACGCTTACCATAGACCATCTGAGAAATAGCTTTAAGACGCTCTTTGGCATCTTTACCTGTCGCGATCTGAATGGCGTAGTGGTTTTCAGAGGCGACTTGGGCGATACCACGGAGGACAGATGGGAAGAAAGGATTTTGATAGAAGGCGTCTGAGTCGTCAGGAAGCACCAAGCCGATAACTTGGGTATAACTGCTTACCAAACTACGAGCGTTGAGGTTGGGGTGGTAATTGAGCTCCTTCATAGCCTTACGAACACGTTTTTTTGTTTCGTCGCTAATGGTTGATTTGTTTTGAATAACACGGGTTACGGTTGAAGGTGAAACACCAGCAGCCTTGGCCACGTCTTTAATCGTAACGGGCATAAAAATCTCCTATTTATGGTAATCTGGATCACGGAAATGCGTTTTATAAAAGATAGTGACCAGATACAGAACAAAAAGAATGTTTTGTACAGTGATGAGGTTTGACATATTTTGGCCAAAGAGTCCCAAAATAAGTGTAATCAGAGTTGGTAATCCTAAACAGTTCAAGATAAAATGGTAGCACTCTTTAAAGGTCCTAAATGAAAAGAGGCGTGATTTCTTAGTGATATAAAGGAGAAGACTCGCTCCTAGAGAGACGATAAAGAAATTCAAACCAAAGAGGAAGCTCGCACCGAGAACTAGAAAGAGACTGATATAGACACGATTCTGCTGGTACCAGTCTTTAGAAATGGCTTGGGTCAAGCTGTCTTTACTTTTGAAACTCTCAGTCTCAATCGCTCGGTAAGAGACACGGGTCAGTTCTTTACTTTCTTTGCTGATGACGAGCTCATTCGTATCGAAATGCAGTTGCAAGTCCTTAGGTAATTCCTTGCTTTGACTTGGACCGATCACAATAGAAGGCTCTTGACTAGCTGTTCCAGTATAAGTTAATTTGCCATCAACAATTGTAGCGTGTTCAGAGAGATCCTGTACAACCTTATCTGTCAATGGTTCATAGACATTATCGATAAAGGTTTCTAGCGGATAAGTCTCCTGCGAGCTGTTTTGGATGGCAATAGGTACCATAGATAAGCTGATAAGGAAGATACTGGTAAAGAGAAGTTGGAACCAGTTGAGTCCGAAACGTTTGGACAGGGGCTTACGAAATCCCCAAATACTTGAAAAATAGGAAAATGGATATGGAAGCATAGGTATCTTTCTAAAAGGTGTTTTCTATATGAGTATTATATAGAGAAATGTGCTTTATTTCAAGTCTAGGAGATAAATTGCTTGCTACAAGGATAGTTTTACAGTAACAAGTTTTAAAATGAAAAAGGGTGGCGGGGATATATTATCCCTTGTCGCCACCACTTGTAAGTCCTGAAACAAAGTTCTTTTGTAGGAAGAAGAAGAGAATACAGATTGGAAGGGCAATGAGGATAGCACCTGCTGAGAAGTAGGCAATCTTCAAGTTTTTCACATTGCTGACGAAGGTTTGGAGTCCTACGGCAACAGTAAAGTATTCTTTCTCACGAAGCAAGAAACTAGAGAGGATGTAGTCCCCAAAAGGTCCCATGAAGGCCCAGAGAGCTTGTACGGCAACCATTGGGCGAACAAGTGGAAGAACAATTTGCCAGAAGCGGCGGAAGTGTCCTGCACCGTCTAGTTTTGCAGATTCGTCTAGAGACATTGGCACTGTATCGAAGTATCCTTTCATGAGCCAAGCATTCATCGGGATACCACCACCAACGTAGAGGAAGATGAGGAACCAGCTGTGGTTAAGGGCGTTCAACATAAGCGCCATAACGAAGAAGGCTGTCAAAGCGGCCATGGTTGGAACCATTTGGATGATCAAGAAGAAGACCAAACTTTGTTTACGAGCCAAGAAGTTGTAACGGCTGTAGGCATAACCAGCCAGTACGATGATACTTGTTTGAACCGCCATGGTAATCAAGGCGATAATCAAGGTATTTAGATACCAAGTACCGTATAGGGTTTCAGTAAAGAGTCCTTTAAAGTTATCAAAATTGAAGTCGATGTTAGTATCGAGTTTAAAGGCTGCGACGTTACCTGCCTTGAAGGCTGACATGATGGTAATCAAAAGTGGATAGATAATCACGATTGATAGGCCAATCAAGTAGAGGTAAGTAAGGGTTTGAGTCAGTCTACGTTTGAGTTTAATTGAGTTATTCATCTTAGACGTCCTCCATATCAAATGCGTGTAGTTTCTTGAATGCGATCATAGAGATTGAGATGACAATGATAGAGATAATCAAGGTAACAGCTGCCGCCATTGAGTATTGAGGAGATGTACCTGTTGTCAAACGGTAGATCCATGAGATCAAGATATCGGTTGAACCAGCTCCACCTCCGACACTACCAGGTCCTCCACCATTGAAGAGGTACATGATAGAGAAGTTGTTAAAGTTGAAGGTGTATTGGCTAATCAAAGTAGGTGCCGCAACGGCCAAGATCATTGGGAAAGTGATGTTGCGGAATTTTTGCCAAGCATTGGCACCGTCAATATAAGCTGCTTCGTAAAGGTCGTTAGGAATAGATTGCAAGATACCCAAGGTCAAAACGTAGATATATGGGAATCCAAGCCAACCTTGCATCATAATCAAGGCAATCTTAGTCCAAGTTGGGTCTGTTTTCCAAGGAATAAGGACACCATCAAGGAAAGGAAGGAATTTAGCTAAGATTGGCAATACTTGAGTGTTGATAGCTCCTACACTATCGTTAAACATGTTTGAGAATGTTAAGATAGTGATGAAGGCTGGAACAGCCCAAGGAAGAAGGAAAATAACACCAAAGATACGTTTTCCTTTGATAAATGGTTGGTTAGCAATGATAGCTGTGAAGATACCGATGACGATCTGTAAAGTTGAGGCAGCCAAAGCCCAGATGATAGTCCAAGAAAGAACGGCACCAAAGGCAGAACGGAAGGTGCTCAAGCTCCAGATGTTTGTAAAGTTGGTCAAACCAACCCAGTCCAACAATTTGTTTGGTGGCAAGTGTTGGAAGTCGTAGTTAGTAAAGGCAATCATCAAGGTTACGATAACTGGGAAGATAATTGCAAATGTCATTGCTACATACGATGGGATAATCAAAAGGTATGGGAATCCATTCTCATAAATACCTTTGATCATATCTTTAAAAGTCCGTGGGACAGGAATTCCATTGTTAATACGTTTTGCGATTGTATGTGCATCTTTGATATTTGCGAAATAAAAGAGTACATAAACAACTACAAAGATTAAATGGAAGGCACCACGAATCAGCATAAAGAGGGAATTGTCACGACCTGGTTTGTCACCAAGAGTGATGAGATTACTCAATTCAGGGGCTGCAAGTGCTAGGAAGTAAAGGACGAATACGATGGTTACACCAAGGAAGATAAAACCTTTGGCTTTTTGTTTATTGTAAATCTGTCCTAACCCAGGAATGATAGACAGCAGGGCTGCTTTACTAGGTTGTTGCTTTTCCATAATAACTCCTTTCATAGAATACTGGTTTCTAACTAAAACCTAAACTATATATGTTTTTGATTGATAAATTCAAAGGGGGATTTGATTTCCACCCCCCTTGAACAAATTTTTTATTCACCAAATTTTTGTTTGATTGTTTCTTTGATCAATGTTACAGCGTCGTTAGCAGCTGTTTTCGCATCTTTCTTACCACTTACAGCATCAAAGAGCATAGTTTTCGCTGGATCCCAAACTGCAGACATTTGAGAGATGTTTGGCATTGGTTGAGCGTTCTTGAACTGTTTGATAACAGCTGTTGTCAACTCATCGTTTTTACCTTCAGCATATGTACGAGCTTCAGTGTTAGCTGGGATTTCGTTTGTAGTGTCGTAGAAGGCTTTTTGTTCTTCTGTTGAAACAAGGAAGTCTACAAATTTTTGAGCGCCTTCAAGGTTCTTAGTGCTTGATGGGATGATCCAAGCTTTACCACCACCGAATGCAGCATATTCTTTTCCATTTGGAAGAGTTGGGATAGTTGCAACACCGTAGTTTACTTTAGCATCTTTAAAGGCTTGAGCTTTCCAAGGTCCGTCGATGATAGCAGCTGTTTTACCTTCTTGGAATTGAGTTTGGATTAAGTTGCCAGCACCTTCAGTATCTTGCATACCTTTAGGCCATTTTTCATACCAAGATTTAGCGTAGTTGATACCTGCGATAGAACCGTCGTTTGCAAGACCAATGTCTTTAGCGTCTTTACCGTTTTGTCCGAATACGTAAGCACCGTTACCAGCAAGAAGTCCATATGCATAGTAGAAGTTTGTCCAGTCAGCTAGGAAAGCAGAAGTTTTTCCATCTTCTCCAGCAAAGGCATATTTGCTATCTTTAGCAAGGTTTTCTAAGTCAGCAAAAGTTTTTGGAGCTTCTTTTACCAAGTCTTTGTTGTAGTACATAACAAGTGACTCGATAACAGCAGGAGCACCGTAAACTTTACCGTCAGCAGCTGTTACAAGAGATTTAGTTTTATCATCTGTTTTAGCACCGTCGCTCAATTTCACTTCTGAAAGTTGTCCGTCAGTACCAAGGCTACCTACACGGTCGTATGGAGCCATCATAACGTCAGCAGCTTGACCTGATTGGTTGTCTAGAGAAAGTTTGTCAAGCCCACCCATTTGGTCTCCTGTTTTGATGGTAACTTTTACGCCAGCTTCTTTTTCGTAAGCTTTTGCAGCTGATTCAGCGAAAGCTTTGTATTGGTCTTCAACGTAGAAAGTGAGTTCTTTCGCTTCGGATGAACCAGAATCAGCAGGTTTATCAGCAGTTTTGCTTCCGCAAGCTACCAAAAGCAAGCTAGCAAGTGTAACAGTTCCAAGCACAGCAGCGCTCTTCATGAATTTAGATGACATAGTGTATTCCTCCTAAAGAATAACAAATTTTATAATGAGGAAACGCAAACGTTTTCCTTTATGGGACTAGTATAGCACAATCGGAAAGCGGTTGCAAGTGTTTTTTGTAAAAATTTTAAAAAAATTTCACGAAAAGAGTAAGCGTTTTATTTGTTTATAATAGAAGAAAAGTCAGAAAACATATTTTCATGATTTTACTGAAATTATTTAGGGAAACGATTGACTAAATTTTGAACAAAAAATAAATTGCTCTAGACCAAACGTAGGCTAAGTTGAGCCTTCTATTTATAGTTGAAGAAGATTTTGTAAATAGAAAAGAAAAATGTATATGTATACATACAAGAAGGACAAATTTTTTTTAAAAAATAATCAAAAAGTTTTTTAAAAACGCTTGCAATTGTTCCAAAAATAAAGTATACTTATCTTAACGCAAACGTTTGCGCCCAAAAATGAAAATTTAAACTACAAATACACGAGGTGTTGTTTATGAAAAAACGTCAAAGTGGTGTGTTGATGCACATCTCTTCTCTCCCAGGAGCCTACGGAATCGGGTCATTTGGTCAAAGTGCTTACGACTTCGTTGATTTCTTGGTTCGTACAAAACAACGTTACTGGCAAATCCTTCCATTAGGAACAACTAGTTACGGAGATTCTCCTTACCAGTCTTTCTCAGCCTTCGCAGGAAACACTCATTTTATCGATTTAGATATCTTGGTGGAGCAAGGTTTGTTGCAAGCAAGTGACCTTGAAGGAATTGACTTTGGTAGCGATGCGTCTGAAGTTGATTATGCGAAAATCTACTATGCACGTCGTCCTCTTTTAGAAAAAGCGGTGAAACGTTTCTTTGAAGTCGGAGATGTTAAAGAGTTTGAGAAATTTGCTCAAGACAACCAATCATGGCTTGAGCTCTTTGCTGAGTATATGGCTATCAAAGAGCATTTTGAAAATCTTGCTTGGACTGAATGGCCAGATGCAGATGCTCGTGCTCGTAAAGCTTCAGCACTTGAAAGCTACCGTGAGCAATTGGCAGACAAGTTGGTTTACCACCGTGTGACTCAATACTTCTTCTTCCAACAATGGTTGAAATTGAAAGCTTACGCTAACGACAACCACATCGAAATCGTTGGAGACATGCCAATCTACGTAGCGGAAGATTCAAGCGATATGTGGGCAAATCCACATCTCTTCAAGACAGATGTCAACGGTAAGGCGACTTGCATCGCAGGATGCCCACCAGATGAATTTTCTGCAACTGGTCAGCTTTGGGGTAACCCAATCTATGACTGGGAAGCAATGGACAAAGACGGCTACAAATGGTGGATTGAACGCTTGCGTGAAAGCTTCAAAATCTACGACATCGTTCGTATTGACCACTTCCGTGGCTTCGAATCTTACTGGGAAATCCCTGCTGGTTCTGATACAGCAGCACCTGGTGAGTGGGTGAAAGGCCCTGGCTACAAGCTTTTTGCAGCCGTTAAGGAAGAACTTGGTGAGTTAAACATCATCGCAGAAGATCTTGGTTTCATGACAGACGAAGTTATCGAATTGCGTGAACGTACGGGCTTCCCAGGAATGAAGATTCTTCAATTTGCATTCAACCCAGAAGACGAAAGTATCGATAGCCCACACTTGGCACCTGCTAACTCAGTTATGTACACAGGAACACACGATAACAATACGGTCCTTGGTTGGTACCGTAACGAGATCGATGATGCGACTCGTGAATACATGGCTCGCTACACTAACCGTAAAGAATACGAAACAGTGCCACATGCTATGCTTCGTACAGTCTTTTCATCAGTTAGCTTCATGGCAATTGCAACTATGCAAGATTTGCTAGAATTGGATGAGGCAGCTCGTATGAACTTCCCATCTACTCTTGGTGGAAACTGGTCTTGGCGTATGACTGAAGATCAATTGACACCAGCTGTCGAGGAAGGCTTGCTTGACTTGACAACAATCTATCGCCGAATCAATGAAAATTTGGTGGAATTAAAGAAATAATACAATATCAGGAGACACCTTAAACATGTTATCACTACAAGAATTTGTACAAAATCGTTACAATAAAACCATTGCAGAATGTAGCAATGAAGAGCTTTATCTGGCTCTTCTTAACTACAGCAAGCTTGCAAGTAGTCAAAAGCCAGTTAACACTGGTAAGAAAAAAGTTTACTACATCTCAGCTGAGTTCTTGATTGGTAAACTTTTGTCAAACAACTTGATCAACCTTGGTCTTTACGACGATGTTAAAAAAGAACTTGCAGCTGCAGGTAAAGACTTGATCGAAGTTGAAGAAGTTGAATTGGAACCATCTCTTGGTAATGGTGGTTTGGGACGTTTGGCTGCCTGCTTTATCGACTCAATTGCTACTCTTGGTTTGAACGGTGACGGTGTTGGTCTTAACTACCACTACGGTCTTTTCCAACAAGTTCTTAAAAATAACCAACAAGAAACAATTCCAAACGCATGGCTGACAGAGCAAAACTGGTTGGTTCGCTCAAGCCGTAGCTACCAAGTGCCATTTGCTCACTTCACATTGACATCAACTCTTTACGATATCGATGTACCTGGTTACAAGACAGAAACTAAGAACCGCTTGCGTTTGTTTGACTTGGATTCAGTTGATTCTTCAATCATTAAAGACGGTATCAACTTTGACAAGACAGATATCGCTCGCAACTTGACTCTTTTCCTTTACCCAGATGATAGTGACCGTCAAGGTGAATTGCTCCGTATCTTCCAACAATACTTCATGGTTTCAAACGGTGCGCAATTGATCATCGACGAAGCAATCGAAAAAGGAAGCAACTTGCATGACCTTGCTGACTACGCAGTTGTCCAAATCAACGATACTCACCCATCAATGGTTATTCCTGAGTTGATCCGTCTTTTGACTGCTCGTGGTATCGAACTTGACGAAGCGATCTCAATTGTTCGTAGCATGACTGCCTACACTAACCACACAATCCTTGCTGAAGCCCTTGAAAAATGGCCTCTTGAATTCTTGCAAGAAGTGGTTCCTCACTTGGTACCAATCATCGAAGAATTGGATCGTCGCGTGAAAGCAGAATACAAAGATCCAGCTGTTCAAATTATCGATGAGAGCGGACGTGTTCACATGGCTCACATGGATATCCACTACGGATACAGTGTTAACGGAGTAGCGGCACTTCATACTGAAATCTTGAAGAACTCTGAGTTGAAAGCTTTCTACGACCTTTACCCAGAAAAATTCAACAACAAAACAAACGGTATCACTTTCCGTCGTTGGCTCATGCATGCTAACCCAAGACTGTCTCACTACTTGGATGAGATTATTGGAGAAGGTTGGCACCATGAAGCAGATGAGCTTGAAAAACTCTTGTCTTATGAAGATAAAGCAGCTGTCAAAGAAAAATTGGAAAGCATCAAGGCTCACAACAAACGTAAATTGGCTCGTCACTTGAAAGAACACCAAGGTGTGGAAATCAATACAAACTCTATCTTTGATATCCAAATCAAACGTCTTCACGAGTACAAACGCCAACAAATGAACGCTTTGTACGTGATCCACAAATACCTTGACATCAAAGCTGGTAACATCCCTGCTCGCCCAATCACAATCTTCTTTGGTGGTAAGGCAGCTCCAGCCTACACAATCGCTCAAGACATCATCCACTTGATCCTTTGCATGTCAGAAGTTATTGCTAACGATCCAGCAGTAGCTCCACACTTGCAAGTAGTTATGGTTGAAAACTATAATGTTACTGCAGCAAGCTTCTTGATCCCAGCATGTGACATCTCAGAACAAATCTCACTTGCTTCTAAAGAAGCTTCAGGTACTGGTAACATGAAATTCATGTTGAACGGAGCTTTGACTCTTGGTACTATGGACGGTGCTAACGTGGAAATCGCTGAGTTGGTTGGTGACGAAAACATCTACATCTTTGGTGAAGATTCAGAAACTGTTATCGACCTTTACGCAAAAGCAGCATACAAATCAAGCGAATTCTACGCTCGTGAAGCTATCAAACCATTGGTTGACTTCATCGTTAGCGATGCAGTTCTTGCAGCTGGAAACAAAGAACGCTTGGAACGTCTTTACAATGAATTGATCAATAAAGACTGGTTCATGACTCTTCTTGACTTGGAAGACTACATCAAGGTTAAAGAACAAATGTTGGCTGACTACGAAGACCGTGACGCATGGTTAGACAAAGTCATCGTTAACATTGCTAAAGCAGGATTCTTCTCATCTGACCGTACAATTGCTCAGTATAACGAAGATATCTGGCACTTGAACTAAGATATAAGATTTATACTAATACATTTTCCTATAAAGCGAATTTCGATTGAAATTCGCTTTTTTGAATGCTTGACTAGAAATAGACCTCAGATACTATGTTGAGAGAATCATCTATAGAATTGTAGTTTACAACTATTCGTTATAATTATTTTTATCTGAAAATTTCAAGAAAGTGTGTTAAAATGAGAACGTATACAATTTGTTGTTTGAATATCAAATTAGAATTTAAAGAGGCTTATTATGAGTAATTTAGAGATTGGGAAACGAATTCGTACCTTACGGACTGAAAAAGGATTGAGTAGAGAAGCCTTTTGTGGTGATGAAAAAGAACTTACTGTTCGTCAGTTGGCCAGAATTGAAACAGGAAACAACTTGCCCAGCTTAGCAAAACTAGATTATATTGCTGGAGTGCTAGGAATTCCGATGTCTCAGTTAATTGATGAAGGCATGATAATTGTTCCCAAAGAGTATTTAAAGCTAAAAACGAAGTTGATTCGTCAATCTATTCATGGAGATGAAGAAAAAATACGTCAGCGTGAGGCTATCTTTGAAGATATTCAGGAACATTTTTATGATAAACTCCCTGAGGATGAACAGGTAGCAGTTGAGGTTCTACAGGCTATCGATGATGTCTATGTTTCTGAAAACGCTGAATTTGGAGAGGGCTTGATTGAGGAATATTTCAATCAAACTTTGCTACAAATGGAGTATTCTGTAAATGATTTATTGATCTTATATTTATATTTTTTATCAAATGCTATTAGTTTTAAACGAAATGATGACGTTTTAAAAAAAGTAAGAAATAACATCGTGACCATAATTGACTGTTCAGATAATACTTACATGCATCTGTTACAAAGAGTATTAATTGCAATACTGTTGTATCAATTGAGAAACGAATACTACGAAGATATCTCTGTCATTTTTAGTTTTCTAAGAGAAATTATGATGGAAATTCAAGATTCAAACTTAAAACCAACGGTAGACTACTTGGAAGCTAAATATTACCTATACGGGGAAAAAGATAAAGAAAAAGCCCTACAATACTATGAAAAAGCTATCAATGGGGCAGAATTTTTTAATGATATGAATTTCAAAAATCGAGTGATAGAGGAGAGAAAAGAAGAGTTCCCTGATATGTAAAAAAACTCTTTGTTCATTATGAAGGGATGCTGATAGGCAACATGGGGAGCTTTGTTAGTAAGAATTTAATATATTTGAAATAATAGATATTAACAAATAGATAAGTACTTTTATTTTTGTGTGCAAAAGTCTATTTATGGAGGAATGAGATGAAAAATTTAGAAATCGGGAAGCGGATTCGCACCTTACGAACTGAAAAAGGATTGAGTAGAGAGGCCTTTTGTGGAGATGAAAAAGAGCTTACTGTTCGTCAGTTGGGCCGAATTGAAACAGGAAATAACTTGCCCAGCTTAGCGAAACTAGACTATATAGCTGGAGTGTTAGGAGTTCCGATATCTCAGTTAATTGATGAACGATTACTAATTGTTCCTAAAGAGTATTTAAAATTAAAAACGAAATTGATTCGTCAATCTATTCATGGAGATGAAGAAAAGGTTCGTCAACGCGAGGCTATCTTTGAAGAAATTCAAGAACGTTTTTATGACCAACTGCCTGAGGATGAACAAGTATCAGTTGAGGTTCTACAAGCTATTGATGATGTGTATGTTTCTGAAAACTCTGACTTTGGAGAGGGATTGATTGAGGAGTATTTTGAGCAGTTACTTTTAAAAACAAATTATGACACCAATGATTTACTAATTTTACACCTATATTTTTTAAAGTGCACTTTGAATGCAAAGCCAATTGATAATATATTTGAAAATATCTATTCTAACATCTTGGAGCAAACTAATTTCTCTGATGCCAACAATATTCATTTGATTCAAAGGGTTATTGTATCAATTGTTTTATATCACTTTAATATTGAATATTATGATTTAATGCCTCAAACGCTAAGTGCTGTACGAGAAATAATAGATGAAGTCCAAGATTTTGCTTTACTACCTACAGTAGATTTTTTTGAAGCCAAATATTATATTCATACTAATCAGAATAAAGATCTTGCTTTGGACTACTATAATAAAGCAATAAACGGATCGAAATTATTAAATGATAAATCATTTAGGGATAGAGTGATAGAGGAAAAAAATAAGGATTTTCCATAATTTCAATATAAAACAGGACATAAATGTCAGTGGACATAAATGTCCTGTTTTTTTACTCTCGTAAGGTATATACTGTTATTGTAAATAAGTTAAGAAGAGCGCAATGCTAGAAACATTTCTATTTAAACGGGATGTAGATTAGCAGGCGGGAGGAAAATATGGTAAAAACAATTGACTATTATATGGATGAAAAATTTGTCAAGAAGGACTATCTGATTATCAAAAATAGTCTCGCTAGCAGACGCCTATGTAAAGTAACACTTGATGAAAAGTTGTTAAAATTAGTTCTCTTGCTTCCAAATGAAATGAGAGAAATCAAAATGGACTCCAACTTAAAGCCTAGAATTAGAGTTGTTGACATAACCGATGGGAGTGAGTGAAGTTTCTAAAATACAATTTATCATTAGAAAGAGGTAATAAAATGATTAAGGTAGAAAGAGTTACAAAGCGATTTGGAGATAATATTGCTTTAAATCAAATTAGTTTTTCAATAAACGAAGGAGAAATTTTTGGATTCCTAGGTCCATCTGGTTCAGGGAAGACAACAATGATCAATATTCTGACAGGACAGCTACAGGCTAACAGCGGAAAGACAGAATTATTAGGGAAAGATTCTCAAAAATTACTTCCGTCAGATTTTGAAGAGTTAGGTTTAGTAGGTGACACAAGTGGTTATTACGAAAAATTAAGTTTGTACAATAACTTGTTGCTCTTTGCAAGACTATACGGAGTTTCAAAATCCCGAATTGAAGACATTCTAAAACAAGTTGGTCTGTATGATAGTAAAGACACACCCGCTGAAAAACTTTCTACAGGAATGCGTCAACGAATGCTTTTAGCTCGTGCTTTAATCAATTATCCTAAAGTTCTATTTTTAGATGAACCTACAAGTGGGTTAGATCCCACCACCTCAAAGAAGATTCACAAATTACTACAGGAGTTAAAGGAAAGAGGAACAACCATTTTCTTAACTACTCATGATATGAATGAGGCGACTTTATTATGTGATAACCTAGCTCTTTTGAATAAAGGTGATCTTATTGAACAAGGAAGCCCAAGCGAAATTATCCAAAAATACAACACGGAAAAAAAAGTTGCAGTAACTTATAGTGATTCTACTAAAAAGGTAGTGCGCTTTGAAGACTTGCAGCAAGAAGATTATAAAAAAATGATGACGATTCACTCATGTGAACCAACTTTAGAAGATATTTTTATTAAATTGACAGGAGAAAAATTAGATGTTTAAGAGAATTTTAGCCCTTATCTGGTTGAGGACACAAGTATTATTAACAAACAAAAACACTTTGGTACAAGTAGTATTCCCATTCTTTCTGGTTCTACTCTTCCAAAATTTTATGAATACAGATGGTACTCAAGGGAAAACACTATTGTATAGTTCTTTAACAATGGCATTCTCATTTTCTTCTGGATCAATGATTTCAAACTCTATTGCAGAGGAAAAAGAAAAAAGAATTTTTAAAACACTCATTTTAAGCGGAGTTCGCCGTGGAGAATATCTTGTTTCCGTGTTGTTTTATCCTGTAATCTTTGCCTTGGCTGCAGTTATTTCTTTCCCTATTATGGTTGAAGTGGATTTCGCAAAAGATTATCCTGTATACCTTGTAGTAGCTTCTCTGGTAGCATTATGTACAATCCTCTTAAATTTAGTGATTGGAGCTATTTCAGAGACACAAACTCAGGCTCAGGTTTATGGTTTGATTCCAATGCTTGGTCTCTCATTCTTGCCAATGTTTTCTCAAGTTAGCTCAGAGATCAAGAAATTTATGGATACAACCTTCTTAGGAGTTTATGTAGATTTCTTTAATAAACCAGATTTCAAGTTGAATTTTGACAGTTTGGGAATCACTTTTGCTTGGGTTGTAGCATTACTTGCCCTTAGTTATTGGGGATTAAAAAATAAAAAAAGAGTACAGTTTGGAAAACTAACAATTAATCAACTTCAAAAACTAAGTTTTTTTAAAGATTAGTGTTAGTAAGCTTTGTAAGAAACCTAGTTTAAAACAATAAACCAGCGCTTAAAATGCTGGTTTTTTTACTGTCTTCATCCTTATATTTCTTCGTGGTTGATTACCTCACATCTCTTGTATTCGCTTACACAAAGTATTATAATATGATTATAGGAAAGAAGGTGTTCTTATGTGGAAAAAATATTTTTCAAAATATAAATGGACGGATTTATTTTGGATTCTATTTGTTATTTTGACATGCCTCTATATAGGTAACCACGATTTGTTTCCTCTCAATCATCAAGAAATCTCTTTTCGTGGTAGCTTGTGGGGGGTGGTACTGGCATTATATCACTTGTTATTTATTGATAAGTTTGTTATCTCGAATCGAAAATAAATGGAGAAGCTAAAAGCTTTAAATGTTTTAGACTTTTGGGATAGATAGTTTAAAAATTGAAATTTAAAACCGCATATCTTTTTGAAATGCGGTTTTTTGTGTCAATTATAGTACTTTCCCAACCAGAATCTCAGCCTCAATGATAATCTCTGTCAGTTGGCTCCAGTCAATTTTGCTCTGATCAACGTGAAAGAGTAGGGGCGTCATGCTGAGTAGGGCTTGGAGCTGATCTGCTGTGATAGTCTTAGTCAGAGAGGCCGTTTGACTAGATAGGATGGTAAAGTGTTCTTGGAAATGATTTTTGATATCTTGGTTGGAATAGTCCTTGTTTGTCAGCTGGTCTTGTACCTTCTGGCGGATTTCTTTGAGGTGATTTTCAGTTGGGATAACCTTTATCAAGATACCGTCTTTGGATAAAACGCGACGAAATTCTCCGTAATTGGCAGGTGAGAAGATATCAAGCAGGATATCCATGCTGGCGTCTTTTATAGGAAGACGAGCTAAGTCACCAACGAACCAATTGACTGCCCAGTTGGGTTCGCTCTTGGCAGCGATTTGGACTGAATCTTTGGAGATATCAAAGGCATAGAAGGTTTTGTCAGGATGCCTTTCTTGAAGCTTGCGAGAATAGAAACCTTCACCACAACCGATATCCAAAATTGTTTTGGCATTTTTTGAGTTTGAAAGTAAATCAGAGACGGCCTCTAGAATAGCTTGATAAAATCCAGCCTCTAGGATTTGTTGGCGGTTTTGAAAATTTTCCTTGTCGTAGTTGGCAGATTGCTTAATTTGAGGGGCCAGATTGACATAGCCGAATTTTGCCAAGTCAAAAGAATGGCGATTGCTACATTTGAGACTGCTCTCTACCAGAGTCAGATTTTCTTGGCAGATAGGACAGGCAAAGGCAGTAGCAGAAGCAAAACGCTGAAGTTTGGGTTTGAGATTTGTATTCATAGTTTAAGTGTATCAAAAGAGCATCTATATAGCAAACAATCTGACGATTTTGGATTTCTTTAATTGCGCTGGTTTATCAAGTTTATTTTTTTCCATCGACTTGATCGGTTAGTAAAGTTTTCAATTCAGGACAATATTTACTTGCCTCAAATTCAATGATATCATATTGGGCAATCTTATTTTTGTAGAATGGGTCTTGCCTAATGATTTCTTGAACAACTTCTTTATTCTTACATTGTATAAGGATAATTCCTCCAGTTCTTGGATTTTTTCTACCAGATGCAATAAATAAACCTTCTGTATAATAATGGTTCAGAAAACTTATGTGTTCTTGTAAATATTTTTCAACTGCCTCAAGTGGCTTAATATAGGTAAGATTTATAATAAACATAAATAACTCCTTTAAAATAAATGATAAAAAGATTATAATACTTTATAAATAAGTTGTATAGTAGGCACATTTTTGTAAGGAGAAAAAATGTTAACAAATAAAAATTGGAACTGTAGTATGTCTCGAGTCTTAGATGTTGTTGGTGGGAAATGGAGGATGAATATATTATGGGTTATAAACAAGCATAAGAAAGTTCGTTTCAATCAATTGAGAAGAGAAGTTGAAGGGATTACAACTATCAGTTTGACACGTGGATTAGATGTTTTAATAGAGAACCAATTGGTTGAGAAATTTGATTTTGAGTCTATGCCACTCCATACAGAATATCAGCTAACAGAAAAAGGCAAATCACTGATGCCGATTTTAAAGGACTTAAATCAATGGGGAAAAGAATGGCTGTAATAACTTTTTAGCTGGGGAGTAACCTTACATAATTCTAGGGAAAAGTATATAAGAAAACCACGAAGTTCATACGAAACTTCGTGGTTTTACTTTCTTAATAAGTCAATACAAAGTATTTTTTCTTCCCACGACGGATAACAGTCAGTTCGTTCTCAAGCTTATCTGCGTCACTTAAGACATAGTCAAGGTCTTGGATACGGTCGCCGTTTACGTAGATAGCTCCGTTTTGGACGTCTTCACGGGCTTGGCGTTTTGAGTTAACCACACCAGATGACACGAGAAGTTCCACGATATTGTGGTTTTCATCCGCTTGAACTTGGTAGTTTGGCACTCCGCGAAGCCCTTGTTTGAGCTCTTTGACAGAAAGGTTTTTGATGTTTCCTGCAAAGAGTTGCTCAGTGATGTTGAGGGCTTCTTTGTAGGCTTCTTCGCCGTGAACAAGTGTTACGACTTCACGAGCCAATACTTTTTGTGCCAAGCGTTCGTGTGGAGCTGCTTCAAATTGTTTACGAATGTCTTCAATCTCATCAAGTGACAAGAAAGTAAAGATTTTCAAGAAGCGAACAGCGTCAGCGTCCATAACGTTCATCCAGAATTGGTACATTTCGTATGGGGAAGTCTTTTCAGGATTGAGCCAGACTGCGTTTCCTTCTGATTTACCAAATTTCTTACCAGTTGCATCTGTGATCAATGGAACAGTGATAACGTGGCCAGTCTTGTCAGCCTTACGACGAAGCAATTCGGTACCAGCTGTCATATTTCCCCACTGGTCAGAACCACCGATTTGAAGGGTAACGTTGTAGTCTTGGTTAAGGACGAAGAAATCGTAACCTTGCATGATTTGGTAGGCAAACTCAGTGTAAGAAATCCCTGTTTCAATCCGTTTTTTCACAGACTCCTTGCTCATCATGTAGTTGACAGTGAAGTATTTTCCGATATCACGGAGGAAGTCAATGAAGCTGATGCTGCCAAACCAGTCGTAGTTGTTGACCATGACAGCCTTGTTTTCGCCATTTTCAAAGTCAAGAAAACGAGAAAGTTGTCCTTGGATAGACTTGACCCAGCCATCTACTGTGTCTTTTGTTTGGAGACTACGTTCAGCATCTTTGAAGGACGGATCTCCAATGAGACCTGTAGCACCGCCAACGAGCGCATAAGGTTTGTGACCTGCTAGTTGCAAGCGACGACTTGTCAAGATTGCGACAAGATGGCCTAGGTGAAGGCTGTCAGCAGTTGGATCGTAGCCAGTATAATAAGAAACTTGACCTTCTTCTAGGGCTCTACGCAAAGCTTCTTCATCAGTCGTTTGAAAAATCAAACCACGCTCTTTTAGCTCATCAAAAATGTGCATGTGTCTTTTCTCCTTTTTAAAAATATTGTTTCTACCTATTGTATCACAAACTTGGGCAATAGCCTAGTAGAATAGGGAAGAAAGTGGCTATTTTATTGAAAGTTTACCTTTTATGGTATAATAGTTACAGTGAGGAAATCCATGCAAAATCAATTAAATGAATTAAAACAAAAAATGCTGGAATTTTTCCAGCTAGTAAAATCAAAAATAAATCATAAAAAATCAGAGAAAGTCTCAGAAGAGAAGCAGTCGGATGGGACAGGTGGGAAAGTTCTGGCTATCCTAGGTAGCATTTTAGTTGTTATCAAGGGAATTTTGAATACTCTCTTTATTCTAGGCTTTATCGGTGGGCTTTTTGGTGCTGGTGTAGCTCTTGGTTATGGAGTTGCTTTGTTTGACAAGGCCAAGGTTCCCCAATCGGAGGACTTGGTCAAGCAGGTTAAAAATATTTCTTCCATCTCAGAAATTGTTTACGCAGATGGGAGTGTCATTGCTTCTATCGAGAGTGATTTACTGAGAACTTCTGTCTCATCTGAGGAAATATCGGACAATCTCAAAAAGGCTATCGTTGCAACTGAGGACGAACATTTTCTTGAACATAATGGGGTTGTGCCAAAAGCTGTGATTCGGGCGACTTTGGGAACCTTTGCAGGTTTGGGCTCATCTAGCGGGGGCTCGACCTTGACCCAACAGTTAATCAAACAACAAGTGGTTGGAGATGCTCCGACTTTGGCTCGTAAGGCTACAGAAATTGTTGATGCCCTTGCCTTGGAACGCAACATGAGTAAGGATGAAATATTGACCACCTATCTCAACGTTGCTCCCTTTGGTCGAAATCATAAAGGGCAGAATATTGCAGGTGCCCAGCAAGCTGCTGAAGGGATTTTCGGTATCGATGCCAACAAGTTGAGTATTCCCCAAGCTGCCTTCCTAGCAGGTTTGCCACAGAGTCCGATTACTTATTCACCTTATGAAAATACTGGAGAGTTAAAGAGTGATGAAGATTTAGAGCTTGGTTTGAAACGAGCTAAGGATGTTCTCTATAATATGTACCGTACGGGTGCCTTGACTCAGGAAGAATACGACCAGTACAAGGATTACAATCTCAAACAAGACTTTTTGCCATCAGGAACTGTCAATGCTGTTTCAAGAGATTACCTTTACTTTACGGCTATGTCTGAAGCAACAGATCGTATGTATGATTATTTAATTCAGCAGGACAATGTCTCTAGTCAAGAGTTGAAAAAGGAAGCGATTCAAAAGGCATATCATGAGCGTGCTGAGCAGGAACTCAGTAATGGTGGCTACAAAATCACTACAACGATCAATAAAAAAATCCATAACGCCATGCAAAATGCAGTTGCTAACTACGGTCGTTTGGTAGATGATTCGACTGGGCAGCCTGAAGTAGGGAATGTTTTGATGGACAATAAAACGGGGGCTGTTCTAGGCTTCGTTGGTGGTCGTAATTACCAGACAAACCAAAACAATCACGCCTTTGATACCAAGCGTTCGCCAGCCTCTACAACCAAGCCTTTGCTGGCCTACGGTATTGCCATTGACCAAGGTTTGATGGGAAGCGCTAGTATCTTGTCAAATTATCCGACAAAATTCTCTAATGGCAATCCTATCATGTATGTGAACAGTCCAGGTACAGGCATGATGACTCTGGGTGAAGCCTTGAACTATTCATGGAATATCCCAGCCTATTGGACCTATCGCATGCTTCGTGAGAAGGGTGTAGATGTCAAGGGTTACATGGAGAAAATGGGTTACGAGATTCCGGAGTACGGTATCGAAAGTCTGCCTATGGGTGGTGGGATTGAAGTCACAGTTGCCCAGCATACAAATGGTTATCAGACACTAGCTAATAACGGTGTCTACCATCAGAAACATGTGATTTCTAAGATTGAATCATCTGATGGTAGAGTAATCTATGAATTCCAAGACAAACCAGTTCAAGTGTACTCGAAGGCAACAGCAACGATTATGCAGAGTTTGCTTCGTGAGGTGATTTCATCCCGAATCACTTCAAGTTTCCAAACAGACTTGACTTCTATCAATTCAAGCTTAGCTCGTGCAGACTGGATTGGGAAGACTGGTACAACTAATGAAGATGAAAATATGTGGCTCATGCTGTCAACACCAAGATTGACTCTAGGTGGTTGGCTAGGGCATGATGACAACCGCCCGATGGCTAAGGGGGCTGGGCATTATCGAAATGCCAAATATATGGCTTACTTGGTCAATGCTATCCAACAGGCTGAGCCTGGTGTTTGGGGCAATGAACGCTTTAATCTTGATTCTAGTGTGACCCAATCTCAGGTCCTCAAATCTACAGGGCAAAAGCCGGGCAAAGTATCCGTTAATGGAAAAACGGTGGATCTTTCAGGGGCTACTGTAACGAGTTATTGGGCTAATAAGGCGGGAGCTCCTACGACAAGCTATCACTTTGCTATTGGAGGAAGTGAAGCAGATTACCAAAATGCTTGGTCAAGTATTATTGGTAGTTTCTCATCTACACCAAGTTCAAGTAGTAGTTCTAGCAGTACATCAAGTTCATCATCTACACAACCAAATAGTAGAAGATAGGAAAGTGGCATTGATTGCCACTTTTTTCTTTTTTCCTTTCGTGTTACAATAAAGGTATGAATCAGTATCAGAAAAAGATTGTTAAAGGAACTATTTATTCGCTCCTATCCGGCTTAATCTGGGGAATCTGTGGAATTTTAGGAGAATATTTCTTTACTCATTATCAAGTGTCCTCTGGCTGGATTACCTCTATGCGTTTGACACTGGCAGGGAGTCTTGTGCTCATTTGGTCTGCAGTGCAATTAAAATCGCAAGTGCTAGATATTTGGCGAGATAAGAAAAATTACCTACCCTTTTTAGCCTATGCTATTTTGGGGATTTTTTCAGTTCAGTATTTTTTCTACCTCTGCGTAGAATATTCTAATGCAGCGACAGCAACTATTTTACAGTTTATTAGCCCTGTCTTTATCCTCTTTTACAATCGCTTGGTTTATCAAAAACGAGCGTCAAAAAGCGCTATTTTCTATGTTTTGATTGCCATGTTGGGTGTTTGCCTGATGGCGACAAAGGGAGATCTATCTCAGTTATCCATGACGCCACTGGCACTTATAACAGGTCTGCTGAGCGCTATGGGTGTTATGTTTAATGTTATCCTACCTCAACCTTTTGCTAAGCGTTATGGTTTTGTTCCCACCGTTGGGTGGGGGATGATTTTGGCAGGTTTATTTAGCAATGTCCTCTCGCCGGTTTACCAGCTTTCCTTTACTCTGGATATTTGGAGTATCTTGATTTGCCTTATTATCGCTTTCTTTGGAACGGCTTTTGCCTTTTTCATTTCCATGAAGGCAGTGTCCTTGGTTTCTCCTTTGGTGGTTTCCGTTATCAGTGCCAGTGAACCCCTGTCGTCTGCCCTTTTGAGCGTTTTATTTTTAGGCTTGGTAGTGGATTGGTCCCTCCTTCTAGCTATGGCCTTGATTATTTTGCCTATGATTTTCCTATCGGTAGAAGAAGCGAAAGAAAGTAAATAAAAAGTCTTTTCTTAATTCTAAAAGTGTGCTATACTAGAATAGTCAATAAAACACGGGGAGATAGTTGTGAAGAGTGTTTTTAGGTTGTATCGGTAGGGGCTTGCTTTTACCGACAGCACGTTTTATCTCACATCCCTAAAAATCATACCTAAAAACAAACAAAAAGGCTTCAAATTTGAGGCCTTTTTTGGTAGAATAGGTATCATTATAATGAACTAGGAGGCGCCTATGACTGCTACAAAAATGAACGCTCAAGAAATTATCCAATTTATCGCCAATGCTGAAAAGAAAACCAGTGTGAAAGTAACCTTTGAGGGACAACTCGCAACTGCTGTACCTAGCTCTGTTGTCAAACTAGGGAATGTCCTATTTGGAGACTGGAAAGATGTGGCTCCGCTTCTCGATGGTTTGGTAGAAAATCAAGACTATGTTGTTGAGCAAGATGCTCGTAATTCTGCAGTTCCCTTGCTAGACAAACGTGCTATCAACGCTCGTATCGAGCCAGGTGCTATTATCCGTGACCAAGTTGAAATTGGTGACAATGCTGTTATCATGATGGGAGCAGTCATCAATATCGGTGCTGAAATCGGTGCAGGGACCATGATTGATATGGGTGCTATCCTTGGTGGCCGTGCTATCGTTGGGAAAAACAGTCACGTTGGTGCAGGTGCCGTTTTGGCAGGTGTGATTGAGCCAGCTAGCGCAGAACCAGTCCGTGTTGGAGACAATGTTCTAATTGGTGCCAATGCAGTGGTTATCGAAGGGGTCCAAATCGGTAGTGGTTCAGTTGTCGCTGCAGGAGCTATCGTTACTCAAGATGTCCCAGAAAACGTGGTGGTAGCAGGTGTTCCAGCTCGTATCATCAAAGAGATTGATGCCCAAACCCAACAAAAAACAGCGCTAGAGGATGCGCTTCGTACCTTGTAATGGTAAAAGTAATAAAGAGGCGGAACCCTTCTTCCAGCCTCTTTCTGCTATATCGGAGGATAGATAGATGTTAGATTTGATTCAGACTAGACGAGATTTGCACCAGATTCCAGAGATTGGCTTGGAGGAGTTCAAGACTCAGGCTTACCTGCTGGATGTGATTGAAAAATTGACTGCGAGTAAGGATTTTGCTCAAGTTCGAACTTGGCGGACAGGGATTTTGGTCTATTTGCAGGGAAGTCAGCCGGAGCGGACCATTGGTTGGCGGACAGATATTGATGGTCTGCCTATCGTTGAACAAACAGGCCTTCCTTTTGCTTCTCAGCACCAAGGTCGCATGCACGCCTGTGGACATGATTTCCACATGACTATTGCCTTGGGCTGTCTTGAGCGAGCCCTTGAGGAGCAACCAAAGAACAATCTGCTCTTTCTGTTTCAACCTGCTGAAGAAAATGAAGCTGGTGGTATGCTCATGTATGAGGATGGCGCTTTTGGAGATTGGTTACCAGATCAATTTTATGGCCTCCATGTACGTCCAGATTTAAAAGTTGGCCAGATTGCGACCAATACTCATACACTCTTTGCAGGTACTTGCGAGGTGAAGATCCGTTTCAAAGGCAAAGGGGGACACGCAGCCTTTCCACATGAAGCTAATGACGCCTTGGTGGCGGCTAGTTACTTTGTGACCCAGGTGCAGTCAGTTGTCAGCCGCAATGTCAACCCAATCGAGGGAGCAGTGGTGACCTTTGGTCTTTTCCAAGCCGGAACAACCAACAATGTCATCACAGACACAGCCTTTTTACATGGAACTATTCGGGCCTTGACACAGGACATGAGTCTCTTGGTGCAAAAGCGGGTCAAAACAGTTGCAGAAGGAGTTGCAGCTGCCTTTGATATGGAAGTCGAAGTGGAACTCAAGCAAGGAGGCTACCTGCCTGTTGAGAATAATCCAGACTTGGCGCATGAACTGATGGACTTCTTTGAAGAAAAAGACGAAATTGAGTTGATTGATATCGAACCTGCTATGACAGGTGAGGACTTTGGTTATCTCCTTTCAAAGGTTGATGGCGTGATGTTTTGGCTAGGTATCGATAGTCCCTACGCCCTTCATCACCCTCAGATGAGTCCCAAGGAAGAAGCCTTAGCCATTGGGGTAGATGCGGTTTCTAGTTTTCTGAAAAAGAAGGCAGCAGAGTAGAGGAATTGTCTATGAAAGCAGAATTACGCAAGCAAGTCTTGCAAGAAATGAAAGCTGTATCTCAAGAACAAAAACAGGCTATAGACCAAGCTTTAACCGAGCGACTTTTACACCATCCCTTTTACCAAGAAGCTAAAGTCATCGCAACTTATCTCTCTTTTCCTCATGAGTTTCAAACGCAGGAACTGATTGAGCAGGCGCTTAAGGACGGCAAGAAGGTTTTGATACCTAAAACTTATCCCAAAGGGCGCATGGACTTTGTAGTCTATGATCCGCAACAGTTGGTAAAAACTTCCTTTGGATTACTGGAGCAACAGGGAAATTTGGAAGTTGTGGATGTTTCAAAAATTGATTTGATTCATGTTCCTGGTCTGGCTTTTACGACCAAGGGCTATCGGATTGGCTACGGTGGAGGTTATTATGACCGCTATTTGGAACATTTTACTGGCCATACTTTGAGTACAGTTTATCATTATCAAGTTCAGGACTTTATCCCTGAAAACCATGACATTCCTGTTCAGGAGGTTCTGATTGATGAAGGAAATCTTTGATAGACGTTACCCTGTGACGAGTTTCTTCCTTTTAGTGACGGCCTTGGTGTTTCTATTAATTCTGGTGACTACAGGTGGAGACTTTGACAGGGCGGATACATTATTTCGATTTGGAGCCATGTATGGGCCGGCTATTCGCCTCTTTCCTGAGCAGGTTTGGCGTCTCTTCTCTGCCATTTTTGTTCATATTGGGTGGGAACATTTCATTGTCAATATGCTTTCGCTATATTATCTTGGTAGGCAAGTAGAGGAGATTTTCGGATCCAAGAAGTTTTTCTTTCTCTATCTCTTATCTGGAATGATGGGCAATCTCTTTGTTTTTGTATTTAGTCCAAAATCCTTAGCTGCAGGAGCCTCTACCTCTCTTTATGGGCTATTTGCCGCGATTATTGTTCTTCGCTATGCAACTCGTAATCCTTATATCCAGCAGTTGGGGCAATCCTATCTGACACTTTTTGTGGTTAACATTATTGGAAGTGTTCTGATTCCAGGAATCAGCCTAGCAGGCCATATCGGAGGTGCAGTCGGTGGAGCATTTCTAGCAGTCATCTTTCCAGTTCGAGGAGAAAGACGGATGTATAGCGCTAGTCAGAGACTGGTAGCGTTAGTGTTATTTGTAGGACTCGCAGTCTTACTTCTCTACAAGGGAATGGGCTATGTGTAGGGAATGAATAGTTAAATGCGCATGGATTCAGTTGCCAATAAGTCATCTACAAAGATGGCTTTTTTGTTGCAAAATTGGAAGGATAGCGAGTTTCTTGTATCTTATGATTTGATGAATTTGTCTGATCTTTAATAGACTAAAAAATGCTATAATAGTCAATAATAAAAGAATGGACGAGGTAGTCGAATGGAAAATTGTGTTTACATCATTTCAGGTCCTCCTGGTGTTGGGAAAAGCACAGTCAGTAAGGAGTTGGCCTATTCTTTTAAGAAAAGTGCAGTAATTGAAGGCGACATGATTTATTTAATGATTAAAGGAGGACTCGTGGCTCCTTGGGAAGATGATGGTTATTACATGGATTTATTTTGGGATAATATCATCAGTCTGATCAATAATTTCATCGACCGAGGTATTACCGTTGTGATAGAATATGTCATTTTTGAAGAGCAACTAAAGAAAATTGCAACCTTCTTAAAAGAAAAACAAGTTGCCCTAAAATATTGTGTCTTAATGGCCGAAGAAAAAATCTTGAAAGATAGGGATGGTTCTCGAAAAGAAACTGAAAGAGTGGGCAACTTATCAATACAAGCAAGAAGTGAATTTCTAGCTAAAAATAAGGAAAAGGAAAAACATTTTCTGTATACAGATGATTTAAAAGTCCCCAAAATAGCAAATATCATTAAAACTTCAAATCGATTTTTGATTGAAAATCTGTAATCCGTCATTAAGGACTGAGGTTGAGTTGGTAGATTTAGAGACATATCACATAAATTTTTAAATTGTATGTAAATTTGTAAAATAATTAAGTCTCCAGAGTCAACTTGCTGGAGACTTAATTTATTATCTGGAAACTAATTCTATTCCTTCTCAGCCAATTCTTTTCCAAGTTGGATGATGTAATCTTTCAAGTCATCTTTGACTTGTGGGTGCTTGAGGGCGTAGTCAATAGATGTTTTCATAAAGCCAAACTTATCGCCAACGTCGTAACGAGCTCCTGTAAATTCACGGGCGAAAACACGTTGTGTTTTATTAAGTGTATCAATAGCGTCGGTAAGCTGGATTTCATTTCCAGCACCGGGAGCTTGATTTTCGAGGATCTCAAAAATTTCTGGTGTGAGCAGATAGCGGCCGATGATTGCCAAATCACTTGGAGCATCTTCTGGAGCTGGTTTTTCTACGAAAGTTTCGACGCTATAGAGACCATTAATTCCTTCACCTTGAGGAGCGATAACTCCATATGCTGAAACGTCTTCATGAGGAACAGGCATAACAGCAATTGTTGATGCGTGGGTTGTCTCGTAATCGTTCATTAATTGTTTTGTCAAAGGTACAGCGTGGTCATCTGTGATATCCATTAGGTCGTCACCAAGCATGACAACGAAGGGCTCATTCCCCACAAAAGCTTTTGCTTGTAAGACAGCATCACCAAGACCACGAGGATGGCTTTGACGGATAAAGTGAAGGCGAATGCCAGTTGTTTCGTCTACCAATTTTAGCAAGTCATGTTTGCCTTTTTCTTTGAGGTTGTACTCAAGCTCAAAGTTTGAGTCAAAGTGGTCTTCAATAGAACGTTTTGATTTACCAGTAACAACCAGAATATCTTCAATACCTGATTTAAGAGCTTCTTCTACGATAAACTGGATAGTTGGTTTATCTACAATTGGTAACATTTCTTTGGCAAGGGCCTTTGTTGCTGGTAAAAATCGAGTTCCAAGCCCAGCGGCAGGGATGACTGCCTTTCTAACTTTTGATGTCATAAGTATCCTTTCTTTAGAGGGTTAAGACCACTCATTTTCTGCTTTAAATTCATTGTTCATGATGTCATAAATGGCATCTTTGATATTGGTTCCGTGGTAGATAACTTGGTAAATGGCCTGTGTAATTGGCATATAGACTCCAAGTTCTTGCGCTAGTTCATAGGCTGCTCGAGTCGTTGAGATTCCTTCAATCACCATGCCCATATTGGCTTCGATATCAGCTAAAGATTCTCCACGACCAAGAGCATCTCCAGCTCTCCAGTTACGAGAGTGGATGGAAGTTCCCGTTACAATCAAATCTCCCACACCAGATAAGCCGCTATAGGTCAATGGATTGGCTCCGAGTGCTACCCCTAGACGAGTAATTTCTGCCAAACCTCGAGCGATAATGGCTGCCTTGGCATTGTCACCAAATCCTAGACCATGTAAAGCTCCAGCACCGACAGCAATAATATTTTTGAGAGCACCAGCGGTTTCGACCCCGATAACATCCGTATTGGTATAAAGTCGGAAGTAGTGATTACTAAAGAGTTCTTGAACGTATTGAGCTGTGTGTAAATCTTTAGAAGCGGCAGTGATTAAAGTCAGGTCACGTACAATGGTTTCTTCCGCATGACTAGGTCCTGAAACAACGACAATATCACTGCGGAGATGTTCAGGAATTTCTTCTTCAAGGATGGTTGATAATCGTTTATGGCTATCAGTCTCTAATCCCTTTGATGCGTGCATGATGATAGCCTTATGGTCTAAGGTTTTTGCAACTTGTTGGGCAACAAGTCGTGTCACTTTTGTTGGGACAACAAACAAAATCGCATCTACATCTTTCAGTGCCTCTGATAAGTCGGTGTAGGCAATGATATTTTCATCTAGAACGACATCTTTAAAGTAGTGTTTGTTAGTATGATAGGTATTAATTTCATTGATTTGCTCGGGAATGTTTCCCCAAATACGTACCTCGTGTCCATTGTCATTTAAGACTTGTGAAAGAGCAGTTCCCCAAGAACCAGGCCCCAAGACGGCGATGGTTTGTTTTTCCATGATTTCCTCCTTAATAGAGTCCTTTTCATTATTCTATCATATTCTAGAGGATTTTGCACTTGCATTGCTGGGGAGTGGTTGCTTTGTTACTTGAAAAATATATAAAAACCGAGGCTAAGTATTAAACTCTTAGTCTCGGTTTTTATATTCCTTAAAGAATAACTCGGTTTATTTCAATTGATCTGTAATGTCTTTTGATAGCAACATTCCCAGATGATAAGTTTTATTGATGTAAGCAATGACATCATTGATATTTTCAGTCGTGTGAATTTTTTCTTTGATGTCAGTCCTAAATGTTTCATCCTTCAAAAGTTGTTCTTGGTAGAGTCTTTGAAGCCGTTCTTTCTCGTACTTGTTGAGCAGAAAAAGGAACACCAAGCTAATTACAACGAGGATATAAGCATATTGGCTCATAGGAAATCTCCCTGTATGATAAAGAAGTAGTAGTGAGTAAATCGATTTAGTGGACCTAAAATAGCAGAACAAGCCAGCAAAACTTGATAAGTCTCTTAACCAAATCGATATTATTTGGTTAGGTGAATTAGTAAATCGTTTAGGCAATGCGCCACATAGTTACGACGTATTGTAATAGAAATCGATATTATTTCTATTACAATACTAGTGAAGCAGTTAGCTAGTCCGCATATAAGCGGCTAGCGTCTAACAATTAGGAACTTTAGTTCCAATAACTTTAAGATTACGACGTCATGGCTTCTAAATCGATTATATTTAGGGGCCATGACTAGTGAAGCGCCTAGCCAAAGTCCGAATAGGATTTGGCGTTAGTTACTTAGATTGCTTTACAATAAAGTGATTAAAAGATTACGACATGACCCCAACCAAATCGATATTATTTGGTTGGGTGAATTAGTGAAGCGTTTAGGCAATTCGCCATATAGCGATTGCCGTCAAGAGACTAGGAACTTTAGTTCCAGTCTCTTGTAACGATTTACATCTTCTCTGGCGCTTCTACTCCAAGCAAGCGAAGGGCTTCTTTGAGAACGACTGCGGTTGCGTAGCTGAGTGCTAGACGGCTGTCGCGTTCTGGACTTTCATCCAAGATACGTGTATGTGCATAATATTTGTTGAAGGCTTGAGCCAGGCTAATTGCAAATTTTGCAATGATAGAAGGTTCAAAGTTATCCGCCGCACGGTTGATAATACGTGGGAAGTCTTGGATGAGTTTGATGATTTCCCAGCTTTCTGCATCATTCAAGCTATAGTTGCCAGCAGTTTCTGGTTTAAAGTCTGCTTTGCGTAAGATAGATTGAATACGAGCATAGGCATATTGAACGTAAGGTCCAGTTTCACCCTCGAAGGATACCATAGCTTCTAGGTCGAAGTCGTATCCATTTGTACGGTCGGTTTTGAGGTCATAGAATTTAATGGCTCCAACCCCAACAGCATGGGCTACCTGATCTTTATTTTCAAGTTCAGGATTTTTTGCTTCAATTTGGGCTTTGGCACGACTAACAGCCTCAGCAACAGTAGGCTCTAGCAAGATGACATTCCCTTTACGAGTAGAGAGTTTCTTGCCTTCTTTTGTAACCAAACCAAAAGGAACGTGAGTAATGTCGTCACTCCAGTCGTAGCCCATCTCTTTCAAGACAGCTTTGAGCTGTTTAAAGTGGGCAGATTGCTCTTGACCAACGACGTAGATAGATTTGGCAAATTGGTATTCATTTTTACGGTAAAGGGCTGCAGCCAAGTCACGTGTGATATAGAGAGTTGCACCATCAGATTTCTTGATAAGGGCTGGATGTTCAATTCCATATTTCTCAAGATTCACAACTTGGGCACCTTCTGATTCAACAAGAAGTCCTTTTTCAGAAAGAATGTCTACAACTGCATCCATCTTATCGTTGTAGAAGGCTTCTCCGTTATAGCTGTCAAATTCAACCTTTAATTCATTGTAAAGGCGGTTGAATTCCACCAAACTTTCATCACGGAACCATTGCCAAAGAGCAAGAGCTTCCTCATCTCCATTTTCAAGTTTACGGAACCATTCGCGCGCTTCTTCATCCAAGCTAGGGTCGTTTTCAGCTTCAGCGTTGATGCGGACGTAGAGTTTAAGAAGTTCATCAATTGGATGAGCTTTTACAGCTTCTTCGTCACCCCATTTTTTGTAGGCAACAATCAGCATCCCAAACTGCTTACCCCAGTCTCCTAAATGATTGACCTTGACTGTTTGATAACCGATTTTTTGGAAGATATGTGACAAGCTATCTCCGATAACAGTTGAGCGCAGGTGACCAATAGAAAATGGTTTAGCGATATTGGGACTAGACATGTCGATCACAACATTTTCTTGTTTGCCAATAGTTTGGTCAGCATAGTGTTCTTTTTCAGTGATAACTGCTTGCAATACTTGAGCAGAAATGGCAGATTTATCAAGGAAAAAGTTGACGTAAGGTCCTGTTGCGACAACCTTTTCAAAGGCTTGGCTGTTAATTTTTTTAGCCAGTTCAGTCGCAATCATTTGAGGTGCTTTACGTTCGACTTTTGCAAGAGAAAAAGCAGGGAAAGCGATGTCTCCCATTTCTGAGTTTTTAGGGGTTTCCAGTAAATTTAAAATAGCCTCTTGGTCCAGGCTATCAATGATACTAGCCAACTCGCTAGCAATCAATTCTTTTGTATTCATTCAAGAGCTCCTTTTTGGACTTTTCTACTATTTTATCACAATTTTAAAGAAAGAAGAAAAAATTTTTGAAATCTCCTATTTTTTTGGTATAATATAGTTATAAAAATAGTTATAAATATGCATATAAGAGGATTTTATGAGAAAAAGAGATCGTCATCAGTTAATAAAAAAAATGATTACTGAGGAGAAATTAAGTACACAAAAAGAAATTCAAGATCGGTTGGAAGCGCACAATGTCTTTGTGACGCAGACAACCTTGTCTCGTGATTTGCGCGAAATCGGCTTGACCAAGGTCAAGAAAAATGATATGGTGTATTATGTACTAGCAAATGAGACAGAAAAGATTGATTTGGTGGAATTTTTGTCTCATCATTTAGAAGGTGTTGCAAGAGCAGAGTTTACCTTGGTGCTTCATACCAAATTGGGAGAAGCCTCTGTTTTGGCAAATATTGTAGATGCAAACAAGGATGAATGGATTTTAGGAACAGTTGCTGGTGCCAATACCTTATTGGTCATTTGTCGAGACCAGCACGTTGCCAAACTTATGGAAGATCGTTTGCTAGATTTGATGAAAGATAAGTAAGGTCTTGGGAGTTGCTCTCAAGACTTATTTTTGACAAGGAGAGACGGAAAATGGCGACAGAAAAGCTATCACCCGGCATGCAACAGTATGTGGATATTAAAAAGCAATATCCAGATGCTTTTTTGCTCTTTCGGATGGGTGATTTTTATGAATTATTTTATGAGGATGCGGTCAATGCTGCGCAGATTCTGGAAATTTCCTTAACGAGTCGCAACAAGAATGCCGACAATCCGATTCCTATGGCGGGTGTTCCCTATCATTCTGCCCAACAGTACATCGATGTCTTGATTGAGCAGGGTTATAAGGTGGCTATCGCAGAGCAGATGGAAGATCCTAAACAAGCAGTTGGGGTTGTGAAACGAGAGGTTGTTCAGGTCATTACACCAGGGACAGTGGTCGATAGCACTAAGCCGGACAGTCAGAACAATTTCTTGGTTGCTATAGACCGTGATGGCAATCAATTTGGTCTAGCTTATATGGATCTGGTGACGGGTGACTTTTATGTGACAGGTCTTTTGGATTTCACGCTAGTTTGTGGGGAAATCCGTAATCTCAAGGCGCGAGAAGTGGTATTGGGTTATGACTTGTCTGAGGAGGAAGAACAAATCCTTAGTCGTCAGATGAATCTGGTACTTTCCTATGAAAAAGAAGGCTTTGAAGACCTTCATTTACTGGATTCACGATTGACAGCTGTGGAGCAAGCGGCATCTAGTAAACTGCTTCAGTATGTTCATCGGACTCAGATGAGGGAATTGAACCACCTCAAGCCTGTTATCCGCTATGAAATCAAGGATTTCTTGCAGATGGATTATGCGACCAAGGCTAGTCTGGATTTGGTTGAGAATGCCCGTTCAGGCAAGAAGCAAGGCAGTCTTTTCTGGCTTTTGGATGAAACCAAAACAGCTATGGGAATGCGTCTCTTGCGTTCTTGGATTCATCGCCCCTTGATTGATAAGGAACGAATCGTCCAACGCCAAGAAGTGGTGCAGGTTTTTCTCGACCATTTCTTTGAGCGCAGTGATTTGACAGACAGTCTCAAGGGTGTTTATGACATTGAGCGCTTGGCTAGTCGGGTTTCTTTTGGCAAAACCAATCCCAAGGATCTCTTGCAGTTGGCGACCACCTTATCCAGCGTGCCACGGATTCGTGCAATTTTAGAAGGAATGGAGCAACCTGCTCTAGCTTATCTCATCGAACAACTGGATGGAATCCCTGAGTTGGAGAGTTTGATTAGTGCGGCGATTGCTCCTGAAGCTCCCCATGTGATTACAGAAGGCGGCATTATCCGGACTGGATTTGATGAGACTTTAGACAAGTACCGTCGTGTGCTCAGAGAAGGGACTGGTTGGATTGCTGAGATTGAGGCCAAGGAGCGAGAAAACTCTGGTATTAGTACGCTCAAGATTGACTACAATAAAAAGGATGGCTACTATTTCCATGTGACCAATTCGCAACTAGGAAATGTGCCTGCTCACTTTTTCCGCAAGGCAACGCTGAAAAACTCAGAACGTTTTGGAACCGAAGAATTAGCCCGTATCGAGGGAGATATGCTGGAGGCGCGTGAGAAGTCAGCTAACCTAGAGTACGAAATTTTTATGCGCATTCGTGAAGAGGTCAGCAAGTACATCCAACGTTTGCAGGCTCTAGCCCAAGGAATTGCGACGGTTGATGTTTTACAAAGCTTGGCAGTTGTAGCTGAAACCCAGCATTTGATTCGGCCTGAGTTCGGTAACGACTCACAAATCAATATCCAGAAAGGGCGTCATGCTGTCGTTGAAAAGGTTATGGGGGCTCAGACCTATATTCCAAATACGATTCAGATGGCAGAAGATACCAGTATTCAACTGATTACAGGGCCAAACATGAGTGGGAAGTCAACCTACATGCGTCAGTTAGCCATGACGGCAGTTATGGCTCAGTTGGGTTCTTATGTGCCAGCAGAAAGCGCTCATTTGCCGATTTTTGATGCGATCTTTACCCGTATCGGAGCAGCAGATGACTTGGTTTCAGGTCAGTCAACCTTCATGGTGGAGATGATGGAGGCCAACAATGCCATTTCGCATGCGACCAAGGACTCTCTCATTCTCTTTGATGAATTGGGACGGGGAACTGCAACTTACGACGGTATGGCTCTTGCTCAGTCTATAATCGAATACATTCACGAGCATATCGGAGCCAAGACCCTCTTTGCGACCCACTACCATGAGTTGACTAGTCTGGAGTCTAGTTTACAACACTTGGTCAATGTCCACGTGGCAACCTTGGAGCAGGATGGGCAGGTCACCTTCCTTCACAAGATTGAACCAGGACCAGCCGATAAATCCTACGGTATCCATGTTGCCAAGATTGCTGGCTTGCCAGCAGACCTTTTAGCAAGGGCGGATAAGATTTTGACTCAGCTAGAGAGTCAAGGAACAGAAAGTCCTGCTCCCATGAGACAAACAAGTGCCGTCACTGAACAGATTTCACTCTTTGATACGGCAGAAGAGCATCCTATCCTAGCAGAATTAGCTAAATTGGATGTTTACAATATGACACCCATGCAAGCTATGAATGTCTTGGTCGAGTTAAAACAGAAACTATAAAGAGAAAATTACTAGTCATTCTAGCTGTATCAAGGAGACTTCTTTGACAAGTTCTCACTTTTTTGCTAGAATAACATCACACAAACAGAATGAGAAGGAGCTGACACATTGTTGCTCCCTTTTGTCTATTTTTTAAGGAGAAAGTATGCTGATTCAGAAAATAAAAACCTACAAGTGGCAGGCCTTGGCTTCGCTCCTGATGACAGGCTTGATGGTTGCTAGTTCACTTCTGCAGCCGCGTTATCTGCAGGAAGTGTTAGATGCCCTCCTTGCTGGGAACTATGAAGCTATTTATAGTATCGGGGCTTGGTTGATTGGTGTGGCCCTGCTCGGTTTGGTTGCTGGTGGGCTCAATGTTGTCCTCGCAGCCTATATTGCCCAAGGAGTTTCATCTGACCTTCGGGAGGATGCCTTCCGTAAAATCCAAACCTTTTCTTATGCCAATATTGAACAATTTAATGCGGGAAATCTAGTCGTTCGCATGACAAATGATATCAACCAGATTCAGAACGTGGTCATGATGACCTTCCAAATTCTTTTCAGACTTCCCCTCTTGTTCATCGGTTCCTTTATCCTGGCGGTTCAAACCTTACCTTCTCTGTGGTGGGTGATTGTTCTCATGGTAGTCTTAATTTTTGGATTGACTGCTGTCATGATGGGAATGATGGGACCTCGTTTTGCCAAGTTTCAAACCCTTCTTGAGCGCATCAATGCCATTGCCAAGGAAAATCTACGCGGTGTTCGTGTGGTCAAGTCCTTTGTTCAAGAAAAAGAGCAGTTTGCTAAGTTTACGGAGGTTTCAGACGAGCTTCTCGGTCAAAATCTTTACATTGGTTACGCCTTTTCAGTAGTGGAACCTGTCATGATGTTGGTCGGTTATGGGGCGGTTTTCCTCTCTATTTGGCTAGTTGCAGGGATGGTTCAATCTGATCCGTCAGTTGTTGGTTCCATTGCTTCCTTTGTTAATTACCTGAGCCAGATTATCTTTACCATTGTTATGGTTGGATTTTTGGGAAATTCTGTCAGTCGTGCTATGATTTCTATGCGTCGTATTCGAGAAATTCTTGACGCAGAGCCAGCCATGACCTTCAAGGATGTACCAGATGAAGAGTTGGTCGGCAGTCTTAGCTTTGAAAATGTGACCTTTACCTATCCAATGGATAAGGAACCGATTCTGAAAGATGTGACCTTTACTATCGAACCTGGTCAAATGGTTGGTGTAGTTGGAGCGACTGGTGCAGGAAAATCAACCTTGGCTCAATTGATTCCACGTCTCTTTGATCCGCAGGAAGGGGCCATCAAAATTGGAGGCAAGGATATTCGAGAAGTGAGTGAAGGAACCTTGCGTAAAACTGTTTCTATCGTTCTTCAACGTGCCATTCTCTTTAGTGGAACGATTGCAGATAACTTGAGACAGGGTAAGGGAGATGCTACTCTATTTGAAATGGAGCGTGCAGCCAATATTGCCCAAGCCAGTGAATTCATTCATCGTATGGAGAAAACCTTTGAAAGTCCAGTTGAGGAACGGGGAACCAACTTCTCAGGTGGGCAAAAGCAAAGGATGTCGATTGCGCGTGGAATTGTCAGCAATCCGCGTATTCTGATTTTTGACGATTCGACCTCAGCCTTGGATGCCAAGTCAGAGCGTTTGGTTCAGGAAGCCTTGAATAAGGACTTGAAGGGAACAACAACTATTATCATCGCTCAAAAGATTAGCTCGGTAGTTCATGCAGACAAGATTTTGGTTCTAGATCAAGGACGATTGATTGGTCAAGGCACGCATGCAGACTTGGTTGCCAACAATGCTGTTTACCGTGAAATCTACGAAACACAGAAAGGAAAGGAGGAGTAAAATGAAGACAGTTCAATTTTTTTGGAATTATTTTAAAATCTATAAGCTATCATTTGTAGTTGTTATCCTGATGATTGTTCTGGCGACTCTTGCCCAAGCTCTCTTTCCGGTATTTTCTGGACAAGCAGTAACGCAGCTAGCTAATTTAGTTCAAGCTTATCAAGATGGCAATCCAGAACTTGTTTGGCAAAGTCTATCAGGAATCATGGTCAATCTTGGCCTGCTGGTTTTGGTTCTATTTATCTCTAGTATGATATACATGTGCCTCATGATGCGCGTGATTGCAGAGTCGACCAACGAGATGCGCAAAGGCCTCTTCGGTAAGCTTGCTCGCTTGACGGTTTCTTTCTTTGACCGCCGACAAGATGGCGATATCCTGTCTCGTTTTACCAGTGATTTGGATAATATTCTCCAAGCTTTTAACGAAAGCTTGATTCAGGTCATGAGCAATATTGTTTTATACATTGGCCTGATTCTTGTCATGTTTTCGAGAAATGTGACGCTGGGGCTCATCACTATCGCTAGCACACCAGTGGCCTTCCTTATGCTGATTTTTATTGTAAAAATGGCACGCAAATACACCAACCTCCAGCAGAAAGAGGTAGGGAAGCTCAACGCCTATATGGATGAGAGTATCTCAGGTCAAAAAGCTGTGATTGTGCAAGGGATTCAAGAGGATATGATGGCAGGATTTCTTGAACAAAATGAGCGCGTGCGCAAGGCAACCTTTAAAGGAAGAATGTTCTCAGGAATTCTTTTCCCTGTCATGAATGGGATGAGTCTTGTTAATACAGCCATCGTCATCTTTGCTGGTTCAGCTGTACTTTTGAATGATAAGTCTATTGAAACAAGTACAGCCCTAGGTTTGATTGTTATGTTTGCCCAATTTTCTCAGCAGTACTACCAGCCTATTATCCAAGTTGCGGCTAGTTGGGGAAGTCTTCAGTTAGCCTTTACAGGTGCTGAACGGATTCAGGAAATGTTTGATGCTGAGGAAGAAATTCGTCCTGAGAAGGCGCCGATCTTTACTAAGTTGCAAGAAGGTGTTGAAATCAGTCATATTGATTTTTCATACTTGCCTGATAAACCTATTTTGAAAGATGTCAGCATTTCTGCCCCTAAAGGCCAGATGACTGCAGTTGTTGGTCCGACGGGTTCAGGAAAAACCACCATTATGAACCTTATCAATCGCTTTTATGATGTTGATGCTGGTGGGATCTATTTTGATGGCAAAGACATTCGTGACTATGACTTGGATAGTCTCAGAAGTAAGGTGGGAATTGTCTTGCAAGATTCGGTTTTATTTAGCGGAACGATTCGAGACAATATCCGTTTTGGTGTGCCAGATGCTAGTCAAGAAATGGTTGAGGCAGCAGCAAAAGCAACCCACATTCACGACTATATCGAAAGCTTACCTGATAAGTATGATACCCTTATAGATGATGACCAGAGTATCTTCTCAACTGGACAAAAACAATTGATTTCTATAGCTCGAACCCTGATGACAGATCCAGAAGTTCTCATTCTCGATGAAGCAACTTCAAACGTAGATACGGTGACAGAAAGTAAGATTCAGCATGCCATGGAGGCGGTTGTAGCAGGAAGAACTAGTTTCGTCATTGCCCACCGCTTGAAAACCATTCTCAATGCAGACCAGATTATCGTCCTTAAAGACGGAGAAGTGATTGAACGTGGTAACCACCATGAACTCTTGAAACTAGGTGGATTCTATTCAGAACTCTATCACAATCAATTTGTCTTCGAATAAGAAAGAAGTTGTCCTATGTGGACAGCTTTTTCTTGTCCATAAAAAATATTTATCACAGCCTTAAAAAAAACATATTAGACGAAAGGCGTTTTGAGTGATATGATAGGACTATCGTTAACATTCGAAAGGAGAGGCATCATGGCTAGAACGGTTGTAGGAGTTGCTGCAAATCTATGTCCCGTAGACGCAGAAGGCAAAAACATTCATTCATCTGTATCTTGTAGATTCGCAGAGAGCATTCGTCAAGTCGGTGGTCTCCCTTTAGTCATTCCTGTTGGTGATGAGTCAGTTGTACGTGATTATGTAGAAATGATTGACAAACTTATCTTGACAGGCGGTCAAAATGTCCATCCTCAGTTTTATGGAGAGAAAAAGACCATCGAGAGTGATGATTACAACCTAGTGCGCGATGAGTTTGAATTGGCACTCTTGAAGGAAGCGCTTCGTCAGAATAAACCAATTATGGCAATCTGTCGTGGTGTTCAACTTGTCAATGTTGCCTTTGGTGGAACCCTCAATCAAGAAATTGAAGGTCACTGGCAAGGACTACCTTTCGGAACATCTCACTCTATTGAGACAGTAGAAGGAAGCGTAGTAGCTAAGTTATTTGGAAAAGAAAGTCAGGTCAATTCTGTCCATCGTCAAAGCATTAAAGATTTAGCACCTAATTTCCGTGTAACTGCTATCGATCCAAGAGACCAGACCATTGAAGCGATTGAGTCTATCGACGAACATCGCATTATCGGTTTACAGTGGCATCCAGAGTTTCTGGTTAATGAAGAAGATGGTAATTTAGAACTATTTGAGTATTTATTGAATGAACTGTAACGACTGGGGCATCTGGTCGTTCTTTCTTTTATTTTTTCAAAATTTTAGGAATGTAGGATTTTTACGCAAACGTTTGAATTCTGATAAAAATTGGAGAAATTCGACAAAAAAACTTGAAAAAAACGAAGGTAAGCGTTATGATAGAAAAGAAGAAATATTGGAGGAATAACATGTCACATATTAAATTTGATTATTCAAAAGTTTTAGACAAATTTGTTGCACCACATGAAGTGGAATACATGCAATCACAAGTAACAGCAGCAGATGAATTGATCCGTAAAGGAACTGGTGCTGGTAGCGACTTCTTGGGATGGTTGGACCTTCCTGAAAACTATGACCGCGAAGAATTTGACCGCATCTTGAAAGCTGCTGAGCAAATCAAATCAGACAGCGATGTTTTGGTTGTAATCGGTATCGGTGGATCTTACCTTGGTGCGAAAGCAGCAATCGACTTCTTGAACCACCACTTTGCAAACTTGCAAACAAAAGAAGAACGCAAGGCTCCACAAATCCTTTACGCAGGAAACTCAATCTCATCTACTTACCTTGCTGACTTGGTAGAGTACGTAGCTGACAAAGACTTCTCGGTAAACGTGATTTCTAAATCAGGTACAACAACTGAACCAGCTATCGCTTTCCGTGTCTTCAAAGAACTTTTGGTTAAGAAATACGGTCAAGAAGAAGCAAACAAACGTATCTATGCAACAACTGACCGCCAAAAAGGCGCTGTTAAGGTTGAAGCAGATGCTAACGGTTGGGAAACATTTGTTGTTCCAGATGATATCGGTGGACGCTTCTCAGTATTGACAGCCGTTGGTTTGCTTCCAATCGCAGCATCAGGAGCTGACATCAAAGCCCTTATGGAAGGTGCGAATGCAGCTCGCAAAGACTACACTTCAGATAAAATCTCTGAAAACGAAGCTTACCAATATGCAGCTGTTCGTAATATCCTTTACCGTAAAGGCTATGCAACTGAAATCTTGGTAAACTATGAGCCATCACTTCAGTACTTCTCAGAGTGGTGGAAACAATTGGCTGGTGAATCAGAAGGAAAAGACCAAAAAGGTATCTATCCAACTTCAGCCAACTTCTCAACTGACTTGCACTCACTTGGTCAATTTATCCAAGAAGGAACTCGTATCATGTTTGAAACAGTTGTCCGTGTTGGCAAACCTCGTAAAAACGTGATTATCCCTAGCTTGGAAGAAGACCTTGATGGACTTGGTTACCTTCAAGGAAAAGACGTTGACTTTGTAAACAAAAAAGCGACTGATGGTGTTCTTCTTGCCCACACAGATGGTGATGTACCAAACATGTACGTGACTCTTCCAGAGCAAGATGCTTTCACTCTTGGTTACACTATCTACTTCTTCGAATTGGCTATCGCCCTTTCAGGTTACTTGAATGCTATCAACCCATTTGACCAACCAGGTGTTGAAGCTTACAAACGTAACATGTTTGCTCTCCTTGGAAAACCAGGATTTGAAGAATTAAGCAAAGAACTTAACGCACGTCTATAATAGAAGAAAAGAGTGGTTTGTCCACTCTTTTTACTCTCTTTATCCATAGAAATTGGACTCAGCCAAGACTTGTGATATAATATAGAGAGCAAAAAGGCAGACGCCTAGAGACTTTATAGGAGAAACTATGTCAAAAGATATCCGCGTACGTTACGCACCAAGTCCAACAGGACTACTACACATCGGGAATGCCCGTACAGCATTGTTCAACTACCTTTACGCACGTCATCATGGTGGAACTTTTATCATTCGTATCGAAGATACTGACCGTAAACGTCATGTCGAGGATGGTGAACGTTCACAACTTGAAAACCTTCGCTGGTTAGGTATGGATTGGGATGAAAGCCCAGAAACACATGAAAATTACCGCCAGTCTGAGCGTTTGGACTTGTATCAAAAATACATCGACCAACTGTTAGCTGAAGGAAAAGCCTACAAATCTTACGTTACAGAAGAAGAGTTGGCAGCTGAACGCGAACGCCAAGAAGCAGCTGGCGAAACACCACGCTACATCAATGAATACCTTGGTATGAGTGAAGAAGAAAAAGCAGCTTACATCGCAGAACGTGAAGCAGCAGGGATCATCCCAACTGTTCGTTTGGCTGTCAATGAGTCAGGTATCTACAAGTGGCATGATATGGTCAAAGGCGATATCGAATTTGAAGGTGGCAATATCGGTGGTGACTGGGTTATCCAAAAGAAAGACGGTTACCCAACATACAACTTTGCCGTTGTCATCGATGACCATGATATGCAAATTTCTCACGTAATCCGTGGAGACGACCACATTGCTAATACACCAAAACAGCTCATGGTTTATGAAGCACTTGGTTGGGAAGCTCCAGAGTTTGGTCACATGACTTTGATTATCAACTCTGAAACTGGGAAAAAATTGTCTAAACGTGACACTAACACCCTTCAGTTTATCGAAGACTACCGTAAAAAAGGTTATTTACCAGAAGCAGTCTTTAACTTTATTGCTCTTCTTGGTTGGAACCCAGGTGGAGAAGATGAGATTTTCTCTCGTGAAGAATTGATTAAACTTTTCGATGAAAACCGCCTCAGCAAGTCACCGGCAGCCTTTGATCAGAAGAAACTCGACTGGATGAGCAATGATTATATCAAGAATGCAGACCTAGAAACTATCTTTGAGATGGCAAAACCATTCTTAGAGAAAGCAGGCCGTTTAACTGACAAGGCTGAAAAACTAGTTGAGCTCTATAAACCACAAATGAAATCAGTAGATGAAATTATTCCATTGACAGATCTTTTCTTCTCGGATTTCCCAGAATTGACAGAAGCAGAGCGCGAAGTCATGGCGGGGGAAACAGTCCCAACAGTTCTTGAAGCCTTTAAAGCAAAACTCGAAGCAATGTCAGATGATGAATTTGTGACAGAAAATATTTTCCCACAAATCAAAGCAGTCCAAAAAGAAACAGGTATTAAAGGGAAAAATCTTTTCATGCCTATTCGTATTGCAGTTTCAGGTGAAATGCATGGGCCAGAATTGCCAGATACAATTTTCTTGCTTGGACGTGAAAAATCAATTCAGCATATCGCAAACATGCTAAAAGAAATCTCTAAATAAGAAGGATGCAACAATGGACATCTGGGAAAAGATGTACGAAGAAGCACAGAAACTATACAATCCACATGAAGTATCAGACTTTGTTTATGCCAATCATGTTGTAGCTGCAGTAGAAGCAGAAGATGGACAAATATTTACAGGATTCTGTATGGAGGGAACCTGTGGTGTGTTCCATCTCTGCGCAGAACGAGCTGCCCTCTTCAATATGTACCAATTCTCGGGACAAACTAAGGTTAAGAAAGTATTAGCTTTTCGAGACAAACCACCTTATGGTGGAAGTTCAGCCATGCCTTGCGGTGCTTGTAGAGAATTCCTTTTAGAACTTAATGCTGAAAATAAAGATGCAGAATTCATGATGGACTATAATATAAGAAAAACAGTTAAAGTCGCAGAACTAATCCCCTATTGGTGGGGAGAAGAACGTGCTTCTAAGTTTAATAATCAATAGAAGAGTCAGTAAAATTCTGGCTCTTTTTACTATAATTTGAAAAAATGTACTTGAAAAGAATTGAAAATTTGTAAAAAGTTTAAAAAAGTAGTTGACAAAGTATGAAAAGTGGGTATAATAGTAAGAGTTGAAAATAACAACTCAGGTCCGTTGGTCAAGGGGTTAAGACACCGCCTTTTCACGGCGGTAACACGGGTTCGAATCCCGTACGGACTATGGTA